>JBDRLC010000037.1:0-42136 GCA_043813305.1 Candidatus Omnitrophota bacterium | reverse complement strand
TCCATGTATTCTCGTTTGAATCGTGGGCTCATAGGTTACCCCTCCTTTAAATACCTTTATTCTTGGGTAACATGAATAATGAGTCAACGATTCAATTTATCTATCTCTTCGGTAACATTTAATGTGAGTCAATTCGTTCTTGTAAAAAGGGGTTGACTTAGGGGGAAAATATGTTACACTTATTGTTCCTATAGTTGAACCATTTTACCCTATGAATAAAACATATATAGCTAAAATCGAAGATATAAAGAGAGAGTGGTACCTTATAGATGCTAAGGATAAGGTTCTGGGAAGAATTGCAACTAAGGTAGCGGTTCTTTTAAGAGGTAAACACAAGGCAATATTTACGCCTAGTGTTGATACCGGAGACGGGGTTATAGTAATCAACGCTTCAAAAGTAAAGGTTACCGGCAGGAAGCTGAATCAGAAAATATATCGACGTTATTCCGGTTATCCCGGCGGCTTGACCGAGGTACCCTTAAAGGTAATGTTAAGTAGAAAGCCTGCGACCGTAATCAGGCTTGCGGTCAAGCGGATGATTCCCGGCGGTCCCTTAGGAAGAAAGATGATTAAGAAATTGAAGGTTTATGCGGATGATAAGCATCCTCATAAGTCGCAAAACCCGATAATTTTAGAGAAAATTTAAGATGGAAGAAAATATAAAATATAGGGCAGTAGGAAGAAGAAAAGAATCAAGAGCCAGAGTCTGGCTTTTTTCGGGTAGCGGGGATATTACGGTTAATTCTCTGCCGTATGAGAAATATTTTATCAGAGAAACGGATAGAATCATCATAAAACAGCCGTTAACTGCGACTAATAACATAGAAAAATTTAACGTGATTGCAAATATCAGCGGAGGCGGATTAAGCGGCCAGGCAGGTGCATTAAGGCTGGGGATTTCCCGCGCTTTAATCCTGGCGGATCCCAGTTTAAAGGATCTGTTGCGTAAACAGGGTTTTGTTACCCGCGACCCCCGTACTAAAGAGCGTAAGAAGTACGGACAAAAAGGCGCGCGTAAACGCTTCCAGTGGACTAAGAGGTAGAGATGTAAAATAAAATTTCCTGCCTGCCGGCAGGTAGGCAAAATTAAAAATTCAAATGGTCCCGCTGTGATGCGGGATTTTTTATTGAGCGCATAACTTACCAAGCAGAAAGTGCGACGTAAGTTATCTGCGCGGAATAATCCCGAGCATCTAGCTCTTAATCTATGATACGAGGGATAGTTTCTTCCGACGAGAAAAACCTTGACTACGACGAATTTTTCGATTAATATGTGAATGTAAATCAAAAGGAGAAGAAATGGTTAATGTAGGAATTATAGGCGCAACCGGTTATACAGGGGAAGAGCTCGTCGATATTCTCCTAAGACACCCGGATGTGAGGATTAAAAACCTCTCTGCTAAAATAGATAGGCCTGATGAATTCTCGAAGATCTTTCCCAGGTTTAAGGGCAAGATCAGCCTGATTTGCAGCGAGCCGAATCTAGAGGAGATCATCACAACCTGCGATGTAATATTTTTGGCTCTGCCGCATACGATCTCGATGAAGATGGTACCGCAGTTATTAAAGGCTAATAAAAAAGTCATTGATCTGAGTGCGGATTATAGATTACAAGATATAAAGACTTACGAAAAATTCTATAAAACAAAACATAAGGACAAGCTGAATCTTATGCAGGCGGTTTACGGTTTGCCTGAGATTTATCGGGTTAAAATAAAGAAGGCAAAATTCATCTCTAATCCGGGTTGTTATCCGACGGCAAGTATCTTGGCTTTGGCACCGGTGGTGAGCCTGGGGATCGCTAGGTTAGATTCGATTATAATTGATGCTAAATCAGGAGTAACCGGGGCGGGGAGAAGAATTGTAGAAGACTTTCTTTATGCCGAGATTAACGAGAACTTTAAGGCTTATAAAGTGAATATGCATCAACACAGCCCTGAGATCAATCAGGAAGTATCAAAATTAGCCTCTAAGAAAATAAAAGTTACCTTTGTTCCGCATCTCTTGCCTTTGAATAGAGGGATTTTGGCTACGATTTATGTTAAGAGGCAGAAAGATTCCAAGGCGAGAAATTTAGTCAGCCTCTATAAAAAGTTTTATCGTAAGGAGCCGTTCGTAAGGATAAAGCAGGAAGGTATTTTTCCTATGCTCAAAGATGTAGTAGGGAGTAACTTTTGTGATATCGGTATTAAAGATGATGCGGATAATATAATCATCATCGCAGCAATAGATAATTTACTGAAAGGCGCAGCCGGGCAGGCAGTGCAGAATATGAATATTATGTGCGGTTTTCCGGAAAAAGCAGGATTAGTATGAATCCCGTTAGAAAGATAGGCGGGATTAAAAAGAGGAGTTTCTAACGGGATGAAGGTATACAAAAAAGCAATACTTCCTAAAGGGTTTAAGGCGAGTGCAGTTGCCTGTGGTATTAAGAGGCAAAGAAAATTAGACTTGGCTTTATTTTATTCAGAGCTGTCGGCTAAGACAGCAGCGAAGTTTACTACTAATAAGATAGAGGCAGCGCACATCAAAATTGATAAAAGCTACCTTAAGCATAGTAAGCTATTTCAGGCGATAGCGGTAAACAGCGGCAATGCAAATTGTTTTACAGGTGGTAAAGGTAGAAGGGATGCAATTGAGTTTTCTCAGTCTATTGCTGGGCCCTTGCACGTTAGCAGAGATAAGGTCTTAGTTGCTTCAACGGGTATTATCGGCAAGCCCCTTGCAATAGGTAAAATAAAGAAGTCGGCAGCAGAGTTAGTCGCGGGACTGTCCAAGGAAGGGATAGAGAAGGCAAAGAAGGCAATTATGACCACTGATACTTTTGCCAAGACAGTAACAGCAAAGTTTGAGATCGCTAATAAAACTGTTACTATATGCGGAGTTGCCAAGGGTGCGGGAATGATTGCTCCGGATATGGCTACGATGTTAAGTTTTATCTTTACAGATGCGAATATTACGCAGGGCGCATTGAATAAGACCTTGGGGATTTGCGTAAATCAATCATTTAATTGTATTACCGTGGATGGCTGTATGAGTACGAATGATAGCATATTTTTGTTAGCAAATGGCGCAAGCGGAAATGCTTTGATCAATAGCGGAAAAAGTTACGGTTTATTCTTGAAGGCCTTAAACAGTGTCTGTCTTGAATTAGCAAAGATGATTGTTAAAGACGGAGAAGGAGCGAGTAAATTTATTCAGATTAAAGTAAGGGGAGCTAAAAACATTAGAGAAGCAAAAAAAGTCGGTTTAAATATTGCTAATTCTAATCTTTTTAAGACTGCAATCTTCGGTGAGAATAAAAACTTCGGCAGAATAATTGCGGCAGCCGGTGCTTGTGGGGTTGAGATAAAAGAGAAGAATATAAGAGTAAAGTTGAGTCCATTAGAGAAGAAAAATATAAACGTCGTCTTGGATATCAAACGGGGGAAAGCCTGCGCAATGGTCTATACTTCTGATCTTACGCCCAGGTATATTAAGATCAACGCAGAATATAATTAAGGAGAAACATGGAAGAAGCAATCAGGAAAGCAGATGTTTTAATTGAAGCACTGCCTTATATTAAAAATTTTCACAAAAAGACTATTGTCATAAAATACGGCGGGAGTATCCTTGGTGAGGAGAGTATTCGGGAGGGGGTCTTGGAGGATATTGTTTTCCTAAGTTTCGTAGGCTTAAGGCCGGTATTGGTCCACGGAGGAGGACCGAATATCAGCGAAAGGATGCGGGCTAGCGGTAAGAAGACGGATTTTGTTGACGGGATGAGGGTGACTGACGAGCAGACCCTTGAATTAGTTGAGGAAGAGCTGGAGAATTTGAATAAATTGATTGTCAAAGAAATAAATGTCCACGGCGCAAAGGCAGAGGGTATAAACGGGAAAGATAAGAATGTGATCCAGGTGGAAAAAAAACTGGCAGCTCAAGATCTGGGGTTAGTGGGGCATATAGTAGGAATAGACAGCAAATCTCTGAAAATGAAATTAAACAGGAATAAGATATTAGTAATCTTACCCATGGGAAGAGGTAAGGATAAGAAGACTTATAATATCAATGCGGACGAAACTGCTGCAAGTATTGCCGCTGCGCTGGGGGCAGAAAAGTTAGTCTTATTAACCAATGTAAAAGGGATTATGAGAAATGCCCAGGACTTGAACTCATTTTTATCTACACTGACTACAGACGAGGCAAAGAGCCTGATTGAAGAGAAGATTATACAGCAGGGCATGATACCAAAGGTCTCAGCTTGTATTAGTGCGCTGGAGAACGGCGTAAAGAAGACGCATATCGTAGACGCGCGGACACCGCACGGCCTGCTCTTAGAGATTTTTACAGACCAAGGTATTGGGACGGAAATCATTAAGTAACTAGTAAGCTAGTAACTCGTCATTAGTAGTTATAAATACGATGAAAAAGGAAGATATATTTCAAAGCTATAAAGAAAATATAATGCCAACCTATACTAAGACGCCTTTAATTTTTATTAAGGGTAAAGGCTCCAGGCTCTGGGATATCGACCATAAGGAATATCTGGATTTTTTCCCGGGGTGGGGTGTGGGGAATCTCGGCCATTGTTATCCTAAGGTTATGCAGGGAGTCCGAGACCAAATCTCTAAACTGATCTTTATCCCGAATAATTTTTTCCACATACCTCAGGCAAAATTAGCCAAGGAGATAGTTTTCAAGACTTATCCTGCTAAGGTATTCTTCTGTAATTCCGGGGCAGAAGCAAATGAGGGTGCGATAAAGTTCAGCCGGAAGTTCGGAAGAGGAAGATATGAGATTATTACATTTGAAAACTCATTTCACGGAAGGACCCTGGCTGCTTTAGCTGCTACGGGCCAGAAAAAATATCAGAGCGGTTTTGATCCGCTTCCCCAGGGATTTAAGACGGTTAAATTTAATGATATCAATGCAGTTAAAAATGCGATCAGCGATAAAACCGTTGCTGTAATGCTGGAGTTAATTCAGGGCGAGGGCGGGGTAAATGTGGCTGATAAAGATTTTGTTTTGGAGCTCAGTAGAATATGCGTTGAGAGGAATATGCTTTTGATCATCGATGAAGTCCAGACAGGCATCGGAAGAACAGGCAAGTTATTTTGTTATCAACATTACGGAATAACCCCCGATATAATCACTTTAGCTAAAGCATTGGCAGGAGGATTACCTATAGGAATGATGATAGCGAAGAACGAGATCGCTGATACGCTTGGGCCGGGTATGCATGCTTCGACCTTCGGAGGAGGCCCGGTTATCTGTAAGGCAGCTTTAGGAGTATTAAAAGGGATAGATAAAGAAAAGTTATTAGAGAACACCTCTAAGGTCAGCAAGTATATTTTTCAGAGGCTCAATGAATTAAAGAATAAGTATCCGCTGATTAAAGAAATAAGGGGAATGGGTTTGATGATCGGGATAGATTTGAATCAAGAAGGAAAAAGTATAGTAGAGAAGTGTATGGAGAAGGGGCTGCTGATAAATTGTACGCATCATACGGTGCTGAGGCTGATGCCGGCACTAAATATAAGCATCAAAGATGCCAATAAGGCAATGGGGATACTAGAAGAAGTGTTAAGAGGTAATTAAGATGAAAAAAGATCTAATATCAATTAAAGATTTATCCGCTAAAGAGATTGGGGATTTATTTAGCCTGACCGATAAACTTAAAAAGCAAAAGTCTAGATTCAGCAAGGAACTTTCAGGGAAGACTTTAGTTTTAGTATTTCAGAAACCTTCTAACCGAACCAGGGTTTCTTTTGAAGTGGGAATGTATCAGCTGGGAGGCCATTCTCTGTATTTGGCTCCCCATGAGATCAGCCTGGGGGTAAGGGAGTCTATAGAGGATGTAGCTAAGACGCTGGCAAGATACTCAGACGGTATAGTGCTGAGGACCTACGAACATCAAAATGTGCTGGATATGGCAAGATTTTCGGATAAACCGGTGATAAACGGACTGACTGACTTTTTACATCCCTGTCAGGCATTAGCGGATGTCTATACGATAAGAGAAAAGGTCAAGAATCTGAATGGGTCGCTTCTGGCATATGTGGGTGACGGTAACAATGTCTGTAATTCTCTGCTTTATGCCTGCGCAAAGACAAGATTGAATATCAATGTAGCGACCCCCAAAGGATATGAACCGGATGGGCGAGTAGTCCGGGAATCCAAAGTGATTGCAGGCTCTAATAGTTCGATCAGGGTATTTAGAGACCCCAAAGAAGCGGTAAAAGGCGCAGATGTGATCTATACAGATGTTTGGGCGAGTATGGGCCAGGAGGGTGAAAGCAGGAAAAGGAAGAAAGTATTCAAGAGCTTCCAGGTCAATAATAAATTGGTAAAACTGGCAAAGAAGAAAGTTTTGATCATGCATTGCCTGCCGGCGCACAGGGGGCAGGAGATAACCGATCAGGTAATTGACAGTAAGAATTCTATAGTTTTTGATCAGGCAGAGAATAGAATGCACGTACAGAAAGCAGTTTTGATTAAACTATTGGGGAAGAAATAATGAAAAAGGTTGTTTTAGCTTATTCAGGCGGGTTAGATACTTCATGCATAGTAAGATGGTTAAAAGAGCAGGGGTATGAGGTGATATGTTTTGTAGCTGATTTGGGCCAGGGCCTGGGAGGAGAGGATTTAGAGGAAATAGAAGCCAGGGCGCTTGCTGCCGGAGCATCTAAGGTCTACATTAAAGACCTTCAGGATGAATTCGTTAATGATTTTGTAATACCATCCCTTAAAGCAAATGCAATATATGAAGGTAAATACCTGCTTGCTACGGCGTTAGGCAGGCCGTTGATTGCTAAATATCTGGTTGAGATCGCGCACAAAGAAAAAGCAAAAGCAGTCGCACACGGTTGTACAGGAAAAGGTAATGATCAGGTAAGATTTGAAGTAAGCATAGGCATATTAGACCCTAAATTAGAGATAATTGCTCCGGTTAGAGAGTGGGAGTTTAAGTCCAGGGAAGAAGAGATTGAATATGCGTCAATGTATAATATTCCTATAGATGTAAGCAAGAAGAAGCCCTACAGCATTGATAGAAATCTCTGGGGTGTAAGTATCGAAGCAGGGGTATTGGAGGATCTTGGCCAGGAACCTCCGGAGAACGCCTATATAATCACTAAGGGCCCGACAGGCCAATATACTTACCCTAAGTATATTGAAATTCATTTTGAAAAAGGCATTCCTAAGAAGCTGGACGGCAAGGTTTATAGATTAAAGACTTTGATTAATCATTTAAATGAGATCGGCGGGGTGCATGGTATCGGCAGGGCTGATTTGGTAGAGAATAGACTTGTGGGTATAAAATCCAGAGAGATATATGAGGCGCCGGCCGCAACAATCCTCCACATCGCGCATAAGGAACTGGAGAGTTTGGTGCTTGATCGGGAGACAGCGCATTTTAAGGAGATTGTCTCGCTCAAATATTCGGAGTTAGTTTACTACGGGCTTTGGTTTTCTCCTTTAAAAGAGGCATTGGATAGTTTTGTGAATTCCACCCAGAGGAGATTAAGCGGGTCGATTAAACTTAAGCTATTTAAAGCGAACTGTGTTCCGGTAATCAGAAAATCATCGCACTCGCTCTACAAAAAGGAATTGAGTACATACGGTAAGGATGATAAATTCGATCAAAAATTAGCAGAGGGATTTATTAAGCTTTGGGGGCTTCCTTATAAGAAATAGGAGAAAAGATGGCAAAAAAATTATGGGGATCTAGATTCTCTAAAAAGACAAATATATTAACCGAAAAATTTACCTCCAGCATCTCTTATGATAAGAAGCTGTCAAAATATGATGTTTTAGGCTGCATCGCGCATGCGAAGATGCTGGGTAGAACAAAGATCATAGCGCCCAAGGATGCAAAATTAATAGTCAGAGGGTTGAATATAATCTTTAAGGAGATTGAAAGCGGCAGATTCAAATATGATTTTAGCGCAGAGGATATACACACGAATATCGCTAATAGCTTGAAGAAGAAAATTGGTTCGGCTGCCGATAAGTTGCATACAGCCCGGTCAAGAAATGATCAGATAGCCCTAGATATGAAGATGTACTGTAAGGAGGAAGTCAATGATTTGCTTAAGTTGATCAAGGGCTTACAAAGATCAATACTAAAACTGGCAGAGAAGAATATAAAGATAGTGATTCCTGCTTATACGCATCTGCAGGTAGCGCAGTGTGTACTCCTTAGCCATCATCTTCTGGCTTATGTTGAAATGCTAGAGAGGGATCAAAAGAGGCTTTTTGATGCTGGAAAGAGGGTTGATTACATGCCTTTGGGGAGTTGCGCCTTATCCGGGACGAGCCTCCCTATAGACAGAGAATATGTAAAAAAACTTTTAGGTTTCAGTAAGCTTACGGGAAATAGCATTGATGCGGTCAGTGACAGAGATTTTATTATCGAATTGTTGTCTGACCTGGCGATCTTATCAGTGCATCTTTCCAGGATTTCCGAAGATCTGATTCTCTGGTCGACTAAGGAATTTAACTTTATTGATATTGATTTTTCTTTCTGTACCGGTTCTAGCATCATGCCGCATAAGAAGAATCCTGATGTCCTGGAATTGATCAGGGGTTCTGTAGGAAAGATTCACGGAGACCTCTCAAGCATTCTGATCTTAATGAAGGGACTGCCTACTTCCTATAACCGGGATATGCAATTAGATAAACCTCCGTTTTTTGATGCGGTAGAGACAATGAAGGATGCTTTAGGGATATTGGCGGAGCTGTTTAAGAATATCACTATAAAGAAAGAGGAGATAGCAGCTAAATTGAGCGATGAATCTTTATTTTCCGTTGATATTGTCGAATATCTAATCAAAAAAGGTGCCCCTTATAGAGAAGCTCATGATATTGTAGGTAAGATTATTAAAGGTTCTCTGGATAAGGGGAAAAAGATAGCAAAGCTTACGGATAGAGAGCTGAAGAAATATTCGGCCAAGTTGGGGCCGGATGTTAAAAAGATCCTTGATGCTTGGTCTTCCGTAAGTTTTAAAAAATCTTACGCAGGCACTAGTCCTAAATTAGTCCATAAACAAATTGATGCATGGAAAAGGAAGCTTCGGGTGTAATTAATAATAAAAATAAGAAAGGTTTTACTCTTTTAGAGTTAATCATAGTTTTCCTAATAGTCAGTGCATTAGTAACAATAGGCATTATTCAGTACGATATGATATTAGAGCGTATGAGAACAGCAGAAGCTACAAGAATTCTTAATGTAATGAGAAAGCTGAATGAAGAATATTTCTTAAAAGAAGGCGTTTATGCAGATACACAAGAAGAGTTGGGCATAGAAGCATTGGGTATCCCAAAAGATAATTGTGTATCAACTCACTATTACCGTTATTATTCTAATCCAAGCCAAGGATATGCCGCACGATGTATAGCAGATGGTAAAGAACCTCAAGGGAGTGGAGGGGGGCCTTATTTTGATGTAAGGTTAAATTATAATACAGGTGAATTACAGATCTCTAAAGTAAGCTGCCCCCTTATTTTTAGTTTCGATGGCAAAAATTATCTTTTTGTTTCCGATTTTCTTGGTAGTAGTGTGCTCGGTTATTATATGGGAAAACTCGGCAATAGAAAGATATATGTACCCGTTGATGGCGATGAGTATATTAAAATAGATTCCTCTCAACTAAAGGAGGAAGATGGCGTATATAGGCTTAAGGTTAACGAGATGCTTCAGGAAGTAACTTATCTTGATAAGGTTGAGCTTGTAGCAGTTGATCATCCTGTTGATTATGATATTTATCCTGATGAGGCATTGATTGGAAGTTCCAGGCGGTTTTTTGCTATAATGACATCCAGAAATGAACAGCTTCCTATCTCAGCAGTAGATGATAAAGGCAGAGAGGTATTGAAATATATCACTACTATAGACCGGATGTACGCACCTTTTGATAATATAGAGATCTCAGGCTTTGCCAGACTACACCATCTTATTCTAGATTTAGGTAACATAGATGTTCAAAATTCAATTTTATATATTAACGGTTGGACAGAGTATGCTAATAGTAAAGAATCAGCCAAGGTAAATGATGTTAGAGAAGCAGAAAAGCAAGGCATTCATATGAAGCTACCTTCTTTAGAGGTTATTGGGAAGAACGGTGAATGGGAGGAAGTTACGTCATTTATGGGAATGCCAGCAGGACTTACCAAGACCATGACCTTTAGATTACAGGATAGGAAAGGTAAATCAATATTTCCTACGGAAGATCATCGTATCCGGATAAGTACAAATCAAAGGATATATTATGATAAAATCTGGACTTCTTCTTTTGATGCTGATAGTTATAAGGTATTTAGATTAATGCCTCAGAAAGCAGATCTTCATTTTTATGGTTGGTCAGCTTTTTCCTCTGATGATGGCAGAGAGCCAGGATTTTATAACTATAGTCAAAAAGTCAAGAAGGATTATGTTAAATTAGAAGGTTATGCTACCAGATATGGAGATGCCCTACCTTTATTAGAGGAAACAGATGATAAATTTGTAATTATGACTTCAGGAGACGAAATAGATTTGGAGTTTTCAAGTAAAAATTTACCTAAATTGCCAGAAGGTTGGAAAAGAGATTTTTTGTTTTATATCAACGGTTATTTCAAGGCAGCTAGTCCAGGTAGGGCTTATGCTTATACGATTAAACCTTTACCCTTTAGGAAGATGTTTACTTTTTTAGATTGCAAGCACTATCCGTACAATGATATTTTTAATCCCATAGAAATAATTCGTTATACAAATTTTCTTACAAAGCATTGTGGAAGTTATGTAACCTTAGAGGATCTTTTAGTTGTAATAAGACAATACTTTGACTATTATTTAGGTAAGAAAACTTGTTGCCATTATCCCCAGGATGAAGATCACCAGAATTACCAAAGAGAGTATAATACGCGTTATATTCCGGCTTACTTTCCTAATTAGGAGGAGTTAAGATAAAATGCATGAATTCAGGTATTTAAATAATCAGCTTTATTGTGAGAAAGTAAGAATCGAGACTTTAGTGAGAAGATTCGGTACGCCGCTTTATGTTTATAGCTATCATACTTTGATTGGTCATTTCCTAAAATTAAAATCAGCTTTCCGGCAGATCAATCCATTAATCTGTTACTCTGTAAAGGCAAATTCTAATCTGGCGATACTGAAGGCGTTGGTTGATAAGGGGGCAGGGTTGGATATTGTTTCGGGGGGAGAGTTGTTCCGCGCACTTGAAGCAGGATGTCCTCCTGAGAGGATTGTTTATGCTTCGGTAGGTAAAACTGACAGAGAAATTGAAGAAGCGATAAGGATAGGGATCTTATTTTTTAATGTTGAATCAATCTCTGAATTAGAGAATATCAGCCGGATATCAAAAAGATTAAACAGGGTCTCTAGGGTAGCCCTACGCATAAATCCTGATGTCGAACCTAAAACCCACAGATATATTACTACCGGTAAGATTACCAATAAATTCGGCATTGATTTTAAGAATGCCTATCAGATTCTACTTATGCGTAAAGCATTGCCGAACGTAATAATTTCGGGATTGCATATACACATTGGTTCGCAGATAACCGAAAGCGCACCGTATATCGCAGCCATAAGCAAGATGGTTGCTTTTGTTGAAAGACTGAGGAATAGAGGAATTAGTTTAGAATATCTTAATATCGGAGGAGGCCTGGGTATCGTCTATAACCGGGAATCTCCCCAGACCGCAAAGAGATTCGCGGCGAAAGTTTTACCTCTGCTTGATGAGATTAAATTAAAAGTAATTTTAGAACCGGGAAGATTTATCGTCGGCAATGCAGGTGTTTTAGTGACGAAAGTGCTATATATTAAAACTACTCCCAGGAAGAAATTTATAATCGTTGATGCCGGGATGAACGATTTGATGAGGCCATCTTTATATGAAGCTTACCATCAGATATTGCCTGTTAAGAAAGCAAGACCCAAAGCAAAGAGTCAAAAGGCGGATGTAGTCGGCCCGATCTGTGAAAGTGGAGATTTTTTTGCTAAGGATAGATTGATGCCCCCAGTAAAAGAAGGAGACTCTTTAAGTATTATGAGTGCCGGGGCGTATGGATTTAGTATGTCATCTAATTATAATTCACGCTCAAGATGCGAAGAAATAATGGTGGTTAAAGATAAGGTATTTTTAATCAGAAAGAGGGAGTCTCGCCGGGATCTGGTACGTAATGAGATAATACCCTCGTTTCTTTTTGGTTTATAAGATGAAAAAGGTTAAGTTTAGCAAAATGGTAGCCTCCGGTAATGACTTTCTAGTGATCGAAAATCAAAAGTCGAAAATTGAAAGTCGAAGATTATCAGATCTTGCAGAAAAAATATGTAATAGAACATATGGTTTAGGCGCGGATGGGCTACTGGTTTTGGAAAAATCAAGGATTGCTGACACCAGGATGCGTATTTTTAATGCCGACGGTTCGGAGGCAGAGATGTGCGGAAACGGTGCACGCTGTACGGCCTTATACGTAGGCAAAAGAAATACTAAAATAGAGACGAAAGCGGGGATCATAGAGTCTCGGGTGAAGGCAGAAATTGTAAAAATAAGACTTACCGATCCCAAGGATATTAAATTAAATCTTCAGATAAAATTATTTAATCGCCGTTTAAAAGTGAATTATATTGATACCGGCGTTCCTCATGTTGTAATCTTTGTCGCGGGATTAGACCATATTGATGTTAAGATGATCGGTAGAGCCCTGCGCTATCACAAAAAATTCTCTTTCCGTGGGACAAATGTAAATTTTGTAGAGGTCCAGCTCCCTGATGCTATCAGATTAAGAACCTATGAAAGAGGGGTTGAAGATGAGACGCTTGCCTGCGGCACCGGTTCTGTTGCTTCTGCGCTGATTTTTAGCCTAAAGACAGGAATTAACAGGCAGATTAAACTGCTTACTGAAAGTGGCGAGATATTAAAAGTTTATTTCAGGAGAGAAAAAAATAATTTTAAGGATGTATGGTTGGAAGGTAAGGCAAGCTTAATTTATAAAGGAGAGTGTTATGTCTAGGAGTATTATCTTTAAAGGTTCGATCGTAGCAATAGTTACGCCTTTTCATAATGGAAAGGTTGACGAAAAGAAATTAAGAGATTTGATTGAGTTTCAGATCAAGAACGGTTCCTCGGGAATTGTGCCTTGCGGTACAACCGGAGAGTCTGCTACCTTAAACTTCGTTGAGCATGAAAAAGTAATCGCGATTACTGTTGAGCAGGCGAAAAAAAGAGTACCAGTGATTGCCGGTACAGGTTCTAATTCAACCGAGGAAGCCGTGACTCTGACTAAACATGCAGCTAAGATAGGAGCGAGTGCATCGCTTCAGGTTTCTCCTTACTATAATCGTCCGACACAACGAGGGCTTTATCAACATTTTAAAGCAATCGCTGATTCCGTGGATATACCGATTATGCTCTACAATATTGCTTCGCGGACAGGAGTAAATATTGAACCTGAGACAATCGCCAGATTAGCAGGCGATTGTAAGAATATCACAGCGGTAAAGGAGGCATCGGGCAATTTGAATCAGATGCAGAGTATAAAAGCGTTATGCGGCGATGAATTTGATTTGCTTTCAGGCGATGACAGCTTGACTCTGCCGGTATTGAGTATCGGGGGTACGGGTGTTGTTTCGGTAGTTGCCAATATAGTTCCCGGAGATGTGGCAAAGTTGGTTTCGGAATTTCAAAATGGCAATATTAACCGGGCACAAGAGATCAATTATAAGCTTGCGCCTTTAGTAAAAGCAATCTTCATCGAGACCAATCCGATACCGGTAAAAACTTCGATGGGCCTACTTGGTATGTGTGAGCCGGGTCTAAGGTTGCCGATGTCAAGTATGTCCCCGGAAAATGTCGAGAAACTGAAGAAAGCCTTAAAAGACTATGGTTTAAAAGGAGTAAAGATATGATAAAGCTAGGGATTGCCGGTGTATGCGGCAGGATGGGGAAGCGGATATTTGAGTTAGCTTCCAAGGACAGAGATTTCGAATTGACCTTAGCGCTGGAGAAGAAAGGTATTCCTGTAATCGGAAAAGAGCTAGGTAAGCTGAAAATATCCTCTACTGCCGATGGTATATTCTTGATTGATGTGTTTATTGATTTTACTTCTCCCGAAGCCAGTGAAGCTAACTTGGCTTATGTAGCAAAATATAAAAAAGCATTGGTATTAGGGACAACCGGTTTAAATGAAGAGCAGATAAAAAAAGTCCAAGATATATCCAAAGTTATTCCGGTAGTATATTCAGTGAATATGTCAGTGGGGGTAAACGTACTTTTTGGACTGCTGCCTGAACTTGCCAAAAGATTAGGAGCGGATTATAGCATTGAGATAACCGAAGCTCATCATAAGGCAAAGAAAGATGCTCCCTCCGGGACAGCGAAGAAGATCGGGCAGGTTTTAGTTGATGTAACTAAGAAGGAGATTCCTATTCATGCTATCAGGCTAGGGGACATCGTCGGTGACCACATGGTGATATTCTGCGGGAATTCCGAACGTATTGAAATTAAACACCAGGCTCACTCCAGGGATTTATTTGCTCTCGGGGCGCTCAAAGCAGCCAAATGGATCAAAGATAAACCGGCAGGTTTGTATAATATGCAAGACGTACTTAAAGGGTAGGATTATGACTAAAAATACATTTAATCTATCAAAAAAACTTAATTCGCTTCCAGCTTATCTGTTTTTAGAGATTGATAAGGCGAAGAGAAAAGCTAAGCAAGAAGGAAGAGATATAATCGACTTGGGTATAGGAGATCCGGACCAGCCTACCCCCCGGCATATTATTGATGCCTTACGTAAGGCTGTAGAGGAACCAGTTAATCATCGCTATGCCTTGGATCAGGGGATGCCCGTATTACGTCAGGAGATCGCAGGCTGGTATAAGAATAGATTTAACGTTGATCTTGATCCGGAAAAAGAGATTTTACCTCTTATCGGCTCAAAGGAGGGCATCGCGCATTTTCCTCTGGCATTCATCGATCAGGGGGATTATTCCTTGGTTCCTGATCCGTGTTATCCGCCCTATATAGGCGGGACTATTCTAGCCGGAGGCAAGCCGCAGGTTATGCCGCTATTAGAAGCCGATTCTTTTTTACCAGACCTCAAAGAGGTGCCTTTGGATGTACTCAAAAAAGCAAAAATTCTCTTTATTAATTACCCTAATAATCCCACAGGCGCAACTGCAGAAAAAGGTTTTTTTGATCAGGTAGTTGAATTTGCCAGAAAGAATAAAATTATCGTGATTTCTGATCTTGCCTATTCTGAGATGGCTTATGATGGTTATAGGTCGCCTAGCTTTTTAGAAGCTGAAGGGGCAAGAGAGGTAGGTATTGAATTTCACTCTTTATCTAAAACTTATAATATGACCGGTTGGCGTATAGGTTGGGCCTGCGGTAATGCCGAGTTAGTTTCGGCCTTGGCAAAAGTAAAATCAAATATAGACTCAGGAATATTTTCTGCTCTTCAATTAGCCGGCGTTTCTGCGTTAAAAACTCCTCAAGAAGAGATCAAGAATATGTGTAATCTCTATCAGAACAGAAGAGATGTTTTAGTTTCTGGCCTTAATTCTTTAGGTTGGAAGGTACGAGCCCCAAAGGCTACTTTCTATCTCTGGATCAGGGTTGCGGATAATACAGATTCAATACAATTCGCTCAGCTGATTTTGAACAAAGCCGATATCGTGGTTACTCCAGGTGTCGGATTCGGAAAATACGGAGAGGGTTATATCCGTATGGCCCTGACTGTTTCAGAGGAGAGAATAAAAGAAGCCGTAGGAAGATTAAAGAAAATAGCTTAATGGTTACCTGTTATTTAGGTATCGGTTCGAATTTAGGAAACAGAAGAGAGAACATAAAATTGGCTGTCAAAAAAGTTAATTCTCTAAGAGATACGCGTGTTTTAAAGCTTGCCCGGGTTATCAAGAGCAAACCCGTAGGGGACCCTTCCGGTCAGAGGGGATTTCTCAATACCGCTTTAAAAATCAGAACAAATCTTGCTCCTCGGTCTCTGCTTAAGAATCTTAAGAAAATAGAGAAAGAGTGTGGAAGAAAGAGGACTGTGCGCTTTGGGCCAAGGCCGATTGATTTAGATATTCTCTTTTACTCAGACAGGATCTTAAATAGCAGAAAGTTGACTATTCCGCATCCTAGAATCTTTGAGCGTGAATTCGTGGTTAAGCCGCTGTTAGAGATAATATGACCCATTCGACTTCGCTTAGGGTCACCTCGAGCGACTGAAAGGAGTCGAGAAGGTGAAGGTAATCAGAAGTGTTAAAAAGATGGCCGCTCTTTCCAAAAAATATAAAGGCAGGGGAGAATCTATTGGGTTCGTCCCTACTATGGGAGCCTTGCATAAAGGGCACATCAGCCTAATACGTAATGCGCACAAAGGGTGTGATCTTGTTGTGGTGAGTATCTTTGTTAATCCTGCGCAGTTCTCTCCAAAGGAGGACTTTAGAAGATACCCGAGAAATTTAATGGCGGATACAAATATCTGTAAAAGAGAAGGAGTAGATATAATCTTTTTTCCTGACGCGGGAGAGATGTATCCTAAAAATTATAAGACATATTTAGAAGTCGATGATCTGAGCCAAGTGTTATGCGGTAAATTCAGGCCTGGTCATTTCAGGGGCGTGGCTACTGTATTAACCAAGCTCTTTAATATAGTTAATCCTGACTTTGCTTATTTCGGCCAGAAGGATGCTTTACAAGCGATAATCACCAAGAGGTTAGTTGATGACTTAAATATCCCGGTTAAAATAAAGATTCTTCCGATTATCCGAGAGATGGACGGCTTGGCGATGAGTTCGCGTAATATTTATTTAAGTCGAGTGCAAAGAGAAGAAGCCGCTGTTTTATATCAAGCGTTAAGAATCGCCGGGAGTTTAATCAAGAAAGGCAACAGGAGCTCAAAAGAAATTATCCGAAGAATGCGCCTTTTGATTTTGAAAAAGAAGACCGCCAGGATTCAGTATGTTTCCATTTTTGACCTAAAAGAATTCAAACCAGTAAAAAGGATAAAGGGAAGGATATTGATTGCCCTGGCTGTTTTTTTTGGTAAGATGCGGCTGATCGATAACGTAATAATTAACTGTTAAACTGCTAAAGTGAAAAAAATACTAAAGATAGGTATTGTGGGGTGTGGCGCAATCGGTACTTCTTTAGCCAAGACAATTATAGCTGAATTTTCTCGCCAGGCCCGGTTGGCCGGAGTGAACGATATCGAGACTGAGAAAGCCTATAAATTAGCCAGCGAACTGAAGAATAAGAAACTGGCAGAGTTAAATTTAACCGGTTTGATAAATAAGTCTGATCTGATTATCGAGGCGACTAAAGCTGATGCTGCTTTTGAAACGGCTAAAAAGTGTATCCTGGCAGGTAGAGATGTAATGATTATGAGTGTAGGCGGAATAATTGAGCGTTATAAAGAATTATCAATATTAGCCCAAGAGAAAAACTCCAGGATATTTATACCTTCGGGTGCGATCTGCGGCATAGACGGGTTAAGGGCAGCATCATGCGGCAAGGTTAAAAAAGTTACTCTGACTACGAAGAAGCCTCCCAAGGCATTCTTAGGGATACCCTATATACTGAAAAGGAAGATTCGATTGGATCATATTGATAAAGAGACGGTTATATTTGAGGGCGATGCCTATATGGCGACCAGGATTTTCCCGCAGAACATTAACGTTGCCGCTACTTTAAGTATCGCCGGACTTGGGCCCAAAGAGACAACCGTGCGGATTATCGCTTCTCCTACGGCTACGAAAAACACGCACGAGATAGAGATTGAATCTGATTCGGGTAGAATAAGAACATCTACAGAGAATGTAGTACATCTTGATAATCCCAAGACAAGTTATCTGGCGGTTTTGTCGGCAATCGCCACATTGAAACGGATGTTGGAGCCGATTAAAATTGGAAATTAATAATTAAAAAAAGAAGGGGGGTGAAACAGGTTATGGCAAAGAAACTAGTGAAAGTAGGCATCAAAAGAGTAAAGGGGTTTCTCTATTACGTCGATAAGAAGGGCGACGTCTCTTGCGCAAAGATGGCAAGAGGGAAGAAAAAAGGAGGAAGTCCCAAGAAGGTAGCCAAGGTAGGGATCAAGAGAGAAAAAGGTTACCTTTATTTCATCGATAAAAAGGGCGATATCTCTTGCGCCAAGATGAAAAGAGGCGGAAAGAAGAAGAAAAAAAGAAGATGATAACCGCCTAACAAAAGATAAGCCCCTGTAAAATGTTAATGAGCACTTAACTTACGCAGTAATTTGTCTTATTATAACGATGTAAGTTATTGTGCGAATTAACCCCACATCCAGTTACTCTGGGTGTGGGGTAAGTTCTTGCAAATAATTTATGTTCACTTTATTCTATAAATTATGCAGTTACTTAATTTACAGGGGCTTTCTTTTTTGATATAATCATCCAAATAGGGTTTACTTAAGGGCAGGAGGATAGAGGGGTAGGTTATGCTGGAAGGCAAAAAGATTGTTGTGATTATGCCCGCTTTTAATGCGGCAAGGACTTTGAAAAAAACATTCGATTCGATTTCTCATGATATCGTAGATCATATTATCCTGACGGATGACGGCAGTATTGACAGGACGGTGACTATCTCTAAGCAACTGGGAATTAAGACTTTTATTCATAAAAAGAATAAAGGTTACGGCGCGAACCAGAAGACCTGTTACAGGGAGGCGCTGAAAGCCCAAGCAGATATAGTAGTGATGCTTCACCCTGATTGTCAATATGACCCCCGGGTGATTCCATTTGCTGTAGGTTTCATCGCTACGGATATCTGCGATATCGTCATAGGTTCCCGGATCAGAACAAGGCGCGAAACACTCGAAGGCGGCATGCCCTTATATAAATACATCAGTAATCGTTTCCTGACTGCTTTAGAAAACATGATCCTAGGGCAGAATCTGGGAGATTTTCATTCCGGTTTTAGGGTCTACAAGCGGGAGGTATTGGAAAAAATAAATTACCGTAACAATTCAAATGACTTTATATTCGATACAGAATTTCTTGCGCAGGCAGTATATTTTGGTTTTAGAATAGGGGACATACCTATCCCCACGCGTTATTTTCCCGAGGCATCTTCGATAAATTTTAAGCGCAGCCTCAAATACGGCATCCAGAATCTCTGGGTAATGTTGAAGTACATATTAGAGAAAACAAAAATATTCCATTTTAAGATTTTTAAATACTGATCTAGATACGCTAATTTAGTAATATGGCGAATTTTCCGCCGCTAAAGAATTATTTAATCTATTGCCTGGATAAGCTGATCGACGATTATCAGCTTAGCTATCCGTTTTTAGACGTCGGATGCGGAGCGGGAGATGTAAGCAGTCACCTGGCTTTAAAAGGATGGCAAGGTGAAGCGATTGACCTTTCCGATCAAGCGATTGAAGATGCTAAAAGTAATCTAGCGCTCTTTAATAATATTAAAGTTGTAAAAAGTTCGTTGTTTGAGGTAAACGGAAAGTTTAAAACTGTTTTTCTTTTAGATGTTTTAGAGCATATCAATGATGATAGGGCGGCATTAACTAAAATAGCTTCCTTATTAGCGATAAACGGCTTTCTAGTTATCTCTCTTCCGAGTAATCCGAGAGAATGGCGCTGGGATGATGATTTTTACGGTCACTACAGGAGATATTCGCTTGAAGGGATTAAAGAGAAATTGATCCTCGCAGGGCTTAAGCCGTTAATATTCTGGGATTTTACCTATCCTGTTTTCTGCTTTATACGCAGGTTATATACTAAGCTAAAATCCTTTGAGAATAAGACGATTGAGCAAGATAAGCTGAAACGTTCAATTGCAAGCTCTGCGGTTAATGCCTGGGATATCCCTCTTTGCTCTAAATTTTTGTCTCGGGAGTCTTTTTTTTGGAGTTTTATATATAGGCTCCAGTTTAAGTTTTTTAGAGATAAAGTAAAGAATGGTCATGAGATGTTAGTTTTAGCACAGAAATCAACTGAATAAATAGCAAATAATGAAGAAAGAAATCAATCTCAGTCCCTACATTATTATCGTTTTGTTGATTGTTGTTGTTTTTGTAATCATCCTGCGGTTAATCCCATACGAAAGGTTTGCCGAGAACCCCGACGAGAATTACTATCTTAAGTATGCTGTCAGGGTAGCTGATAACGGCCTCTTCGAGTTCAGGAGCTTTTTTAGAGAGTACCTAGGAGACAGAAATAATTGGACATTCCCTAATCCCCTACGTATAGGTTTTATTCTTCTATCCGCTATATTTTGTAAAATCTTCGGTAATTCTTTTTTCAGCCTGACATATTTAGCTTTATTCTCTTACCTTGTTTTTATTATCATAAATTATTATTTTTGTTCCAAGATTTTCGATAGGGAGAAGGCGGTACTCCTGGCGTTATTAATCGCTTTCTCTCCGCTGAATATGGCAATGGCAAAGCGCGCCCTCTCAGATAGTACTACTACGCTTTTTTTCGGGTTATCAATATGGACATTCCTTAATTTGCTTCTTAGCGAAGATAAGACGATTGCAAAGAAAATATTATTTTTACTTTCTTTTTCCTTTGCGGTATTAGTCAAAGAGACTTGCGTTTTTTTGATGGTGCCTTTCTTTATATTTACGATTATTTATAAATCGAAAGTCAAAGAAAAACTCAATTTTTCTTCTACCCTGCTTTATATCTTTATTTACCCGGCAATATCTGTGACTTTGGTATACTTATTGGCGGCGGGGGATTTGTCGAAGATATGGGAAATTTCAGAAGTGGTTTCTTCGACAGTAAAAATTAATGTCTATGCTATACTATTCGGTTCCGGGCCATGGTTTAGATATATAATTGATTATATGCTGTTATCTTGCCTGACTACGATTTTAGCCTTGGGGTATCTGTTTTATTTATTAAAGGATATGAAAAAGAATGATATCAGGGAGACTTATTTTTTTATTGTACTGCTAGCTTTATTTGTTAGTTACAATTTCTTTACCAAGAACATAAGGTATGTTATAGTTTTCGACTTGCCGATAAGGCTATTTTCAATATTGATGCTTTACAGATTAATCCCTGAGAGGATAAAGCCTAACCTTAAGTTAATCATACTAGGTACTGCTGTTTCTTTGATTTGCATTACAGATATTATAAGTTTTAAAAAGCTCTTTGTATTAAGCGGCATCTATGACCCGGTAACTTTTCTGCTTTTGAAGTCAAGAGAGATGATCCCTTGGTTATAGAATAAGAACATTCCTTAATCAACCCTACCCCTAGATTAGAAGATAAGAGGGAACTTTGAAACTTTCGGTTATCATCCCGGTATGTAATGAGGAAAAAACTTTAGCCGAACTGATCGAGAAAGTCGTATCTATCGATATCGATAAAGAGTTGATTATCGTGGATGACGGCTCAAAAGATAAAACAAAAGAGATCTTAGCCGGTATCAGGCTTGATGCGGTAAGAATAATCAGTCATGATCATAAGCGAGGGAAAGGGGCAGCTATAAAATCAGCCTTGAAATATGCATCCGGAGATACCGTAATCATCCAGGATGCAGACCTGGAGTATGACCCCGAGGATTATTACAGACTAATCGAGCCGATTAAAAGTAAAGCTGTAGATATAGTATATGGTTCGCGATTCTTGTATAGCAAACGGGTTACTACCCGCTTTCATTATCTGGTGAATCAATTTCTTACCTTTATTACTAATTTACTTTTTAGGTCTTCTCTTACAGATATGGAGACATGCTATAAAGTTTTTACAAGCGAGATAATTAAAGATATCAGTTTAGAATCCGAGGGTTTTGAGATAGAGGCAGAGTTGACTGCGAAGGCATTACAAAGAAGACACAGGATTCTTGAGGTTCCGATTTCTTATAGATCCAGGTCTTATCATGAAGGCAAGAAGATAAGCTGGATAGATGGAGTGAAGAGCATCCTGGTACTTATAAAAATAAGATTTTTCCGCTTCGATCGCTAAGTAAAATGCACAGTCAAAATTACGGTCATATAATCGTTCACGGTGCCAAAGAGCATAATCTAAAGAATATCAGTTTAAAATTACCGCGCAATAAACTGATAGTCGTAACCGGCCTTTCCGGCTCTGGAAAATCCTCTCTTGCGTTTGATACAATATACGCTGAGGGTCAACGCAGGTTTGTCGAGAGCCTCTCCAGTTACGCCCGCCAATTCTTAGAGCAGTTACAGAAGCCCGATGTTGAGTATATCGACGGCTTATCTCCGGCTATCGCTATCGAACAGAGGACTGCGGGAGGGAATCCCCGTTCTACCGTGGCTACTCAGACAGAAATATACGATTATTTAAGGCTGCTTTTCGCCCGCGCAGGAGATGTTTATTGCTATCGTTGCAAAGAAGCTTTAGATAGGCAGACTCCAGAGGAGATCGTGGAAAAGATCTTAAGCCTGCCTCAGGCAACAAATATTCAGATTCTAGCACCGATAATCCGAGGCAGGAAAGGAGAACATAAGGAAATTTTTAGCCAGATCCAGAAATCAGGATTTGTGCGCTGCCGTGTTGACAATCAAATTTATGAATTGCCCGCAAACCCCGTTAGAAATAGTGATGCGGCTGGAGAAAAAGATAGGATTTCTAACGGGGCAAAGATAAAACTGGCTAAATACAAAATACATAACATCGAAGTAGTAGTTGACAGATTGGCGGTTAATCCGGATGACAAGAAGAGGCTGAATGATTCCATTGAAACAGCGCTTAAGGTTGGACAAGGCGTTGTAATTATTATCTTGGGACAAGGCGAGTTAGTTTTTAATGAGCAGTTCTCCTGCTCTAAATGCGGGATCAGTTATTCTGAAATAGAGCCGCGCATATTTTCTTTTAACTCTCCTTACGGAGCATGCCCGGAATGTAACGGCTTGGGCAGGAAGCTTGAGTTTGACCAGGATTTGGTAGTTCCGGATAGGGGCAAGAGTATAAATCAGGGGGCGCTCGCTCCCTGGAAAAGAGGAGGCAGGGGCTACATTCTTTATTACCGCTGGCTGGTGAGAGAATTATCTGATCAGTTAGGGTTTGATCTCGATACACCCTTTAAGAGATTAAGTAAGAGTATACAGAAGTCGGTACTCTATGGCACTAAACATGAGATAGGCGGTAAGCCATTTGAGGGAGTGATACCTCATCTAGAAAGATTGTTTCGTCAGACTGATAGTGATTATCTGAAGGAGGAGATATCACGTTTTATGTCAAGCCTCTCTTGCACTAAGTGCGGCGGTGCCAGGTTAAGAGAGGAGAGCTTGGCGGTGCGAATCAATGGAAAAAATATCTGGGAAGTAACTCAGATGTCTATAAAAGAGGCCCAGAGGTTTTTTAGTAATTTGAATCTGAGCGAAAGAAAGAGAGTAGTGGCCTTGCGTATTTTAAAAGAGATTAACCAGAAGCTCAAATTTTGTATAGATGTAGGCCTGGATTACCTGACTCTAGATAGAAGAAATTCAACGCTTTCAGGCGGCGAGGCCCAGAGAATCAGGCTGGCTACGCAGGTAGGTTCAGGGTTAGCAGGAGTTCTATATATACTGGATGAGCCGAGTATCGGGTTGCATCAGAAGGATAACCGTAAGCTGCTTTCTACTCTAAAGGCGTTAAGAGACCTGGGTAATACTTTAATCGTTGTAGAACATGATGAATCTACTATCCGTTTTTCCGATTATGTAGTAGATCTTGGCCCCGGACCGGGACGGCACGGAGGCAGGGTAGTTTTCTCCGGGACAAAAGACGAATTACTCAAATCTGGTACTTCACTGACCGCTAAGTACCTAAGGGGCGAGATTAAGATAGATATTCCTCTTAGAAGAAGATCGCCGCAAACTCACAAATTTCTACAAGTTAAAGGAGCTAAAGAACATAATCTAAAAAATATAGACGTGCGCTTTCCGCTCGGAACATTCATCTGTATTACGGGTGTTTCCGGATCAGGTAAGTCCACGTTGATTGATGATATATTATACCGCAGCCTGGCAAAAAAATTATATAATTCCAGAGAAAAGCCCGGATCACATGATCAAATCGTTGGTTACGAGCATATCGATAAAGCAATTGTAGTCGATCAATCTCCGATAGGAAGGACTCCTCGCTCAAATCCGGCAACCTACACCGGAGTTTTTACGCATGTCAGGGATATATTCAGTAAACTTCCCGAAGCGCGAGTTAGGGGCTATCAACCCGGCAGGTTTTCTTTTAACGTCAAAGGAGGAAGATGTGAATCCTGCATGGGGGATGGTATCAAGAAGATCGAAATGCATTTTCTTCCCGATGTCTACGTAAGATGTGATCTCTGTAAAGGCTTAAGGTTTAATCAGGCTACGCTGGAAGTAAAATATAAAGGTAAGTCTATCGCGGATTGCCTGCAGATGTCGGTTGAGGAGGCGAGAGAATTATTCGTAAATATCCCCAAGATCAAGAACGGGCTTAGTTTTCTTTGTGACGTGGGTTTAGGATACATTAGTTTAGGCCAATCTGCGACTACATTGTCCGGCGGAGAAGCCCAGAGGATTAAACTTTCCTCTGAATTAAGCAAACGCTCAACCGGTAAAACCCTCTATATACTCGATGAACCGACTACGGGGCTGCATTTTGCCGATGTAGCCAAACTGATTAATGTTCTACAGCGGTTGGTTGATAAAGGTAATACCGTAATCGTGATAGAGCATAATCTGGAGGTAATCAAGTGCTGCGATTACATCATCGATCTTGGACCGGATGGCGGAGATAGAGGCGGAGAAGTTGTAGTAAGCGGTACTCCGGAAGAATTATCCAAGAGTAGAAATTCATATACTGCCGGATTCCTGAGAAACGTATTGAAGAGCGTAAAGAAAAATGATATAGTAAATACGAAATGAAAAATAGAAGATTACAAATTTTATTTATAATGCTAATTCTTGGTCTCGGTTTTTCTTCGTTATATGCGCAGGGTACATCCAAGGAGATAGAATCGCTCTTTGTAGCAAGAAAAGCCTATGACGACGGTTTCTATGATGTAAGCTTGGGCCTGCTGGAGCGTTTTTTAAAGGCCTATCCAAACTCCTCCAGGCTTCCGGAAGCAAGGCTTCTTATCGGGCAGTGTTATTTTAACCAGGGTAAGTTTCTTGATGCTCTAGAGAAGTTCGAGGAGGTTGCATCTGATCATAAGGCAAAAGATATTAAAGATTCCGCGTATTACTGGATAGGGGAGGTACATTTTAAGGGAAATAATTTTGATAAAGCAGCGACATATTATAAACGGATAATCGGGGAGTATCCAGGATCATCTTATTTGGCTTTGGCATATTATTCCATAGGCTGGTGTTCATTTCAAAACGGGGAATTCCGAGATGCGCTTGAATTTTTTAAGATTGTCGAAGAGAAATACCCCGAGGAACCGCAGGCAAAGGATGCATCCTTTAAAATCATAGAGTGTCTTTACAGCCTGAAGGATTATGCTACCCTTCAGGAAAAACTCAAGTCTTACATTAAAATCTATGCGAGAGATGAGTATCATCTGGGGTATCTTTATTTCTACATGGCAGAGGCCGATTACTATCTGGATAATTTTACCCAGGCAATCGATGCATATTCCAAGGTTATCGATAAAATCAAGGATGAAAAAATTCATGCTTTATCCGAGTTAGGGATAAGCTGGTCGTATTTAAAGCTAAAAAAATATAAAGAATCAGAGGCATCTTTTGCTAAGGTTAAAAGGGGACTCCTAGAGAAGCAGAGCCTAGACGTATTTCTTTTAGGTAAGGCGATATTGATGACGGAAACCGAGAGGATGGTCGAGGCTAAAAATATATACCGCGAATTATTAGAGACCACTTCGGAGCCGTTGGTATCGGTTCAGGCCTATTTGGGGTATGCAGATGCGCTCTATAATCTTGCAGAATATCTAGAAGCGACCAAAATATATGAGCAGGCGCTTGCCAAGACTAATCTTAAAGTGGCACCTCAGGAGATTATTGATAAATTACATTATAATTTGGCCTGGGCATACTTAAAAGGGGGAGAATTCAAAAAAGCGATCGGAGAATTCCAAAAGATCGTAAAGAATAGTGAAGATAAGATCGTTAAGATAAGCGCGCTATGCCAGATCGGCGATACTTATCAGGATTCCGGAGACTATAAAAAAGCCCAGGAAACATATGATAGTATATTGAAAGATTATCCGGATAGTTTCTATAGCGATTATGTACAATATCAATTGGGGCTTACTTTATTAAAGATCTCAAATTATGACGGTGCGATCTTAAGCCTGTTAAGCTTGAAGAATAATTTTCCCAATTCTAAATTATTGGATGACGCTACTTATGCTTTGGGTTTGGCTTATTTTCAAAGGCAGGACTATAATTCGAGTAAAGATGTTTTTGCGGGGTTTGAAGAGGAGTTTAAAGACAGCAATTTAAAACCCCAGGTACTCTATCTTTTAGGAACAAGTCTCTATAATCTGGGTAGTTACCCGCAAGCGATAGGGGCATTTAAAAATATTATCAGAATATATAGCCAGGATCAAGAGCTGGTTCAGAAGGCTGAGTACGAAATAGCGGACTGTTATTATCAGATGGGTGATGAAAAAGAAGCAATGGTAAGGTTTGAAGCGCTGCGTTCTAAATATCCCGACTCAAGCCTTTCGGATGAGATTATGTGGTGGCTGGGAGAATACTATTACCGGCACAGCAACCTGACTATGGCACGCAGGTATTTCTCTTCGCTGATACAGGATTTCCCAAAGAGCAACTTAGTCAATGATGCTTATTATATTTTAGGCTCAAGCTATGCGGAAGATGCGAAATACGAGGAAGCAATCAAAAATTTTAATAAAGTCATAGATGCGGGTAAATCCGATTTAGCCGGTCAGGCGGCGATTGCGATCGCTGATATATATGTAAAAGAGGATAAGACGGATTTAGCCTTTAAGGAATATGATAAGGTGTTGGAGTTGTATCCTAATTTGACCAATCTAATCTATCCTAAAAAAGCAGAGCTTTTTTACAGGCTCAATCAGTATGATCAGGCGATAGATTATTATCGTAAGAGCTTAGACCTGGTGCAAGTCAGGGATATGCCTAAGATTCAGTTGCATATCGCCGAGGTGTTTCAGGCCCAAAGGAAATATTCCGAGGCAATAGAGGAGTATTTAAAGGTAACTTACCTTTATTCAGAGAATGATCTTTTGGCAATAAGGGCACTTTTAAGGGTAGCGGAGATCTATGAAGGTAAGGAGAACTTTAAAGAGGCGTTGAATATTTATCAGAGAATTATTGATATGGATGCAGAAGAAGCGAAATATGCCAGGGAGCGGATAAATTTAATTAAAACAAGTATTAGATAATTACGCAAAGGGAGGGGAGAATGGATCTATACAAAATGAGTATTTGGCAGATTTTTTCGGCAGGTGGCCCGATGATGTGGGTGATTCTTTTTTGTTCTATAATTGCCCTGGCGATTATTCTGGAAAAATTCTGGCAGTTGCACAACATCAATATTAACACCCAGCAATTTTTAGATAAGATTAGAGAGAAGATTAAACGCCGCCAGATAAAAGAAGCTCTTGAGGTCTGTGATGGCGCAAAGAGCCCGCTGGCAAACATACTAAAAGCAGGGATTTTGAAATATGACCGTCCGCGTGCACAGATTATCGAAGCGATCGAAGACTCTTCGTTATATGAAATACCTAAGATAGAGAAGAGGCTGAGTATTTTAGCGACTATTGCTCATATCTCTCCCTTATTGGGATTATTGGGAACGGTCTTGGGTTTGGTAAGATGCTTTCAGATAATCCAGGCAAAGGCTTCGAGTTTTCATCCGGTATCTCCGGGGGACTTGGCAGGAGGAATTTGGGAGGCATTACTCACTACTGTTGCCGGCCTATTCGTCGCCATACCCACTTATTTTGTCTACAATTATTTGGCTAATAATATAAATAATTTTATTCTGGAGATGGAAAAGGCATCTACTGAACTGGTAAATTTCCTAACCGAATAAAATATAGGAGGATAGATGAGATTCAAGGGGCGCATGGAATTAGAGCATGGTCTTAAACAGATAGATATCGCACCGCTAATAGATATTATTTTTCAACTCTTAATATTCTTCATGCTTACTTCCAGCTTTGTGATGCAGCCGGGAATAAAAATAAATCTACCAAAAGCAGTGACTAGCGAGATCGTAAGTTTTGAGAATATAGAAGTAGTAGTATCGGGAGAGAGCGTCATATACCTCGATAATAAAGTGATCACCATGCGCGAATTAGAAAAGTTATTTAAACAGGCTGCAGGAAGGAACCAGACGATTCTGATTAAGGCCGATAAACGCGCATCTTTAGGCAGGGTGGTAGAGATTTGGGATATGGCCCGAGATACGGGGATAAGCAAGATTAATATCGCTACTAATCAGGAATAATGGGATCAATTTTTACCAAAAGTATATTTATTTCGTTATTAGGCCACCTGACTGTTTTTAGTATGTTTACGGTTTCTCTCGGGAATAAAATACCTCAGGTAGACTATATTTCTGTTGCTTTCTGGGGGCAGTTGTTGAATAAGGTTGGGGTGGTTGAAGCCGGGGATGTCAGAGTTTCTCTGTTGAGCCCGCAGGTACTATCCAGTCAATACCTCGATAAGATCAAAGGGGTAACTAAGCCAGATAGCGATATTATGATTACGCGAGGGATCAAGCCGGCCTTAGCAAATGCCTTCAACATAGAGAAGAAAATATATAAAAGGCAAACCTTACCATTTCCAAATCTTGCCGAAAGAAGAGAACCGGCAATATTTCTTTACCCCCTGCTACCTTACGGATTTAGGCTATATTTCAGGGATAGGCAGGTAGCCCACGTAGAACTTTCCTTTAACATCGCTTCTGACGGCAGGCGAACTCCGGTCTTAATAAAGAGGAAAATCTCCTCAGGTAATTTAGAGGTGGATCTTTTGGCAATGCGTTATATCAGCCACTACCTCTTTATACAGCAGGCGAATCTTCCTCCTGGGGAGTGGAAGACAGTAAAAATCGACCTTTCAGCCCGAGAACAATAAAGAGATGTTTAATATTGATTTTTCTTTAGGTATATGTCTGTTCGTATTTTTTTCTGTAGCCGTTGTATTGGCAGTATGGTTATTCGGTATGAAACAGAAGGATAAAGACCTGACCCTTGATCCTAAATTTATCTGGTTTTGTTCCATATGCGCTTATACCTATATAAATACTAAAGAGGAGATAATCTCGGTCTGCCCGCGTTGCGGCAGCTATAATAAAAAATAAGTGAGGACATAAGTTATGCCTGCCTGCCGGCAGGCAGGGAGCAAAAGAGACATAACTTATGTGTCCGAACTTACCCTCACACCAATTTTTCATTAAACGATAGCCGTTTTTTTAATTGGTGTGAGGGTTAATTCGCAGACGGCCTTCGGCCTACGACTTACGTCTCTATGTTCCGTAAGTCGTCTGCTCATTTAAAAAACAAGTTGACAGCAAGAGGTATTCTTAATAAAATATAAACTAAAGGAGCAGAGATGATTACTAAAATTGGGATTGTAGCAGGAGATATCTGGCATTTTCTGGAAAAAAACCAAGAGGCTACCTTATCGGACTTGATTAAGGGTATTGACAAACCTCGTGATAACGTACTGATGAGCCTAGGATGGCTAGCCAGAGAGGGACATGTGATCTTACAAGATACAAACGGGGAATATAGGATCAGCTTAAGAAAAGATGGGAAAACTTGATTGCCGGAAGGCTGGAGTAGCCTTAATTATAGCGTTAGGTACGGTTCTTATTGTTGCGATTTTAAGCTTAGTTATGTTAAGGCATATTTCAAGTTCCTCCAGCCTTACACAGCATCAAGTTGGGCGCACTCAGGCTTATTATGCGGCAAAGGCCGGTTTAAACTATGCTTATGATAAATTAAGAAGAGGGGATGATCCTAACTGGTCTCCTCCGGGAGTAGACGCCTCTTATACATATCAGCTTTGTAATACTAATAGAGCTGATTGTGTGATCGGTGCAGTTGGTCCAGGAGACTTTAACGAACTTGACCTGCCTATTAGTATAGTTAGAGTTTTAATTACGGTAGCCGATGGAACAAACGGAACCGTAATAGTGAATGATCCTTTTACAAGTGTTCCTATCCCAGGTTGTAACCCTTGCGTTCCACCCACAGGGAGCAGTTACTGCATTTGCACTAGCACTCATTACGCTAACCTTGATTGATAATCTATTATAATCTAAGTAGTTTTATTATAAAATTGTTTGTTTAAATATCAATCAATTTAGCTTCATATTTTTCCCTAAAGTAAGTATAAGTAAGTTTAAGTAAGAAAATACTTGACAAATTAAGGATTTTATGTTTTAATGCAATTCAATTAAGAATATTATAAAGTAGGTAATTTTTATGCAGAGACTAATTGATATTGATGATTTGGCGCATTATCTTAAGCTGCGAAAACAGACTATCTATAATTGGTTACATCAAGGTAAGATCTCCGGTATAAAGGTAGGAGGCGTCTGGAGGTTTGACGTCAGACAGATAGATGTATGGTTGAAGAGCAAGATATGCTCGTCTAACTCAGGAGAAAAGAAATGAGCTCGTTGGGATTATATTTCGGATCAAAGTTAATTCAGCTTGTTGAAACAAAAGGTAAAAAAATAGAGAAAAGCGCTTATGTACTCCGTTCTGCTGTTTCTGCGAGTGATCTTCAAGAGAAAATCCTGGAAGAAGATAAGATAGTAACTCTTTTAGGCGATGCGCTTAGAAGGAGTCATATAGAGTCTGAAGAAGTTTCGCTTTGTCTTCCTGGAAGAGACTTGATAATCCGCAGCTTTGAGATGCCTGTGTTACCGCGCGCTGAAATGGCAGCCGCGGTAAATTTTGAGGCCCGGAAATATATACCGTTTAAGGTAGAAGATCTGATTACGGATTACCAGATATCTTTTGATAAGGCTAGCCGTACAAATTTAGTCCTTTTTGTGGGGATCAAAGAAGACAGGTTAAATAGTTATACAAAGATATTGCAAAAGCTGAATCTTGGAATAGCCTCAATAGAATATTCTGCTTTTAGTATTTTGAGGCTTTTTAAACTAGCTAATTTAGGGGAGAAAGGCGTAACGAGTATTCTGACGCTTGACCTCCTAGGTGATGAAGAAATTAATTTCGTAGTTTTAGATAATAATTTTCCAGTATTCAGCCGCGATATAGTCCTTGGCGCCGCAGCCGATAGCTTAAAGGGGGTCAAGAAAGACATTCAGAGTTCAGCGTTGGCTAAACTAAAAGCAGAGATCCGTGTTTCATTAGATTATTACCGTAGAAAATTTCCTGAAAAGAGCAACCAAAATATTTTTATCCTTTCTAACCAGGATGATCGTGCGAGTCTTGATTCAATTACCGCAGAAATCGGGGTACCTATTCACTTTGTTGATTTATCTAAATATGTTGAAAGTTCTACTGAGAACTATTTAAGCTTTTTAAAAGCATACAGCGCTTCTTTATACAAAAAGGTCAAGGCAAAACTCATAATTGATCTTGCATTAGCAGCAGAGAAAAAGATAGCACCAGAAAAAACAACCGCGAAAGAAGCAGTCAGTTTACTTAAAGAATTGAGATTAGACCTCAGGGTGATCGCTCCGTGTTTATTTTTAATTATCGCTATTTACGCTTTTGGAATTTATAGAGTTATGCCTCTTAAAAAAGAGCTAAAGGAAATTATCAGCGTGAATATTGAGTTATCCGGTGATAACCAAAATACAGGTTACGAAGCATTAGTCGAGCTAGATAAAAAACACAGAAAAAAGCTAGATACATTAGATGGCTTGGTTAAGAATCATATTTATCTAACCGAGATACTTAATGTTATACCCAGGGTTATACCGAAGGGGGCCTGGTTTACAAGAATTGGATATTTACAGCAGAAAAATGGTAGGGCAGAGCTGGTTTTAGATGGGCTGGTCTATTTGGGTCAAAGTGATAGAGAATTTAACGCAGTAAGCGAATTTGTCGCACTCCTTAAAGAGAGTCCGGAATTTGATAAATATTTGCAGAAAATTTCGATTGTTGCTTTAACCACCACAGGATTTAAGGATAAAACCGTAACATCTTTTAAAATATTGTCTCAAAATTACTAAAGGATAAAAATGGACATTAAGGAAGCGGTAATCAGATATAAGACGGTTGTTTTAAATATACTCTTAGTTTTAATTGCATTGTTTATCGTAAGTAAGATCAACGCGAAACAGATAAAAAACATCGCAGCAATAAAGCAAGAAATAGAATTAGAGTTGAATAAAAGCTCACTTTTAGGTAATATTAGTGAGGCAGAAAAAAGATTATCCCATTATAATAAGCTATTGATTAGAAGAGATGCATCATCGATGATGGCTACGTTGAGCAATCTTGCTATGGAATCTAGGGTAGCGGTTGCTTTTATCAAGCCTGCCCATGAACAAAAGTATGAGGATTACGTAAGGCTTCCTTTTGATTTAGCGCTCAGAGCTCCTGATTATCATGCGTTGGGGACGTTTATTGCTAAATTAGAAAGTCACAGCAATGTTTTTATAATAGAAAATATTGACATAAAAATTATTACACCGCAAAATAACCTGGAAGTGCGTTTGAAAGTAGACTATATAATATCAGAGGTAAACAGGTGAAAAGAGAAAAGGTGAATATAATAACGGTTCCCTTGACTATATCTATGGCCTTGATATTTTTTCTGATCTTTATTTCAGAGCTATCGGCGTATCCATCTGAGCTCAGAGAACCAGAAAAGACAGCGTCAAAACAGAGCGAGGAGATGTCCGTAGAAGTTATAAGGCCTGAAATAGAATACAAAAGCCAGGTCTTTACGGATCCTTTTATAAATCAAGTCGATGAAGAGCAAGTGATTGAAGAAAGAAGAGAATTTGAGGAATCTCTTGATTTAAAGGTAAAGAAAACGCCTCCAGCGCTGCAGCTTCAGGGCCTTACTTGGGGCGGGAGATTTCCCCAGGCGATTATAGATGGTCAGGTAGTAAAGGTAGGGGATACTATACAAATAGGCACAGCGCAAGATAACGAGATTAAAATTGTGAGTATTGATAGAGAGGGTGTAGTTTTTTCTTACGGTGGCGATGAGTTTAAGATAGATTCTCCGGCGATGGCGGCTGCAACCAATAAAGAATCAGAGGGAGGAAAAGATGAATAAAGGAATATTTAGGATAAGCTCATTTATTTTTATATTTTTGTTTTGTTTATTCTTACCTAGATTATCCGCTGATTTAACCATGCCTTTTCCTGACTTAGGTCCTGAGATATCCATGGATTTTAAAGATGCAGACCTTAAGGATATCTTGAAAGTCCTCTCTATTCAGTCAGGCCTGAATTTTATTGCTTCTGAAGTGGTGCAGGACAGGACAGTAACATTATACCTGGATATGGTTCCTTTAAATATGGCAATGGATAAAATATTTAAGGCAAATAATCTTTCTTATGAATTAGATGAAGAAGCAAAGATATTCATTGTTAAGGAGTGGGGAACGTCCACTATCGAAACTATATCTCGCGTTTTCTTTCTTCAGCATGCAACTGTATCAAACTCTCCTTTAAAAGCTGCAATGTCCAGCGAAGGTGGTGATGGAGAAGGTTCAGGCGGAGGAAGCCATGGTGGAGGCAATGCAGGTATAACCGATGCAGTAAGGGATTTACTCACTGAGCATGGTTCTGTGATTGAGGATGCCAGAACTAATAGCCTTATTATTACAGATACCCCCAGAAACATGAAAGCTATTGCCGAGGTTATCGCATCTTTAGATGTAACGGTGCCTCAGGTATTACTAGAGGTTGAAATTCTGGATGTAATAAAGGGGGTAGTGGATGATATGGGTATAGAGTGGGACAATCCTTTTGCCAGCTTAGATGTAGTCGGAAAAAGAATGACGTCTTTCCCTTTTGCCAGAAGCGGTAACTCAGGTTTTGGGAGAACTCTCACCGGTACATCCGGGACATGGGAGGCGAATAATTTCGGGCCAAGCATTCTTACGGTTTTTGGCCAGACTTTAAATTTAGATTTATTAAGAGAGCATTCTGATACAAAGATTTTAGCCAGGCCAAGAATCCTTACTTTAAACAATGAGACCGCCGAAATAAAAGTTGTAACGGATGAAGCGGTAAATTTAACCACTGTTGCCACCGCTAGCGGTTCTTTGACCGCCCAGGAAACTGGGACGGCTAGTAGGATAGAAACCGGTATCTCTTTAAAAGTAACGCCGCAGATTAATCTCGACACTGGTGAGGTTACTATGTTTATTGTTCCTTCCGTAAAGGATACTTCAACCAGTTCGCTAGGTGATTCAATTAAAGACCCAGAAGAACGTTCAGCAAGGACAGCGGTTCGGGTTAGAGATAACGAGACAGTAGTAATCGGAGGATTGATCCGCCACGATAAGAGCGAGACAATTGTTAAAGTACCATTATTAGGAGATATCCCTTTTCTAGGAGCCTTATTCAGACACAGGTATAAAGATAAGGATGAGGATAGAGAATTGCTGGTGTTCATTACCCCTCATATTATTAGAGATGAGATTGAGGAAATCACTCGGATGAAGAAAAAGTTTTTTCCCGAGAGAGAGCAGGATTTCGTCGGTGAAACTAGCCGTGAGTTGGCCATAGGTTCAGTGTTAAATAAGTATGAACAAAAGATGAGATAATGGGTAAAGAACAATATTTGAGATTAGGAGAGCTTTTGGTCAAAGAGGGTGTTATCAGCGCTCAACAGCTAGAGAAAGCAATAAGCATCCAGAGACAGGAAGGAGGGCGTTTGGGAGAAGTAATGATTAAGTTAGGTATAATTAGCGAAGATCAGATGGTTTCGGTATTAGCCAAACAGCTTAAAATTCCTTATTTCTCTTTAGGTACAGGTATGCTCAGGCCGGCGATAGATCAAGATCTAGGGCAGCTCGTCCCTCAGGATTTTGCAATTAAAAATGTTGTGATTCCTTTATCGAGAACCTTGAAATCATTGACTGTTGCTGTTACCGATCCATTAGATCTTCTACTGATAGACAACTTAAGAAAGTTGACTAACTGCGAAATTAACCAGGTGGTAGCCACAAAGTCCGATATTACTAAGGCGATTGAGCAATTTTACGGTAAATCAGCAATGTTTAAAAATGCGATAGATGCTAGTTATGATCTTTCTGCCGGAAATATGCCGGATATTGAACTAGAGAAGCTTGATGAAGAAGAGTTAAGTTTAGATAGGTTGATAGCCAGGGCGGAAGAGGCGCCAGTAGTTAAATTAGTAGATTTGATTATTCGTCAGGCAATCGATGAATCAGCTTCGGATATACATATCGAACCTTTCAAGGAGAAGATTGCTTTAAGGTACCGTATAGACGGAAAGCTCTATGAAATACCGCCGCCTTCAAGGCATTTAATTCTGGCGATTGTATCCCGCGTAAAGATATTGGCTAAATTAGATATAGCCGAGAAGCGTTTGCCTCAGGATGGCGCGTTTTTAGTAAGAATCGCTCAGCGACCGATAGATATACGAGTCTCTACAATGCCTACGATATACGGAGAAAAAGTAGTCTTAAGGTTACTTGATAGGAGTAAGGTTATCTTGGATATTAACCAGTTGGGTTTTGATGCTAAACAACTTGAGGTTATGCGTAAGGCAGCAAAATCACCTCACGGCCTACTATTCTTAACTGGTCCGACGGGCAGCGGAAAAACAACTACCCTTTACGCTATTTTAAACGAAATAAAGGATCCTACTAGAAATATCATTACCATCGAGGATCCTGTTGAGTATAAATTGGACGGAATAAATCAGGTTCAGATAAAACCAGAGATAGGCCTTACATTTTCTGCGTCACTGCGTAGCTTCCTTAGGCAGGATCCGGATATTATGTTAGTCGGTGAAGTCAGGGATCTGGAAACCGCGCAGATCTGTGCCCGGGCCGCTTTAACCGGGCACTTGGTATTAAGCACTCTTCATACTAACGATTCAGTTTCGGCAGTGACCAGATTGATCGATATTGGAGTTGAAAACTATATACTTGCGCCTTCACTTTTGTTAGTCGTAGCCCAAAGATTAGTAAGAAAATTATGTCCTGAATGCAAAAAGGCTTTTGAACCAAGTAAGGAACAATTAAAAAACATAACCTTAAAGGCAGAATTGATCTATGGAGCAAAAGGATGTGCAAAGTGTAATAATACCGGCTATAAAGGCAGGATCTGTGTTGCGGAAGTTCTGGTTGTCGATGAGCAGATGAGGCAATTAATAAACAGTAAAGAGTCGGTTATGAAGATGAGAGAAGCAGCTAGGGCTTCGGGAATGCAGACACTTTATGAATCGGGGATAAAAAAAGTGGAAGAAGGCGTAACTTCTTTAGAAGAAGTTTTCTCCATTGCCTTAGGAGGAGACTGATGCCGAAGTTCTTTTATATAGCCAGAGATAAAAAAGGAATAAAAAAGAGCGGGGCGGAAGATGCTTTGACACAGGAAGAGTTAACGAAAAAGCTTCAGGCTCAAAATTTGATTGTAGTAAGCATCTTTCAAGAACGTAAAGAGGGTATCAGTGAATCTGTACAAACAGCCCCTAAAGTAAAATTTAGGCTAAGCCACGGCAGGATTACCAGGGATGATCTGGTTCTTTTTTGTAGGCAGTTGGCCACGCTTCTTGGGGCAGGCGTAACTATTCTTAGAAGCCTGGAGATAATCTCCAAGCAAGTCTCCAGCCGTAGGCTTCAAAGCGTGATACGGGATTTAGCGAAGAAGATGGAGTCGGGCTTTAGTTTTCATGAGGCGATGACTAAACACTCAAATATCTTTTCAAAATTATGGGTTAATTTGGTAGAAAGCGGCGAGGCTTCGGGAAGTTTGGCATTGGTGCTGAACCGGCTGGCAGGATATTTAGAGAGGAAAGCTGCATTCAGAAGAAAAGTAGTCTCCGCCGCTCTTTATCCGATCATCCTTTCTATAATCGCTGTATGCGCTTTGATGTTTATGGCCCTTGGGATAATCCCTAAATTCGCAGAGTTATTTAGTACATTTAAAATTACTTTGCATCCCCTGACCAGAACGATTATCGCAGTTAGCGGTTTCCTGATAAAATATAAATTTATAATCATTTTTTTGATTATCGGCAGTCATTTTACTTTTCGCGCGTATGTAAAAACAAAGGAAGGCAGAAGAAATTGGGAAAAATTCCTTTTTAGCCTACCGCTTTTAGGCGATTTTTTCCGGACAATAATCTTTGAGAGGTTCACCTCGGAAATGGCCACCTTGATTGAGAGCGGCGTTCCGATTCTATATTCTTTAGAAATCGCCGAGCGTAGCGTCGGTAGTATTACAGCGGAAGAGATTATAAGCAAGGTTAAGGATGATGTCCGTGATGGTAAGCCGCTGAACCAACCTTTAGAAAAGAGCGGTTTTTTCGACCCGATGTCGGTACAGATGATAGCTACGGGAGAGGAGATCGGGGAATTATCGATTATGTTTAAAAGGCTGAACACATATTATCAAGAATATATTGATACTTTTTTGATCCGTTTGACATCGCTCTTTGAACCGATGATGATCGTTGTCTTGGGAATAGCTATAGGCATTATGGTTGTAGGGATGTTTTTGCCGATATTCCAGATATCTCAGCTGGCAGGATAAAAAAACATTTGACCTAATGCAAAAATCAGGTATAATAAATTTTATATAGATTTACTAACTTATAGAAGGAGGTGTAAAAGATGGGAAGAAATAATGGTTTTACGCTGTTAGAGTTAATGGTAGTGCTTGTCATAGTCGGAATACTGGCTACTTTGGGTTTTGTGCAGTATACAGCCGTAATTGAAAGAGGCCGTGCTGCTGAAGCAAGAGCAAATCTTGGTACTTTACGCGTTCTCCAACAATCATATCAGCAAGATAACAATCCAGATTTTGGTACCATGGCTAACTTAAATAGTGAATATTCTACCGGATTACCCACCACTGGTTCAGCGTGTACCAACACTGGTTTCTTTTACGGTTATTCATGCGATACTGCTAACGGCAGTTGCACTGCTACCAGATGTACTGCAGGAGGAAAAGATCCGCAAGGAGGCGGTGGCACTATTGCTTTAAGTACAGACGGACAATGGAGCTGAATTGTATGAAAAATAGCGCTTTTAGCCTATTAGAGATATTGATTGTGTTGATAATTTTGGCTACGCTTGCGAGCATAGGTTATATTAATTATAGCGGCGTAAGACAAAGTGCATTAGACCGAGAAGCAGAAGGAAACTTAGAGCTGATTATTGCTGCTGAGAGAATTTATTTCATGGAGTACGGTCAATATTATGATAGTGCCGGGGCAAGCGTACCGGAAGAAATCGGTAATATCAATTCATTTTTAAAACTTGCGATTCAGTCAGGAGGCAACCTTAATTGGCAGTATAAAACAGAAGTTTATGGACCTGCACCTTTTTCTGCGTGCGCACAAGCTACCAATTCGCAGGATGTCACTGATACCTGGAGTATGCAAAATACTGACACTGAACCGGTAGAAGGTGGCAGCTGTCCGTAGAATATATGAATCAAAGAGAAAACCCGTTGGATAAGTCAAAAAAAACAAAACATCAGGCTTATCCAATGGGTTTTACTTTATTGGAAGTTTTGATTTCACTGCTCATTCTAGTGGTTACATTAGGCGGCCTTAGTAGCCTTGTTATTTCAGGGAAAAGATTAGCAGTGCATAGGGCTAGCCGAGGGGCAGGCGGAGAACTGGGAAAAGACTTTTTAGACCCTTTACAGATGGATGTAAACGAGGATACCTGGACCTTGAGTAGTAATTGTTTAGGGAATGACGGTAGTACCGGATGTCCCGGAGCCAAGAATATCGGTAGTGGTAGTATCACCTGGACTCCGATTTATAACATCAACCCTGTTTTAAATACTGATTTACGACGCGTAGTACTGACTATCCAATTGCCTAATCCTTCAGAATAAATCATCAGCATGACCTTAAAGAAACAAGGGATTACCCTCCTGGAATTATTAATTGCCATAGGTTTATTATCGGTAATCGTTTTAGGGGTGAGCAGTATAAGTATTTTCAGTCGTCATCATGCTATAAATTCGACTGTCCGTTCGCAGTTACAGGCCGAGATATTTCTAGTTATAGAGCATATGAATAAGCGGATTTCCAGAGCCATTGGGAATGAGTTTATTGATGGGGATGATATGGTGGTAAGTCTAAGTGAGGATGCATCGTGGAAAACCATCAGGGTTTATATAGATACCAATGACAATGGGATAAGAGATGACGGTGCTAATGCCTGGGTTTGTTATAGGTTTGATAAAACTAATTTTGAAATGCTTTTTGGCGAAGGGTGTGATACATCGTGTGTTTGTACTGGTGGAACACAGGTTTTCACCAGAGGCCTAATCGATGATTTTACTGCTACTAAACCCAATGACCCCGGTCAACTTGATCATAATAATGTCACAGTTGCTGTTACTGCCTGCAGGGATCCTGCTATTGCTGTATCCGTAGATAATCCCTGTGAGAGTATGGAATCCAGAATTGTGATGCCATCGGTTTCTACTAACTGATTTAATCCTGCCTTTTTATTTGCCAAATTTGTGAAATTATGCTAAATTTTATCTGCGGGGCAGTAGCTCAGCTGCCAGCCTGCCGGTAGGCAGGGGAGGGCGTCGCGTTCGCAAACAGGTTAAGTTTTGCGTTAGGAAATTTTAATTGACGTTTCAAACTTTGGAGTGGTATAATATTATAGCTGCATTAAGACTGAAGCATAAAAAGTATGTTTATGGAATTATTACCTTGAATATTCCTCATCTCGGTACAATGAATCTAAAATTGTAGTTATTTTGTAATGCAATATTTTTCAATCTGTTTAGTAAAATGTCAATTAATTTATTTATTAGCTTAAAGGGAGGGTGCTCGCGTGAGTGAAAAAAGAATATTGATAATCGATGATGAGGAAAGTTTTACAGAATTATTGAAGTTGAATCTTGAAGAAGAAGGGAATTATAAAGTTATGACGGTAAACAGAGGATCAGAAGGATTTGCCGCTGCTAAGAAGTTCAAGCCGGATTTAATTTTATTAGATATGTTAATGCCAGACATCTCGGGTGGGGAGGTAATGCGTAAATTAAAGGATGACAATAAAACTAAAAATATTCCAGTAGTGTTTTTAACTGCAATCGTAAATAAAAGCGAGGTAGAGAAAGAAGATGGCATTATCGGTGGTCATCATTTCCTGGCTAAACCGGCAACCACAGAAGAGCTTATCGATTGCATCGAGAAAAACATAAATCAAGAGAGCAATTAAGATCTATTTACTGTAAATAGAAAATCTTATTTCTAAATGAACGATATAAACAAATTTTATTTAGCTTTCTATTTTAGATTTTTCATAATACTTGATATTTAGTAAGAAATGGCAGCAAATCGAAAAGACCACAAAAATAATATTATATTTTAAAGATTATGGAGAATATTAAGAAAGAAAAGAGAAAAGTAATGTTGGTTGATGATGAAGTTGCATTCCTCAGTTTAATGAAATTAAATTTGCAAGAGAGAGGCAACTATGCAGTCTTAACGTTATCCAACGCAAGGGATATTATATCTAAGGTACATAGCTTCAAACCCGATATAATAATTCTTGATATGATTATGCCGCATATCGGAGGCCTAGAGGTTTGCCAAATGCTTAATGATGATCCTGTCGGAGAGCGCATACCGCTGATTATCCTTTCTGCTCTATCTAAAGATTTAGATAGGCTTAAGGCCTATAAATTAGGAGTGTTAGACTATATCACAAAACCGGTAAACACAGATATGCTTATTTCAAAAATAGAAAGAATATTCAGCAGTAGGTAGAAATCTTTTTATAAAAATAAGTTAACCAAGTATTGTTTCTTTAAAGCCCCCTGTTTATTGCCTTTATATTTCTATAACCTTTAATCCCGCAGTAAAGTTTATAATGCCTGCTGATATCGAAAGCATAAAGAAGAATACCGCGCTGAATCAGATTATCGCTTCGGTACAATATAAGAATCTGTATACCGTCACTGTTTTTTGAGGGGAACAAATTGTTAGGAGTAATCGGCAGGTGGGACATCTTCAAAAATTTCTACACCGCTGTAAAAGAGCTCAGTAAGTAATAACCACTATAGAATTGAAAAAAATATGGTTATGAATAAATTAAACAGGAATACAGCATGAAAACAACTGTTCAATCAAGACAGCTTTTTGGCTTTGCTACAATTATAATTTTACTAATCTGCATAGTGGGATTTAATATTTATACACTTAATAGAATTGGAATGGCAAATGATATATTACGCTCCCTTATTAGAACTATAGAATATTCTTCTCAAATGCAATCTGTTGCTCATGAGATGCGTAATATTATCGACCTTGCGTTATTAAAAGCTAAACTTGGTGAAGATTATAATACGTTAGTTTTAGAATTCTTTGAAAATAGATCACTTTTAGGTAATTACGAAGAAAAGATAAGCAATTTAATAGTAAAAGAGGACAAAGATGTTTGGTTGAATGTTCAGAAAAATGAACAGATTTTTCTAACACTTACTGATAGGATACTGGCTCTAATTCGCAATGCTAGACTAGAGGAAGCAGAAATAATAGAGGAGAAAGATGGCCATAAGGCCGAAGGAGAATTCATAGTTTCATTACAATCATTTGTGGTTTATCTTAACGAAAAGCCTTATGCTAGATTTTCCAAAATAGATGCCCTTATTAAGAATCTTCAGCATAGTTTATTTATTATAATGATATTATCAGTTTTTTTAGCTGCATTATCTTCTATTATTATTTCTTTGTCTATTACAAGACCGCTCCGCAGGTTACAGAAAGGGATAGAAATGGTAGGTAGCGGTAATTTAGATTACAAAGTGGGTACAGAAGATAAGGATGAAATCGGTCAGCTTTCCAGGGCATTTGATAAGATGGTTGTAGATTTAAAGAGAAAGACTACATCAATGGTAAATCTCAATAATGAGATTATTGAGCGTAAAAATGCAGAGCAGCGGTTAGAAGATTATAGTCTGGAATTGGCTCTCGGGCTATCCGAAGTCTTTGAAGCATTAAAAAAGATTTCTGCTGGCGATCCTAATGTCCGCATAACTGAGGAATCGAGTAACGAGCTTATTGTCCAGCTAAAGCATTCAGT
>JBDRLC010000036.1:0-21912 GCA_043813305.1 Candidatus Omnitrophota bacterium | reverse complement strand
ATACTATATGTGCCTGGCAGGAGTTGAACCTGCAACATCTAGTTCCGAAGACTAGCGCTCTATCCAATTGAGCTACAGGCACATTATAATTCAAACTCGGGACGGAATCATCATGTCTCTATCGAGGGATTCCGAAGACTGATGCCTTATCCATTAGGCGACGGGCGCCTCATAGTATTTCGCATTTATCACCGAGCAACTCTTTAATCTTATTCAGCTTATTTTTGTCTACAGGCTCTAGATCAAGTTCCGAGGTCGTACGCACCGGGGAATTTAAATGGATCTTATTAGGGTTGATCTGCTCTATGACTTTATTTAATTTCTTGATATATCTCATATCGTCATTTACCCCCCGCACTAACATTACTTCAAGCCAGATCTTACCGCGGAATTCCTTCCTTAGATTAATCAAGCCGTTAATTATCCCCTCGATATCAATATCCTGCTTAGGCCTGTCGATCTTAGCGAAAACTTCCGGCACAACAGCGTCTAAAGAAGGAACAATCAAATCAGCCCTGATCAGTGAAGCGCGTATATTAAAATCTGATAATTTTGAGGCGTTTGTGATTACTGCCAGAGGAATATTTGTAACTGCCTTTATCTGATTGATCACTTCCCCTATCTTTATATTCAAAGTAGGCTCTCCTAAGCCGGAAATAGTAATGTAGTGCAGTCTGCCTGTTTCCTGCGGATTATCCTTGAGCCACCTTTTTAACTCCCCGATAATATTACCAACTTTTACGTATTCTTTTCTTTCTCCTGTTAGCGTATGCGTCTTTCCTAACTGGCAGTAAATACAGTCAAAATCGCATACTTTATAAGTAGTCAGACTTATGCCTAACGATGGACCTAATCTGCGTGAATTAACCGGACCGTAAATGTATTTCATATTTATTTTCTGAAACTTTGGGGCCTCATACTACAAGGCCCCGGATTTTAAAGTAACTACAAAAAAAATATCTACACTGCAACAATACTGATACCTTTCTTTTCTGCTAGCTCTACCGATTGTCTCTGATCGATAAAAAGAGTCTTACCGGCTTCGATTGCCAGGCACCTCGCACCCGCTTTTTTAAGGTTTTTTAATGTATTTAAACCTACTACCGGTACGTCAAATCTTAAATCCTGCTTAGGCCTGCTTACCTTAACTACAGTAAAGCCCCTGCCGCGAGTAATCTTACCCGCACGCAAAATCAGATTATCCGTCCCTTCTAAAGCCTCAACAGCAACTACTGCTTTATCCTTTACTGCGATAGTCTGACCAATATCCAAATTGGCGATTTCTTTGACTAGAGATAACCCGAAATCAATATCTTCCCGGACTGCAGCATCAGGCCCGCAACTGGTAAGCGTACCCTTAACAGGCATAAAATCTTCAAGAAAAATCGTAGAATTTAATAGTTGCAGCCCTGATTCTTCCAGCCTATCGGCAATCTTGCCGAATATCGTAGCTGCTTTTTTATCTTTTAAATTAATAAGCAATTCTTTCAGCTGCTTGTCTCTATATATTTCTTTGCTAAACAGCCTGGAGGGCGAGATCTGCCCTGCCATGACTATCTTGGTTATGCCCTCCCGCTTAAAGATCTCAGGCACCCGGCTAAAATCACTAAGGCTCAACCAATGGATTTTATCAACAAAATTCTTAAGACTCGGCGAGGTATCTCCCTTGATCGCTATGGCAACAATATAATAATTCTGCCTCTTTGCGGCAGAAGAGAATATAAAAGGAAATTTTCTATTACCTGCAATCAGGCCTAATCTTTCCATAATCCTAGCTCTTAAGACTTACGTACGGAACGGGATATTCCCCGTTTTGAACCTCTAATGAATTTAATCAGATAGGAGACTTCCGTGGTTTGCGGGATTTCTTTTTCAATTTTTTCTAACGAGTGTTTAGTAGTGAGGCCTTCATTAAAGAGAATCTTGAAAGCGCGGTTGAGGTTTTTTAGTGAATCTTGCCCGACATTATTGCGTTTTAGGCCGACCAGATTTAATCCGTAAACTAAGGCAGGATGCCCGTCACAAGTAGCATAAGGCGGGATATCCTTCACTACTTTTGAACATCCGCCGATAATCGAAAGGGTACCTACTCTGACAAACTGATGTATGGCAGTTAATCCTCCTACTACAGCCCTGTCTTCGATCGTAACGTGGCCGGCGAGTGTCCCATTATTTGCAATTACGCAGTTATTACCAACCATACAGTCATGAGCCACATGTGCATAAGCCATAAAAAGGTTATTGTTACCTATAACTGTCTTTGCGCCTTTTTCTGTACCCAGATTAAAAGTACAATATTCACGGATTATATTATTATCTCCTATTTCTAAGAATACTTTCTCGCCTCTATATTTTAAATCCTGCGGCCGACTTCCGACTACCGCTCCGGTAAATACCTCGCAACCACAACCTATAGAAGTATCGCCGGTAATCACGCAGTGCGAACCGATCTTAGAACCACTACCGATAGTAACATCACCTGCGATAATAGCATAAGGGCCGACCTGAATATCGTCGGACAATTTCGCTCTCTTAGAGATAACTGCTGTAGGATGTATCTGCTTCATCAGCTTTCAACTAACGCGAACATCAAATCCGCCTCGGCTACCACTTTCCCTTCAACCAGTGCCTTGGCATGCACCTGGCCAGTCTTGGATCTTATCTTCCCTGCCGTAACATCCAATATCAACTGGTCTCCGGGGAGAACGCTTTTTCTAAATTTGATATTATTTGCCGCCATAAAAAACGCTAACTTTCCTCGGTTTTCTTCAGGGGAGAGCATCATGATCCCGCCCACTTGAGCCATTGCTTCAATGATCAAAACTCCCGGCATTACCGGCCTGCCAGGAAAATGGCCTTTAAAGAAATAATCATCTATGGACAGGTTCTTGAGTCCAGTAGCACACTTTCCTCCTTCAAGATGCAAAACTCTATCCACGAATAAAAACGGGTCCCGGTGGGGAAGTATTTTCTTAATCTCTTCTATACCCAGCTCTTCCCCTGGACTGAACTGATACCCGGTGCTATCTATCGTCCCAACACCTCCAGCAGTATATCTCTGCTTCTGTTGGCTTAACTTTTTTACCATCTTCAGATTCAAAGAGTGGCCGCTCCTTAAAGCAATAATGTGGCCTTTTATCGACGAACCTAAAAGATATAAATCCCCTAATAGATCCAGTATCTTATGCCTGGTGAATTCATCATCAAAGCGCAACTTATTTTTTATGATTCCTTCTTTCCCTACAACCAGGGTATTCTCATAGTTCGCCCCCTGGCCCATACCCTGATTCTGTAATTCAGCAGCTTCATTCTCCAGGCAAAACGTACGGGCTGAAGCGATCTCCTCCTTAAATAACTCTGGATCCATATTTACTTCCAGATACCCTGATTTAAGCATCGGATGTTCATAGCTTAAGGTATAGGAAATTCTGAATTTACTATCCGGCAATGCTACAATAGAAGCCCCGTCTTCTTCCACAAAGATAGAATCTTTAATCGCAAAATAATTTTTAACTTTCTCCTGTTCTTTAATACCTGCTTTATTCAAAATCTCAAAGAACCCCAGACTACTACCATCTAACCCGGGGATCTCGTTATTATCGATTTCGATATTAATATTATCTATACCAATCCCTGCCAATGCCGCCATCAAATGCTCTATAGTCTGTACCTCAATATCATCATGACCGACGGAAGTACGCCTAAGGGAACGTGATGGCGCAAGTAAATTATCAATCGAGGCCTTAATCTTAGGCTGATCAGGCAAATCCGTACGGACGAAGGTAATACCGCAGTCCACATCCGCGGGCTTAAATTTTATATTCACCTTATTTGCCGTATGCAGCCCTACACCATTCAAGCTGACTTCTTTTTGTATAGTCTTTTGCTTTTCTGTATGCCGGGTAATCATAATTATTTGTTTTTCAATTTTGTTTCTAGCTCTGCTATCTTTTTTTCTAGTTTCTTCACTGTCTCGAGTAACTCAGGAAGATGCTGAGCGCAGGCGTAGACCCGCATTGCCTCGTCATGAGGCCTGGCAGGATACCCCGAAACGAATGTCTTGGGAGGTATGGATTTAGTCACTCCCCCTTGGGCTCCTACTACTGCCCCGTCCCCAACGGTAATATGCCCAACCAAACCTGCCTGACCCGCCAGGATAACATTCTTTCCGATCGTCGTGCTTCCGGAAATCCCTACTTGAGCAACTATTATAGAATTTTCACCGATTGCCACATTATGAGCGATCTGCACCAGATTATCGATCTTGCAGCCGCATCCGATAATTGTCTTATCAAACCGGGCACGGTCAATAGTCACATTGGCGCCGATCTCCACGTCATCACCGATCTCCACTATCCCCACCTGAGGAATCTTATGGTGTCCGCCTTTAATCGTTGCAAAACCAAACCCATCCGAGCCGATAACGGTACCGCTGTGAATTATTACCCTCTTACCTATCGCGGTATACTCCCGGATAGAAACATTAGAATAGATTAGGCTATCGCTTCCGACATTGGTATGGTGTCCAACATAACATCCGGAATAAATTATAGAATTATCTTGGATAGTAACATCATCTTCTATAACCGCATAAGGCCCGATAGCCACGTTCTTGCCAATGACCGCATCCTTACCGATTAATGCTGTTGAGTGAATTCCTTTGGGATGGATTACGCCACAGGGCATAAAAGAAGAGATTATCTTTGTGAATGCTAACGAAGGATTCTCGGTGCGGATAATCGGCTTAGAGGCATTTTCGATCTCCATGGGGGTGACGATCGCCGAAGCGTGCGTCTTCTCCATCAAAGAGAAGTATTTCGGATTAGCGACAAAGGTAATCTCTCCTTTACGCGCCTCCTTGATCCCAGAGACTCCTGTAATTACTACACCATCATCTCCGACTACTTCTCCGCCTATAATTTCGGCGATTTCCTTAAGAGTCTTTCGCATTTACCTCTTTTTATAGCCCTTATTAAGAATATCTATAACCTGATCGGTTATATCGAATCCCTTATCCTGATAAACTAAAACCCGGTCATTAAAAACAAAAGTATACCCTTCTTTCTTAGCGTATTTGCTGATTGCTTCTTCAATATCCTTCATCAATTCTTTCATTTTTTCATCTTGCTCTTTACGTAAATCAGTCTGTTGCTGCCGATCATAATTCTGCAGGCTATTAGCCTTTTCTTCCAAGCCCGGTTTTTGTGCTTCCTTCTCTTTATCGCTTAATAGATTTAACTTATCCTGCAGCTTTTTGATCTCATCTACCTTCTTTTCTCTTTCTGTGGTATAAGCTTCTTCTTTTTCACCCAGGGTCTTATCGTAATCTTTAGTCTTGCCATATTCACTAAAGATCTTACTTAAATCAACGTAAGCAAATTTCTCCGCCGCCAAAGCTATACCTGAAGCAATACTCAAAGTCAAAAATGCTCCCAACAAAATTGCAGTGATTCTTTTCATCCCACATCCTCCTTTTTTTGTTTTTAAAACGCGTGTCCTGCGCTAAAGTGGAATCTACCGCTTTTTGTATCATCCTCTCCGGGCGCTTTATCTAAAGGTATTCCATAGTCCAGCTTAATCGGGCCGATAGGCGTCTTAATCCTAAACCCTAAGCCCACGCTTGACTTCAGGCCGCTTGAACCTAGATCATTCATCTTACCCCAAACATTACCGATATCATAAAAGACTGCTGCTTTCAAGAAATCTAATACCGGATGAGTATACTCAATATTACCGACGAGCATCGACTCTCCGCCTAAAGGATCTTTGGAAGCAGAATCAATCGGGCCCAGGGACCTTTCTTCGTAGCCTCTCACCGTAGAAGCACCTCCGGCAAAGAACCTCTCATAAATCGGTACTTTTTCAGTAGTGCTGTAAACATCTGCCAGCCCTATCCTGGCTTTAAATTCTAAAGCAGAGTTCTTGAATAACGGAAAATATTGTGAAGCTACGCCATAATATTTCCAGAATTCTTTATCTCCTGCGAAAGGACCTCCAGCCCACTCCAGAGAGCTGCTGAAGAGATTCCCTTTTCTGGGATAAAATACATTGTCGCGGGTGTCAAAGGTTATACCCGGCCTTAAGCTGCTGATTACATTCTTGCCCTCTTCGCTCTTTAGGTCGCTGGAAGCTTCTATCGCTACATCGGCTATCTTAATGTTGTCATATCTATAAACCAAATTTGCCCTTAAGTATTCTGAGACCTCTGTGCCCAGGCGTATATCTCCGCCGGTGATATCCTGATCATATCCATAGCCGATATCCTCTTCGCGCTCGTGCTGTCGCTTATAAAGATCAAAACCGAATGATACCGGATAATCAAAAATCCAGGGTTCGGTAAAGCTCAGGTCAAAACCACTGCTGACTGATCCGAATGATGCACGCAATGTCAAATTCTGTCCGGCACCGGTAAAATAAGGAAAATTTCTCCAGTCGAAATTCTTCTGTTCGATTTCAACAAAACCTACGAATTGATCAACCGTACTGTACCCGCCGCCGAAACTAAAAGCACCGGTTTTTGATTCCTTCACTTCTACGACTAAATCTTTTTTATTAGGGACTTCTGTATCTTTGGCATCGTATCCAACTTCTTCAAAGAATCCTAAATTTTGCAACCTCTCCTTGCTCCTCTTTAATTTATCACCGTCGAATCTGTCTCCGGGGTATATCCTTAATTCCCGCCGTACAACCACATCTTTTGTCTTAACATTACCCACTACCCTGATCTTATTCACATAGGTTATTTCATTTTCGGCGATATTATAAACAATATCCACTCTTGTGGTGTAAGGATTTAAAGAGGTGGCTTCCTGTATCTGGTTGGATATGTATCCTTTATCAAAATAAAGACTCTGAATATTCGCGATATCTTCTTTTAAAGCCTCCTGACTAAAAACCTTACCCGGCACACAATGCTCTAATCTTGCCAAGATCAAATCTTTAGATAAATCATTATTACCTTGGATCGAGATATTCCCCACCAGGTATCTTTTACCTTCTTTGATTTTTATGGTGATGTATAGTAGGTAAGCTTTCCGTTCATCGGATTTTGTTTCAAAATCGACCTCTACATCAGTAAATCCTTCCTTCCTGTAAAAAGCCTTTATCCTCTCCATATCCTCCGCTAATACATCATCCTTTAATATCCCGGCATTCAAAAGCCACGCCCTCTTGGTCTTGATTAATCGTAAAATCCGCCGGTCGAGGAAACTGAGATTTCCTTCGACAAAGATATTTTTAATCCTTACCTTCCTGCCCTCACTGACTGTAAATTTAACCTTAGCTTTATTAGTCTCCTTGTCGATATCTACCTGATGACTAATAGTCACGTCGGAAAAACCCTTCTTTTCATACATTTTCTTCAACGTGCGTACATCTTCGGCGAGGCTCGGATAATCAAGATGCTGGCTTTCCCTAGTCTTTAATTCTTGCTTAAGGCTCTCCTGTCTGGCAGTCAGCCTCCTGATACCAAAAAGCTCGACTTTCTCAATAATCGGCCTCTCCACAACCCTGACTATGATCTTCACTCCTTCTTTATAATCTTCAGTATCAATCTTTATATCGCTGAAAAAACCTAAAAGATAAAGACGTTTTAAATCGTCGCTGATGATGTTCTCCTGATAAGGGCTGCTGATGCGGGTCTTCATCTTAGATATGATTTTATTAGTACTGATTGATTTATTTCCTTCAACTTCTATCGCGGTTACTAATTTGACTACCGAGGCAGGACTTTTAAGTGGTACTTCTTCTACCTGGGCAAATATTGAAGGTAGGCAAAAATTTAGGATAATACAAGATATCAGGATTGTTAAAAATAGTTTTCTCATTATTCCATCCTCGCAATATTTTCAAACCTGGTATATTCCTTAATAAAGGTCAGCGGTACTGATCCTACCGGGCCGTTACGCTGCTTGGCGATAATTACCTCTGCCTTACCTTGATTATCCGGTGTAGGATTATAATACTCTTCTCTCAATATCAGAACCACCACATCCGCATCCTGCTCTATTGCCCCGGACTCCCTAAGATCAGAAAGCTGCGGCCGATGATCTGTACGCGACTCAACAGCCCTGGATAACTGGCTGATCGCCACAACCGGTACATGTAATTCCCGTGCCAGCGCCTTTAAAGAACGCGAGATCTCAGAGATTTCCTGCTGTCTATTCTCCATCCCGGTTGAACCGCGCATCAATTGCATATAATCGAGCATAATCAGTTTTATATCGTGGTGCGCTTTCAATCGCCGTGCTCTTGCCCTTAATTCCATGACGCTAATTGCAGGAGTATCATCAATAAATATCGGCGCTTCAGATAGTTTTCCTGCTGCTGCGGTCAGGCGCGGCCAATCGGAAGTCGCCAGATAACCGGTCCTTACCTTGTGGGCATCTACCCGGGCATGCGAACAAAGCATCCTCTGTACCAGCTGCTCTTTGGACATCTCTAAACTAAAGAGCGCTACAGGAGCCTTCTCGGTCACACCCACGTATTCGGCTATACCAATAGCAAAGGCACTCTTTCCCATGGATGGCCTGCCGGCGATTACGATTAAATCGGAAGACTGCAAACCTGCGGTCTTAACATCAAAATCAACATACCCGGTAGGTACTCCCGTAACATGTTCTTTTCTTTGATAAAGCTTATCTATAGTCTCGATACTATCTTTTACAATCTCTTTGAGGTGTGAATATGTGCCCTGGCTTCTCCTGTCACTGATTTCAAATATGAACCTCTCTGCATTATCTACCACCTCGTCAACATTCCCCTCGCTCTCATAACAGAGAGAGACTATCCTGGTGGCGTTATTTATCAGCGTCCTGAGGATGCTCTTTTCTTTAACGATACTTACATAATGGCCGATATTAGCCGCCGTAGGAACAGAGTTGACTAAAGCGGTCAGGTAACTTGCGCCTCCGATATCATCAAGGGCGGCATCCTTCTTCAATGCATCGGTCAGGGTTACCAAATCGACTGCTTTATTGGCGTTAAAAAGGCTGACTATTGACTCGAAGATTTTCTGGTGGGAATCTTTATAAAATGAAGTTCTTTCCAGCGATTCACAGGCGGCACTAATCGCTTCCTCGTCCAGCAACATAGAGCCCAACACTGCCATCTCAGCTTCTAAGTTCTGCGGTGGTATTTTCTCTAACGCAATTTGTGGCATCTTAAATGAGCGCATTAATCCCCCATGCTTTCTTGCGAAAGCAAGAAGGGGGGATAAGTTCGGACAGATAAGTTATGACAGATATATTCTTTATATAATTGTCCATAACTTATGCCCTCACTTATTTTTTAACAATCCAGACCTTTACTTTTGCAATAATCTCAGGATGCAGTTTAACCTCGACCTCATAAATCCCCAGAGCCCTTATCGGTTCGGAGAGCATAATAGAATGCTTATCTATCTCATACCCTTCATCTTTTAAGGCCGCTGCAATATCTTGCGCAGCGATACTGGCGTAGAGCTTATCTTCCTCTTGAGCCAATACAGGGATAGTTAAAGATAATCCGGATAATTTTTCCTGGAGCTCCTGGTATTTCTTCTTTAATTTCTCCGTCTCTTGAAGCTTGCGTTGATTTGCCTGCTCGAGTCTTTTAATATTCGAAACGGTATTAGGGATCGCCATTTTATTGGGAATGAGAAAATTCCTCGCATAGCCGTCCTTAACCTTGATTACGCTGCCCGCTTTACCTAATTTTTCTACGTCTTGTGTTAGGATAATTTTCATCTCTTAACGTGTATAAGGCAGGAGCGAAACAAACCTTGCCTTCTTAATAGTTTCCACCAACATCCTCTGGTGCTTGGCGCAATTGCCTGTCATGCGGCTTGAGACTATCTTGCCTCTATCGTTAACAAAAGTCTCCAGCCTCTTTACTTCTTTGTAATCTAAACTTTTTACTTTATCCGTGCAAAACCGGCATGTCTTTTTCCTTGCTGCAAAAAGAGAGAAGCGCTTTTTACGGATAATCTTCGACTTACCCCTCATCGGTTTACCCCTCATTGGTTTGATCCTCGCTTTCCTCTAACCAATTCGACTCAGTAGATACTTCGGCTGTCTCCGGTGCTGTCCCTTTAGCGCGGGGAGCGCCTAGAAACTGCACGCGCTCTGCCCTGACCTCGATTACATTACGTTTCTGCCCGCTATTATCCTCCCAGCTGCGGGATTGAAGCCTGCCCTCTATAAAACACGAACTGCCTTTGTGCAGATACTGATTGCAGGTCTCTGCCTGCCTGTTCCAAACCACGGCAGTGATAAAACATGTCTCCTCTTTTAATTCCTGATTTTTATTCTTGTATCTTCGGTTAACCGCCAGCCTAAGATTGACTACGGCTGTCCCCTGGGGTGTATAGCGTAACTCAGGATCCTTAGTCAGATTCCCCATCAGCAATACTCTGTTAAAATTAGCCATTATACTCTCCCTTCAATAAATTAACCCTCGAGCCTGGAAATAAGCACGCGCAATATACTTTCGTTCATTTTATAAGCGCGCGTGATCTCCTGTATCCCTTCGGGCGCAAGGGTAAAATTCATTAGGTAATAAAGACCCTCACTGTGTTTCTTGATTTTACAATACAGTTTTCTCTTCTCCTCCCAAACCGCAGCCTGGGTAACCTTTCCTTTAGATTTCGATACTACTTCCTCCACCTGTTTAAAGAGCGTATTCCTTTCTGCCTCGGAAAGATTTGGTGGCAGAATAAACATTGCTTCGTAATTATTCATCCCGTTAGACTCCTTCATTTTTTCCCGTCAGACATGGAGTCTAACGGGATTCATCCTTTAAGGCTCCTTTTCTAGTGTGTACATTATAGATATTCATGGTTTCACTTATTCCTTCGCTAACCCAGGACCGGCAACATAGAGCCACTCTATCCAGAGTCTTATTAAGCCTGCTCTTCTCAACTCTGGGAAACGCCGAGAGCACGTAATTCGCTTCCTCTATATCATAAGCAGGCCTGCCGATGCCAACGCGTAAACGTGCAAATCTATCTTTACCTATTAAATCGATTATAGATTTAAGCCCGCGGTGGCCTCCGGAAGAACCGCCTGGTTTTAATTTTAATCTGCCAAACTCTAAATCCAGATCGTCACAAACTATAAGCAGGTTATTTAAATCTATCTTATATTTCTTCAACAGCTGCTTCAGCGCAATGCCTGATAGATTCATAAAGGTCTGCGGCATCGCTAAAATTATATTCTTATTGTCAACCTTTCCCTTACCGCTTAAAGAGAAAGTTCCCCGGTCAGTCTTGAGAGGAATTTTATAAATCTTACTTAATGCTTGAACTGCCAAAAAACCGATATTGTGCCTTGAATTTAAATAAATCTTTCCAGGGTTACCTAGGCCAGCGATCAGAATCACTTCTTCTCTTCTTTAGCTTTAGGTTCTTTAGCTTCCTCTTTGCCTTTACCCTTACCTTCAGCTTCTCCTTCGGCCTCAACTTCTTTCTTCTCTTTGATTACTTCCGGCTCTTGAGATACTTCCTCGCCCTCAACAGGCTCAACCGGTACCTCCTCCTTCATCGCAGGAATGACCGAAAGAACCATTGCATCAGGATCATTAAGCACTTTGACCTTAGGAGGTATCGGCAAATCTTTTACGTGTATCCCCTCATCGATCTTGAGCAGACTAACATCGACTTCGATCTTCTCCGGGATATCAGTAGGCAAACACTCAACTTCGATCTCCCAAAGCACATGCTCAAGGGACCCACCTTCCTGCTTAACTCCGATCGGTTCACCCTTAGCAGATACAGGAACATTTACCTTGATTACCTCGGTCAAAGAAACCTCATTAAAATCTACGTGCAATATATGATCATGCACAGGATGATACTGAATTTCTTTAATCAGGCACGGCCTGGATTTGTCCTTATCGCCTTTGACCTTAAGATTGATAATTACGCCTTCGATTCTGTGCTGGTGGATTAGCTGGATCAGATCGTGGCTGGATACCTTAAGCGGCATGGGCTTTTTCCCTCCGGCATAAATCACTGCCGGGATAAACCCGCTGCCCCTTAAATCCTTAACTTTACTTTTACCTGTTTCTTCTCTTAGTTGTGCTTCTAATAGTAACTCTTCCATTTTCCTCGCTCCTAAATGAGTAACTAGTAAATTAGTAACTCGTAATTAGTAATTAAAAGAAATAAAAAAACAAATATACATACTAAAATCAGAATAAATTACTAGTTACTAGTTACTCGATTACTAGTTACTAAATTACTTAGTCAAACAACGAACTCACTGATTCTTCGTTATGTATTCTTTTTATTGCCTCACCTAAAAGCTCTGCTACTGATAATACCTTGATCCTGGAGTGTTTTTTATGATTTTCAAACGGGATACTATCCGTAATCAGCAGTGCTTCCAAATCCTTGCATTGATCTATCCGTTCCAGCGCCGGTCCCGATAATACCCCGTGAGTTACTGCCGCTTGAACTGTTTTAGCTTTAGCCCTCTTCAAAGCTCCCGCTGCCTCAATCAGAGAACCGCCGGTAGCAACCAAATCATCGACTATAATCGCATTTTTTCCTTCAACCTCTCCTAATATATGCATCACTTCTGCTTTATCGCTGGCAATACGCCGCTTATCGATTATCGCCAGGCCTGCGGATAATCTTTTAGCATAGGCCCTGGCCATTTTAATCCCCCCCACATCAGGAGAAACCACCACCACATCATTAATCTTCTCCTTGAGAAAATAATCTATGAATACCCCCACTGCATAGAGGTGATCGACGGGTATATCAAAGAACCCCTGGATCTGCCCGGCATGTAAATCCATAGTCAGGATCCTGTTACTGCCTGCGGTGGTCAAAAGATTTGCTACCAGCTTTGCAGTAATCGGAACACGCGGCTGATCCTTCCTGTCCTGCCTGGCATAACCGAAATTAGGAATCACCGCCGTAATCCGCGCAGCCGATGCCCTCTTTAAGGCGTCGATCATAATCAAAAGCTCCATCAGGTTATCATTAGGCGGAGGGCAGGTCGGTTGGATTACAAAAACATCTTTGCCGCGTACGTTTTCGTTAATCTGCACCTGTATCTCTCCCTCGCTGAATCTATCAACCAGAGCATCCTGCAACTTGACCTTCAGGTATTTACAAATATTCTTAGCTAATTCAGGATTTGCATTACCGCTCAATATTGCTAATTTATCCATATTATCGACTCCCTGATTATCACTTCGGCTTCGCTCAGTGTCCTCAGAGATATCCTGAGCAACGTCGAAGGACTACCTCTTGTTTTTTAATATCCTCGCAGGTACTCCGACTACTGTTTTACCGGCAGGGATATTTCTCTGTTTAACCACAACACTTCCTGCTCCGGTGATGGCTTTCCTGCCAACTTTTATCGGAGCGACTAAAATCGTATCCGAGCCGATAAAAGCTCCGTCACCGATTACTGTGAGATTCTTTTTACCGTGGCTATAATTAGCAGTAACTGTGCCTGCACCGACATTGACCTGTTTGCCTATGCGGGTATCTCCAATATAACAGAAATGTTTTGCTTTAGTTTTGGAAGAGATTCTGGAGCGAACGATTTCGCCGAAATTACCCACTGACACATCATCATCAAGTTGAGTGTTGCCCCTGAGATGAGCAAATGGGCCAACGCTGCAACGCCTTCCAATTTTAACATTCCTTTCAATCACTGTAAAGGGATAAATCGTAGTATCCTCTCCGATTTTTGTGCCGTAGCTGATAAATGTCGTATTCGGGTCAACAATGCTTATCCCGTCCTTCATAAACTGCTCGTGGATCCGTTGCTGCATGATCTTATTCGCCTCGGCCAACCCTTTCCGTGAGTTAATCCCTAAGGCTTCATTTGCATCATCGATCCTCACCGCATCCACTAAATCTCCTTTTTTCGAAAATAAACCTACGGTATCGGTAAGATAATATTCTTTCTTGCGGTTATTCGGCCTGATATATTTTAAGGCTCCCTCTAATTTAGTTTTATTAAAACAGATAATTCCGGTATTAATCTCCTTAATCCCCTTTTGAAAATCATCCGCGTCTTTCTCCTCTGCTATGCCAGAGATGCTCGAATATTTATCCCTTAAAATCCTTCCGTAACCCTTGGGGTTCTTGAGCCTAGCAGTTAACAGTGTTGCAGCCGGATTATTCTCCTTATGATATTTAAGCAGCTTTATGATTGTTTCATTCTTAAGTAAGGGATTATCGGCGTAAAGGACTAAGACTATCCCCTTGAAGCTTTTCAATTGCCTGAGCGCTTCTTTTACCGCATCGGCAGTACCAAGAAGCTTTCTCTGTATGGCAACTTTTATATCCGGCTTAAGCAGTTTCCTGAATAATTCATGCCTATGCCCAAGAACCAATACGGTTTTATCTGCCTTCAGGCTCCTTACTAAATCCAGAACATACTCCAACATCGGTCGACTACATATAGGATGCAGAACCTTAGGAATATCGGATTTCATCCTCGTACTCTTTCCCGCTGCTAGTATTATTATTGCTAAGTTTTTCATCGTATTTATTTCAATTGGGACGTGTGGATTCGAACCACAATAGCGAGACCCAAATTCTCGTGTCCTACCATTGGACGACATCCCAAAATTTATTCTTGTTTACGTCGTCCCGAGTACCATTGTCCCGATGCATCATTTTCTTCTTGCCTTCGGGATCCCGATGGTGAATTCTAATATCTGCATCGGGAGACGACATCCCAAAATTATTTATATTTCAGGATTAGGCACCCGCTGCTGGGCCCTTTGTCTTCTCTTGATCGTATGCCTCTAAAACTCTTTTTTGTAGATACTCCCTGAAGGATTGTGTTATAGGATGGGCGATATCTTTGTGTTCCAGTTGAGCATTCCCACCTGCTTCTTGTCCTAGAGGTCTAGTTACTGACGCCATTTGTGCGCCGCATTGATTGCAATATTTACTGCGCATCTCATTCTTAAAATTGCATTTTGAACACGGCTGTTTGATTTTTCTCGAGGGCATAGCGATAAACAGGCCGCTTGAGCCTTCGATTACTTTGATATTCCTTACCACAAAGGCATTATCAAATGTTACTGTTGCGTAAGCTTTTAGTTTCTTATCCGGTGATTCCTTCAAAACTACTCTGACCTCGGTTATTTCCATGGCTTAGTACCTCCTGGGTGTCTTTAGCTTTAAATCGTTCTTGTAACAAATACTCTCTTTGACTTTGAGACCTTGCTTAACTGCCTGCCAACCGCTAATGCCTCCTTTCTAGATGTTACAATTCCAAACACTGCCGGACCGCTTCCGGACATCAGGATTGATTGCACGCCTAAATCAAAGAGCTGCTGCTTAATGCGGCCTACCTCAGGATAATGCTTGAGTGTAACCCTCTCCAGGCTATTAAAGATCAAACCACCTAGTGAAGATAGGTCCTTATTCATTAAAGCCAGGTTAAATAGTTTAACATCATATTTTACTCTTGTCAACCACGCACTTTCATCTAAATTCAACTCTTTCGAACTTCGAAAGTGCGGGGTCAACCCAGAATACGCATCAAATTTCTCATAAATTTTGGCTGTGGAGACGTTTATTTTTGGCACAACCACCACATGCCAGAGTCGCAAGCTTTTAAAATGCTTTAAAGGCGTAATTTTATCGCCCCGTTGGGTAGCTAATGCAAAATTTGTATTATATATAAAGAAAGGAACATCGCAACCTATTTTTTTGCTTAAACTTAGGAGCCTGCTTAAATTTAAATTTAATTTCCAGAGTTTATTCAGGCCTAAAAATACAGCTGCAGCATTACTTGATCCTCCGCCAAGGCCTGCGCCCACTGGAATCTTCTTTATAATCTTGATGTTTACGCCTTTACCTATATTAAACTTATCCTGAAGCAGCTTTGCGCTGCGAAAACAAAGGTTAGCTGAGTTGCAGGGAACTTGAGGGTCAGCGCAAATGACCTTTATCATCTTATCCTTCTTGCGCAGAGTGAGAATTATCTTATCAGAGATATCTATTCTCTCAAATATGGTCCTCAGATTATGGAAATTGTCTCTGCGTTTATTACGGACTTCTAAAAAGAGGTTTAATTTGGCGTGAGATCGCAGGATCAACTTGACTTCCTTAAGAAATAACTTTCTTCACTGCTTCTTCTATATCAGTACTTGTGAGGTTGTACTCTTTTAGGAGCTCTGAAGGGCTCCCTGACTGGCCGAATCTGTTCTTTATTCCAAGACATAAAACTTTTACCGGATGATTCTCTGCCACTACTTCCTGAACGCTTGAGGCGAGCCCGCCTATAACCGTATGCTCTTCACAGATAACGATTCCGCGCGTTTCGCAAGCTGCCTTTAAGATCGTATCATTATCCAGCGGCCTGATCGTGTGTACATTAATTAAGCGCGCCTTGATACCATTCTTCGCCAGATTCTCAGAAGCAGTCAATGCCTCATTCACCATAATCCCGCAGGTAATGATAGTTGCGTCTTCACCTTTAGTAAGTACCTGGGCTTTGCCAAATTCAAATTTACCTTTATTTTCTACTGTTGGCACCTTAGGCCTTCCTAAGCGGATATAAAATGTACCCTTAATACCAGCGCAGGCGATTACTGCTTCGCGTGTCTGCGGGCCGTCGCAGGGAACGATGATATTCATTTTAGGGATTGCCCGCATCAAAGCAACATCTTCTAATGCCTGGTGGCTCGCACCGTCAGGACCGACTGAAATACCGGCGTGCGTGGCAACTATCTTCACATTATATCCGCTGTAAGCAATCGAATTTCTCACCTGATCCCATGCCCGGCCGGCAGCGAATATTGCAAAGGTCGATACAAACACGGTCTTACCGCAACTGGCCATGCCCGCCGCCGCAGCCATCATATTCTGCTCGGCTACGCCAAAATTAAAGAATCTCTCGGGAAACTCTTTGCCAAAGAAACCTGTGCGGGTCGAGCCGGATAAATCAGCGTCGAAAACTACGATATCTTTATTCTCTCGACCCAGTTCGACTAAAGTATTCCCGTAAACATCCCGTTGATATAACATTTCAGCCATCTTCTATTCTAGTTCTTTTAAAGCTCTTTCTGCTTCATCGACAGTGGGAGCACGGCCGTGAAAATCGCAGACATTCTCCATAAATGAAACACCCTTGCCTTTTGTGGTATGGGCGATGATTATAGATGGTTTGCCTTTTGTGTTCTTTGCTTCGTCAAAAGCAGAGAGGATTTCTTTCATATTGTGCCCGTCTATCTCTATGGTATGCCAGCAAAAAGCTTTCCATTTAGCGGCAACCGGCTCAAGATTCATCACTTCACAGACCTTCCCGTCAATCTGAAATCCGTTATAATCCAGCATCGCGCATATATTATCCGCTTTAAAATGCGCGCAGGCCATCGCCGCCTCCCAAACATTCCCCTCTTGAGTCTCTCCGTCCCCTAATAAACAATACACCCTGTAATCTTTCTGATCCAACTTTGCCGCCAGGCTCATGCCTAAAGAAACTGATAACCCCTGGCCTAATGAACCGGAGGCTACGTCAACCCCCGGCGTACGCCTATCCGGATGCCCCTGTAAAATAGAACCAAGCTGTCTTAATGTCCAGAGTTCATCGACGGAAAAATAACCCGATTCCGCTAACACCGCATACCAGAGCGGACAACAATGCCCTTTGGACATGTGGAATCTGTCGCGATTGGGCCATTTCGCATCTTTGGGGTTGTGTTTTAATACGCTAAAATATAAAGCAGTAACTAAATCTGCGGCTGAAAGGCTTCCGCCCGGATGGCCCGAGCCTGCTTTAGCCAACATCCGGATAATCAGACGACGGATCTCTTTGGCCTTCTCCTCTAAATTTTTTATATCCCTCTCTATCATTTCTCTAATTTCTCTTTGACCTTCTTTTGATTCGGATCCAACTCTAATGACTTCTGCCAGTTATTTTTTGCGTTCTCAATATCATCTAACTTATAATAAACATCCCCCAGATGGTCATATATTACCGGGTCTTCAAGTAAAGTCGTTGCTTTCTCTAGTTTATCTTTTGCCTCTTCAAATTTACCTTCTTTATAATAAAGCCATCCTAGGCTATCAACGTAAGCGCCGTTATCCGGCTCCATCTCTAAAGCCTTACCGATCATCTCCCCTGCCTGGTGGAGATTTCTACTCTTTTCAACATAAAGATACCCCAGGAAATTCAAAGCCTGGTGATAATGCGGATTTAATTCCAGGGCTTTCTTTAACTCCTGCTCTGCAGGTTCGTCCTTCCCGAGATCGTTGTAAAGACTTGCCAGATAAAAGTGCGCTTCCGGATCATCCGGCGATAAATCCACGATTAATTTATATATTTTCTGCGCTTCTTCAATCCTCTTCTGCTGTAAATATAAAACCCCGAGATTCTTATAAATCTCTACATTTTCCGGCTCAAGCTTTGAGGCCTTCTTCAGTGCTAATTCGTATTCCTTAGCTGATTTATCCAGCTTATTTTGTGAAGAGTAAAGAATTGCTAAGATTGCGTGCGGCTCTACTGCATCGGGATCAAATTTAGCTGCGAGTTCCAGTTCTTTAACTGCCTTATCAAGTTGATTCTTCTTTATATAATTAGCGGCTAAATTCAGATGTATTACAGCGCTCTCGTAATCTTTATCTAATGCCTGCTTATATTCCTCGATAGCGCTATCTAAATCACCCATACCCTCAAGCATTACCCCCATAATGTAATGGCTTAGGGTACGGGAGGCATCTTTATCAAAAGCAAATGTACTCGAGTTAATGAGGAGGTTCGTGGCAAGAACCAAAAATAGAACTCTGACCAAGATATTAACCCCAGGCTCTCTTCTTTAAGTGGCGGAGGCGGCGACGCGCCTTCTTTCTCTTGTGGGTCCTGATTTTTCTTCTTTTTCTCTTTTTACCGCAAGGCATGCTGCTCTCCTTAATAAACTACCTTATTCAAAGGATACTCAATAATTCCCTGTGCTCCTGCTTTCTTTAATGTAGGTATTAATTCGCGTACGACCTTCTCATCAATCACTGTTTCAACCGCAAACCATCTTCCGTCGGATAGTCCGGAGATAGTCGGTTTTTTAAGTGCCGGCAAACGGCTGATTACTTTCTTCAGATTCTCCACGCGCACATTCATCTTTATCCCCACCATCTCCTCAGCACCAATCGCACCCTTTAAAAGCAGCGCGATCTGCTCCATCTTCTCTCTCTTCCATTTATCTTTAAAACTCCTCGGATTGGCAATGAATTGAGTGGTGGATTCGCAGACCGTGGCGATCTCTTTTAATTTATTCGCCTTCAGGCTTCTGCCGGTTTCAGTAAGTTCGACTATCGCCTCAACTAACCCCTGGGCAACCTTTACCTCAGTTGCCCCCCAGCTGAATTCTACCCTTGCCTTGGTTTTATTCTTCCTAAGGAATTTATTAGTCACATTCACTAATTCTGTAGCGATTTGTTTTCCTTTTAGATCCTTAACTTTCTTTATTGAAGAACCCTGTGGAACTGCGATTACCCAGCGTACGGGTTTAAGTGATTGTTTAGCGTAAATCAATTCGGCAACGGTTGTCACGCGTGAACCATTCTCCATGATCCAGTCATTACCGGTAATTCCGCAATCCAGGTCTGTCTCAACATACCTTGACATCTCCTGAGCGCGCAACAATACCGGCTCGATCTGTGGGTCATCTATCGACGGGAAATAGGAACGCTCGCTGGGTAGAGTAACATTAAAACCAGCCTTCTTAAATAGCTTGAAGGTCAACTCCTGAAGACTCCCCTTTGGCAAGCCTAATTTTAATACCTTACTTTTCATTCTTAATTATCCTCTTTGTCTCTGCTTTTGATTTTTGGCGTGAATATATCTTCTTGCTCTTTTTAACCCGCGTGCGGGGGTTGATTACCCAAACCTTTCTTATCTTAATCTTAGTCTTTTTCTTTTTCCTCGGCACGAGCACCTATTATATATATAGTTTATACCTTTGTAAAGGAAATTTTATCCGCGGGAATGGGTAAGGGTTAAGGTTAGGAGGTCGGTTTGGTAGTTGGGTTAGGTAGTTGGTGTTCTTTTGAATCTACTCCAAGATTTAGATAGCATATACAATTGCCTTCCTGAAACATCATATTCATTAACTAGCTCTTCACATAAAGTTACATCTATGTATTTTGAATAAATATCCCTGCATTGCATTATAGACACTATAGTTTCATTACACTCTGCCATAGCATCATCGAGATATTTTTGAAACCCTAGCCTCTGATGTCTTTTTGCATAGCCTTCTGCTATAAGTCTTGGGATAGCTTTAGAAGATCTTGCTAATTGATCTTTTAAATCATACTTCTCTGCAGCTGGTAACTTAGTAATTATTCTCGTCATAACTAATATACTCGCATCATAAGTCCTTCTATAAACCTCTAAATCCTTAAAACTAACTATCTTCTTTCTTTCGTTTTCCATTTACTCACTTAGCCCTTACCTAACTACCAAACTAACTTCTTAACCTTAACCCTAACCAAACAGTCTATCTATCAACCCTAAATCCAGCAATCTTCTTCTCCTCGGCTGGCGGTTGGAGAAGTTGTTTTATCGCTTCAAATATAGCCATAATTTTCTCATCGTGATTAGAGCATTTTCTCTCTAGGGCTTCAATTTTAATAGCCAGATCTTTGTGAGTTAATAATAATTCTTTTAATTTTACAAAAGCACGCATAATCTGAATATTAACTTTTATCGCTCTTTTGCTGTTTAATACACTGGATAACATCGCCACTCCCTCTTGAGTAAAAACATAAGGAAGGTACCTCCTGCCGCCCCAACTTGATATCACAATTTGTGATTTCAAGTTTGCAACCTCTTGTCTTGTAAGCTGATACATAAAGTCACCTGGGAACCTGTCCTTATTTCTTTTAACTGCCTGCATCAATACCATAGTCTTTACCCCATACAATTTTGCCAAGTCGTTACCCAACATTACTTTCTTGCCCCTGATTAAGAATATCTTTGAAACGATTATTTCCACAGAAACTGCTCTTTTCATCCCTGCCTCCTTTCTACTATAATAGACGCGTAGGGAAACTTTATCTAACTACTTTTTTGGGGATTGTTACGGGAGGGACATTGGAAATAAGGTAGTTGGGTAAGGGTAAGGATGCCGGTTTGGTAGTTAGGTTAGGGTTAGGTGTAAAGAAACACTAACTACCTTACCCATTAACCATACCGGCCTCTTAACCCTAACCTAACTACTAGTCTTTCTCAAGTTTGCTCAGGTGCATGGTGCTCATTTGCAACTCAAGGGCGTTGATCCTATCATTCAGCTGCTGAATATACACATGCGCCTTTTCAAGCTCTTCGAGCATACCTTTACGATGTGCGCCGATTTCTAGCGCTTGCTGACCTGCTTCGTCAATTTGCGCCGGTGGCACTGCCTTAAGATGCTTATTAGCCCACATATACTCGCTATGTTCCTCTATGCTCTCTAACTCATATTCCGGCTCAAAGACATAATCAGCGTGGAGTTCTCCACCGCGCTGATAGATAGTACCATTGACGTCAAGCGTGCCACCCGGAGCAGTGGTGCCGATGCCGACAAATGCATTTAAGATATTCACTTCATCAGTTGCCTGGTCATCGAATTCTATTCTACCAGCAGCTGCACCTAAGCCCAGCCAGTCACCGGTTGCAGTGGCATCAGCAAAAGCTGCACCTGCTGCAGTCATTGAACCGACTGCTGAGATGTCGCCGGTTTCACTGGTGAGGTAGCCTGCGCCTGAGTGGTCTCCCCAGCCATAGGCTGTATCCCAATTGGATGAGTTATCTGTAATTTGTGAGGTTGCGCCGCCTGAGATCTTCACCAGGCCGCTGTATGCTGAGAGATCTGCCTCAAGGCCTCCTCTTTCATGGAGGAGAGTGCCGGAGGTGACTTCACTGGCAGCATGGTTATGCGAGGAAGCGGCAAAATCAGCAGCGCTTGAGC
>JBDRLC010000035.1:0-4730 GCA_043813305.1 Candidatus Omnitrophota bacterium | reverse complement strand
CGCTTTTCTTAGTTTGCGTTTTCTTTTCTTCCCCTTACTGGATAACAGATGACGCTTGCCCTCTGAGTGATACTTGATCTTTCCTGTTTTGGTCAACTTAAACCTTTTTGCTACTCCTTTTTTCGTCTTTAATTTTGGCATCTATAACTCCTTGAATGAGCGCATAACTTACGGAACCTAAGTGAACGTAAGTTATATGCGCGAATTTAATCCCGCACCTTTCTTTAATTCATTTTTTGAATCCTAAGAAGGTGCGGGGTAAGTTCAGACAGATAAGTTATGTCGCCTATTCTATTATTCATATTATATTGCTCCCTCCCTCCCTGCCTGCCGGCAGGCAGGCATAACTTATGTCTTCACTTATGAAAGAAAAAGCCAAGGTATTAGATAAGGAAGCGATTGATCGTGCGCTTACGCGCATTGCACACGAGATCCTGGAGAAGAATAAGGGCACAAAAGAGTTGTGTCTGATAGGTATACGCAATCGCGGCGCATATATCGCAAAGCGTCTAGCGAATAGCATGAAAAAGATCGAAGGCGAAGCAGTGTTGGTTGGGGTCTTGGATATTACTCTTTATCGGGATGATCTTACCCTTATCGCCGCCGGTCCGGTAGTACATAAAACAGAGATAGATTTCGATATCTGTGGCAAGAATGTGGTTTTGGTGGATGATGTTTTGTATACTGGCAGGACAGTCCGCTCTGCCTTGGATGCCTTGATAGATTTAGGCCGGCCCAATTCAATACAGTTGGCAGTATTGGTTGACAGGGGGCATCGGGAGTTACCGGTACGTGCGGATTTCTCCGGGAAGAACATTCCCACATCGCAAAAGGAGACCGTGGAAGTGCGTTTGCAGGAAGTCGACGGAAGGGATGAAGTAGTAATTGTAGAACAGGGTTAATGAATATGGATAGGCTGTGGACGAAGAAAGATTTATTGGGGCTGGAAGACTTAAGCAGAGAAGAGATTGAGCTTATTTTAAATACAGTAGATTCATTTAAAGAGGTCTCTAGCCGGGAGATAAAAAAAGTTCCTGCCCTACGCGGCAAGACCGTGGTGAATATGTTTTATGAGCCATCGACACGGACCAGGATTTCCTTTGAGATCGCAGCCAAGAGGTTGTCCGCAGACGTGATTAATATCTCCTCTGAAACCTCAAGTGTTAAGAAGGGGGAAACGCTGATTGATACCGGGAGGAATATCGAAGCACTGAAAGTCGATATAATCGTGATGCGGCATAATTATTCCGGAGCAGCTACAGCGCTAGCCAGCCATCTCCGGGCAAGCGTAGTGAATGCCGGGGATGGATGGCACGAACATCCTACGCAGGCGCTTTTGGATATCTTTACTCTGAAAGAGAAACTGGGAAAAATTAAAGGATTGAATGTAAGCATCATCGGTGATATCGCCCACTCCCGGGTGGCGCGCTCTAATATTTGGGGCTTGACTAAGCTGGGCGCGAAGGTAATGGTCTGTGCTCCGAAGCTACTTATTCCCGCCGGCATTGAACAGATGGGGGCAGAAGTGACCGATGATATAGATAAAGCACTATATAATGCAGATGCGATTAATGTTTTAAGGATGCAGTTTGAGCGTGATGAGAAAGCAGCCTTTCCGACACAGTTAGAATATTTTAAGGCTTTTGGTATCACTGGGGAGAGGTTGGAAAAAGCGAAGAAGGATATAGTGGTAATGCATCCCGGGCCGATTAACCGCGGAGTTGAGATGTCTAGCGAAGTCGCTGATGGAGCGAACTCCGTGATCCTGGAGCAGGTGACAAACGGCATTGCGGTAAGGATGGCGGTTTTATTTCTAGTTGCCCAGGCAAATGAAAGCATAAGCAAGGACGCAAACTGATGATCTATCCGACCCTGTTAATTAAAAACGGACGCGTAGTTAACCCGGCAAATAATATTGATGAGGTCTGTGATGTTTTGCTGGAGAATGGTAAAGTATCCAAAGTAGCGAAGAAGATTAATGTAAGCTTGGCCCAAGTTATAGACGCCAAGGATAAAATAGTAATGCCCGGCATCGTAGATATGCATGTGCATTTAAGAGAGCCAGGGAGGGAAGATAAAGAGACGGTCTCAACCGGTACGCGGGCAGCTCTCAAGGGCGGGGTCACCAGCGTCCTGGCTATGCCTAACACTATGCCGGCTATAGATTCTCTAGAGAATCTTCAGTTGCTCAAAGGAATTATTAAAAGGACGGCTCATGCCAATGTGTTTATCGCAGGTGCGATTACGCAGGGAAGGAGTGGCAGGGAGCTGGTAGACATCAGCAGATTAAAGAAGAATGGCGCCGTAGCTATTTCGGATGATGGTGCTTCCGTAGATTCTGATCAGGTTATGTTTGAGGCGCTGAAGATCGCCAAGAAAGAAAAAATTCCCGTGATTTGCCACAGTGAGGATAGGGCGCTTTCAGGCCGGGGAGTGGTTAACTTAGGGTTTACCTCAACGCGCATGGGCTTACGGGGTATCTCTAAGGAATCCGAATATAAGAGAGTAGCCAGGGATATTAAGCTCGCCAAAGAATGTAATGCTGCGGTGCACATTGCACATGTCAGCTGCCGTGAGTCAGTAGAGATTATTGCTAAGGCTAAGAAGGAGGGGGTTAAGGTAACTGCTGATACCGCTCCGCACTATTTTGCTTTGAGCGAAGAGACTGTTTGGTCTTTTAACCCTAACCGTAAGATTAATCCGCCCTTAAGGGGCAAGGATGATTTAGAGGCTATCAGAGAGGGGCTGAAGGATGGCACGATAGATGTAATCGCCTCGGACCATGCCCCGCATACGGAGAATGAAAAAGATATAGAATTCGAGCGCGCAGAATTCGGGACAATCGGTTTAGAGACTGCATTAGCGGTCAGCATCACAAAACTATTGCACTCGGGATTGTTGACCTGGAAGGAGCTGATAGCTAAATTAACCCTGCATCCGGCTAATATTCTGGGGATAAAGAAAGGGGCGTTAGCAAGAGGTTGCGATGCGGACCTGATTGTTGTCGATCCGGATAAACAATGGATCGTCGAAAAGCAAGATTTTCTTTCTAAGTCTAAAAATTCTGCGTTCATCAAAGAGATTTTAAAAGGAGTGGTGGAGTATACAATTTGCAAAGGTAAAATCGCTTATCAAAGGAGAACGTAACGGAATGGAATTTGTTGCTGATTTTCACATCCACTCTAAATATTCACGCGCAACCAGCAAGTCTATGGATACGCAGCACTTGGCGGAGTGGGCAAAATTAAAAGGCATCACTTTAATCGGGACAGGTGATTTTACCCATCACCTCTGGCTGGAGGAGTTAAAAAATAATTTAGAAGATCTGGGTAATGGTTTATTCAAATACCAAGATGTATATTTTATTCTCAGCGCAGAGATCAGCAGTATTTATTCTAAAAAGGGAAGGACCTATCGAATTCATAATGTAGTATTGAGCCCTTCCTTTAAGACAACAGATAAGATCAATGAAGCTCTGGGCAGGCGGGGCAATCTTGCCAGTGATGGTCGTCCAATTCTGGGTTTGGATGCGGCTGAATTAGCGCGGATAATCTTTGATATCGACGAGAACTGTATGGTTGTGCCGGCACACTGTCTGCTCCCCGATACATTAATACATGTTCAGAATGCTCTCAAAAAGATTAAAGACATAAATAAGGGTGATTTGGCGTATACACACAAACTGAATTACAGGAAAGTTACTAAAGTGCTAAAGCGTTCTTATAATGGTAAGATTTATCATATTAAACCATATTATTTTAGAGAAGGCCTAAAAACTACACCCGAGCATCCATATTATATTATTAAAACTTATAAAAATTGCCGTTGGACAGAAGGCATCTGTCGTCCAAATTGTTCAGCGTTGAATGAATGCAAGCGTAAATATTTCCAAAGTTATAATCCTCTGTGGTGTCAAGCCAAAGATATAGAAAAAGGAGATATAATTATATTCCCGCGTTTTAAAATTGATATGCAGAATATCAAAAATATTGAAATTAGCAAATTTATTAACAGCTCAGATTTTGTTTTAGGTAATGGCAAAATTTATCCAAAGGGTAATAAGATCTCCAAGATAAATAATACAGTTAAGATTAATAAAGAATTTTGTAGATTGGCAGGGTATTTTATTTCAGAAGGATATACTAATAACAGAGATTGCATAGCTTTCTCTTTCCATGCTAATGAATTAAATTATATCGAAGACGTAAAAAAGTTAATGCAAGGCTCATTTGGCATATCTCTTTCTAAGCTACAAGTAAAGAAATCAGCGAAGGGCATAGAGTTGGTTTATTATTCTAAAATTTTACTTAAATTATTTAGCAAGCTTTTTTACACAAACCCCCTTGAGAAAAAAGCATATTCTAAGTCTGTACCAAGTTGGATGCTAAGTTTACCTTTAGATAAACAGGCAGAGATTGTGAGAGGTTGGTGGCGGGGAGATACGGGATACACGTCTTCGCGGATTTTGATGAATCAAATGAAAATAATTCTTTTAAGACTGGGAATAATTCCTTCTATCGTAGTAGATTCTAAAGAAGAACACAAGAATAGAGGCAGACATAAAATTGGTAAAAGAGAAATATTTGCGGGGTATGATAGTTTTCATTTCTCGAATTTATCTTTTTTTCAAGATGATTGCAGACTATTAGAGGACGTTTGTTTTAAGAAATTTAAAACGAAATTAAAACGCAGGCACGGCTGGATCGATGAAAAATATATTTATACACCAA
>JBDRLC010000034.1:0-23372 GCA_043813305.1 Candidatus Omnitrophota bacterium | reverse complement strand
GTATTTTCCATATAATACCTTATCACCAACCTTTACTTCCGGTGCCTGCAGAGATCCATTCTCTAAAACTTTACCTTTTCCAACCGCAACCACTTTACCTTCCTGAGGTTTTTCTTTAACTGTATCCGGCAATACTATTCCACCCTTAGTCTTTGATTCTGCCTCTAATGCCTTTACAACCACGCGATCCCCTAATGGTTTTATATCCATTTCTAACACCTCCCTTAAATGAACACTTGATACTTGACATTGAAAATGTTAAGTATCAATCTTCCTCTTTTTACTTCTCTGAACGTGCGAATTTAACCCTCACACCAATTTATTGAAATACTCTCCCCACACCAAATTGGTGTGAGGGTAAGTTCAGTCATAAACTTATGGAACATAAGTTTAGACTTCACTTATTTAGCACTCTAAATCCTGGAGTGCTAATTATAAAAGAAAAAAATATTTTGTCAAGTCTTTTTTTTAATAATTAACTATTACTTAACTGGTTCCGCTTCTTCGGCTTTCTTCTCTACTCCAAATACCCCGAATCCTGCGAGCTTGCTATTTAACTCTTTGATTTTTTCTTCTTTTACCTGTAATTGCTCTTGCAGGCTCTTAATTTTTTCTTCCTGCCCAGACAGTGTCTCATGAAGCTGAGCAACCTGCTCCTGTGTCATCACCCCCTTGGGAGTAGACGCACAACCGAGCAAACCTAAACATAATCCGACCACTAGAAATCTTTTCACTTTTTCACCTCGCTTTCAAGATTTTCTCTGATAGATATAATACAACCCTTTTAAGGTTAAGTCTTTATCTATCTTGTCAAACTTATCGGAGAATTTTTTGATAAAATCAATTTTTCCTCCGGTGCCGATTACTTTAGCGTTTCTTCCTATTTCCTGCTTGATCCTCTCACTAAAGTAATTTATTGATGCCCCAAAGCCAAAGAGCACGCCGCTTAAAATGCTGCTTTTAGTATCCCTGCCAATGAAACTTCTCGGTTTTTCTAATTTTACCCTGGGAAGAAGTGCGGTTTTTTCAGTAAGTGCATCAAGTGAAATACCAAGTCCCGGTAAAATCATACCTCCCAAATATTCTCTTTTCTTTGAGATCACATCAAAGGTAACCGCGGTTCCAAAATCGATTATGATCAATGGAGAGCCGTAGAGTTGCGTTCCGGCATAAGCATTAACTAACCGGTCAAAGCCAACTTCTTTGGGATCGCGGTAAAGATTTTTAATCGGAACCTCTATATCCCTCCCGATTAAATGCGGCTTCTTTCCGGATAAAACCATTATATCCTGCGCAAGTACCCTACATACTTTGGGAACAACGCTGCAGACAATTGTATCATCAATTTTATTCCTGGCAAATATTTTTTTAAAATAATTATTATATTTTTTTTCACGAGTCGGTATCCCATATCTTTTGATTAAGCCTCTCCTCCAAAAAACCCCTGCACTTATATTACTATTACCTATATCTATAGCCAGTAATCTCATTTTTTTATCTCTCTTATCTTATCTCTAATCTCAGCCGCTTTTTCAAACTGCAAGTTCCTGGCAGCCAACTCCATCTCATATTGTAATTGAGAAATATATTTATGCAACTGGAATTCCTCTACGTTTTCACCGGTCAGTTCCACCACAAAATCCTGCGCCTCCTTAAGATCTTCAATTCCCTGCCTTATTGCCTTTTTGATTGTCCGGGGAGTAACCTTATTCTTTTTATTAAATTCCAACTGTATCTTGCGCCTACGGCTGCTTTCATCAATCGCCTTTTTCATCGAGCGGGTGATATTATCTGCATACATAATTACCGTGCCGTTTATATTACGGGCAGCACGTCCTGCAACCTGTATCAAAGAGGTCGCCGAACGCAAAAAACCTTCCTTATCAGCGTCTAAAATAGCTACCAGCGACACCTCAGGTAAATCCAGTCCCTCCCGAAGCAGATTTATCCCCACCAAGCAATCAAATTTCTTTTCTCTCAACTCTCTTAATATTTTCGACCTCTCAATCGTCTGGATCTCAGAATGCAGATACTTTACCTTTAACCCCTTCTCCTGTAAATAAGTCGTAAGGTCCTCGGCCATCCTCTTGGTTAAAGTCGTCACCAGTACCCGCTCATTTATTTTATCCCTTTTTTTTACCTCCTCCATCAGATCCTCTATCTGTCTATCGCTAGGCCTGAGAATAATCTTGGGGTCAATTAATCCAGTGGGGCGGATAATCTGCTCGATCACCCTGCCTTTACTCTTCTTAATCTCGTACTCATCGGGAGTTGCGGAAACAAAAACTATTCTTTTGATAAATTCATTGAATTCATTAAATTTCAATGGCCGGTTATCTAAACAGGAGGGCAGCCTAAAACCGTAATCAACCAGGATCTCTTTTCTGGCGCGGTCACCTTCATACATCCCCCTTAACTGCGGCATAGTCACATGCGATTCATCAACGATCGTCAGGAAATCCTTAGGAAAATAATCAATTAAACAATATGGCCGGCTGCCCGGCCCTCTGCCTGAGAAATGCCTGGCGTAATTCTCGATTCCGTGGCAATAACTGACCTCCTTAATCATCTCCATATCATAGCGCGTGCGAGATTCAAGGCGCTGGGCTTCTAAAAGTTTATTTTTGCTCTTTAGAAAACTTAATCTCTCTTTTAGCTCTGACTCTATAGATTGGAGTGCAAACGCTACCCTTTTCTCAGATACGATGAAATGCTTAGCCGGGTATACTGCAACTTTCTCTATTAAGTTCAGGGTATTAGCTGAAACGGGATCTATTTGGGATATCTTCTCAATCTTATCGTGAAAGAATTCTATGCGTAAAGCTTCCTCTAGATATGAAGGGAATACTTCGACCACGTCGCCTCTTACCCTGATCTTGCCGCGGATGAACTCATAATCATTCCTTTCATACTGTATCCGGACTAATCTAGCGATCAATTCATCCCGAGAGATGATCTGACCCTTCTCAAGTATGACCAGCAGCTGCCGGTAATCTTCGGGAGACCCGAGATTATAAATACAGGATACCGAAGCAACGATTAAACAATCATTCCTTGACATAAGCGAACTGGTAGAAGATAACCTGAGACGGTCCAGCTTATCGTTGATCGAAGCGTCCTTTTCTATGTAGGTATCCGTAGAAGGTACGTAAGCCTCCGGCTGGTAATAATCGTAGTAGCTGACAAAATATTCTACGGCATTATGGGGAAAAAATTCTTTGAATTCCGCATAGAGCTGGGCGGCGAGAGTCTTATTGTGGGAAATCACCAAGGTCGGGAGGTTAACCTTGGCAATCAGATTGGCTAATGTAAATGTCTTACCTGATCCGGTCACCCCCAAAAGAGTATTAAAATTGCATCCGGATAAGACCGACTCGCTCAGCTGCTTAATTGCCCTGGGTTGGTCACCGCAAGGCAAAAAAGTCGAGACTAATTTGAACTTACCCATTAAAGAATCTCTAGGCTGATATTAACACAAGGGACAGAGTGGGTTAACCCTCCGATAGAGATCTGATCTACGCCGGTAGAAGCGATCTTTCTGGCGCTCTTTAAAGTGATTCCGCCTGAGGCTTCTAATTTAGGTTTTAGATTGTAGGTTTTAGGTGATAGGTTATTTCTTATTTTAACCGTCTTTTTTATATCTTTTATGCTCATATTATCCAGCATGATTACGTCTGGCTTAAGCCGTAAGGCCTTATTAAACTCTTTTAGTGTCTTGACCTCTATCTCTGTTTTAATTCCATGCATTTTTTTTCCAAGCCCTATAACCCAAAACCTAGAACCTAGAACCTTTAGATGATTATCCTTAACTAGAATCATCTCATCCAGGCTCATCCGATGGTTGAATCCTCCGCCTATCCTTACCGCATACTTCTCTAAAATACGCAGCCCCGGAATGGTTTTACGCGTATCCAGAATCTTCGCTTTATAAGGCTTAATTGCTAAGACATATTTTCTGGTGATCGTAGCAATCCCGCAAAGGTGGCTGAAGAAATTTAAAGCAACCCTCTCCGCAGTCAATATAGCTCTTGCTCTGCCTTGGATCCTGGCGATCTGCTTACCCTTTTTCACCTGATCACCATCACGCACCAGGCTCTTAAATTTTATATTTTTATCTACCGACCTTAATACTAATAGAAAAGTATCAAGACCGCAAACCACACAATTCTCTTTAGCCAGCAGCACGGCTTTTACTGCCTTATTCCCCCCTACGAGAGAGTCTGTGGTAATATCCCCTGACCCGATATCTTCCCTTAAGGCATTCTTTACTATTTTTTCTATATCCACTTCCTTAATGTAGCTCATCAGACATCATCTCTAAACGCTTCAACTCATCGCTTAATTTTGCCTTATTCTCTTTTTCTTTCTCTACGACTTCCCGGGGCGCTTTCTTAACAAAGTTTTCGTTATCGAGCATCCTATCTTTGGATTCAAGCGCCTGCTTAATCCCGGATATCTTATCTTGAAGCTTGAGCCTCTCTCTTTCTATATCAAGCAATCCTGTAAAGTGAAGGTATATATCAACATCTTCTCCTGTAGCGCTGATCGTCCCATGCGGCCTCTTGCTGAAATCTGGTAATTCCAAGCTCTCTAATCGTGCCAGGCTAATGATTAGATTATGATTCTTTCTTATTAATTCTGCCTTGCTTTTTGAGTGCGAATAAATAGAAACCTTTACTTTCGCATCACTCTTTAAATCTATAGCCTTGCGAAGGTTCCTTATCTGAGTAATAATATTAAAGATCGATTGTACTTCTAACTCTAACTTCTTATCGATTAATTCCTCCTGTATATGCGGTAAAGGCTGTATCATAATCGAGCCGGCTTCGGGATTGATCCTGTTCCAGATCTCCTCGCTGATATAGGGCATAAAGGGATGTATGATCCGCAGGAATTTCTCTAATACTTTATACATGATCAGTTGATTTTGTATAAGCTTTATATCAAGTTTAGTTAACTCCAGATACCAATCGCAAAAGTCATGCCAGAAGAAACTATAAAGCATATTTACGGCTTCATTGAACCTGTATTGCTTTAAGTTTTTATCTACTTTTACAAGCAGCGAATAAAATCTGCTTAATATCCAGCGGTTAACCATATCCAAGTTCTCTGCTTTAAAAAACTCGCATAGATCCTTCTTAGTATTCGCCTGGTCTAAATTCATGATAATCAGTCTAGAGGCATTCCAGATTTTGTTGGCAAAATTCCTCCCCTGCTCAAACCTCTCCTTTGATAAAAATACATCCTGCCCCTGCGAGGTTATGGAGATCAAACTGAAACGCAAGGCATCTGCTCCGTATTCATTGATGATCTCTAAGGGGTCGATGATATTCCCCAGAGACTTAGACATCTTTTTACCCTCGATATCTCTAACAGTTCCATGGATATAGACGTCTTTAAAAGGGATATCTTGCATAAAGTATAACCCTGCCATGATCATCCGGGCGACCCAAAAGAAGATTATCTCCGGGGCAGTAACCAGAACAGAGGTAGGATAGAAATATTTAAGGTCTTCTGATTTATTGGGCCAATAAAAAGTTGCGAACGGCCAAAGCCAGCTTGAAAACCAGGTATCCAACACATCTTCATCTTGAGAGATTTCAGTTGAACTGCAGTTAGGGCATTTCTTAGGTTTTACACGTGACACAATAATACCTTTTTCGATTCTCGACGAGGATCCAGAATCCAGCATCAAGGATCCTTCTTGTTGACAGTTTTTACAATAATACACGGGGATGCGATGCCCCCACCATATTTGCCTGGAAATACACCAATCCTGAATATTTTCCATCCAGTTCAGATATACTTTCGTCCAACGCTTAGGATAGAATTTAATCTTTCCCTTCTTCACTACTTCAATCGCTCTCTTTGCCAGAGGCTTCATCTTCACAAACCATTGTTTAGACAGATACGGCTCGATTATCGTATGGCAACGGTAACAATGACCTGCAGATAACTGGTGGGTTTCGGTTCTATCCAATAAATTCTTCTCTTTTAAATCCTCCAAGATCACCGCTCTGGCCTCAAATCTATCCATATCTTTGTAATCGCCGGCGTTCTCATTCATCCTTGCGTCGGGATACATCACGTTTACAAACTCTAATTTATGCTTCTTACCTAAGAGATAATCATTGGGATCGTGCGCAGGAGTGACCTTCAGGGCGCCGGTTCCGAATTTCGCATCTACAATATTATCGGCGATTATCTTTATCTGGCGGTTAACTAAAGGCACGAGAAGAACCTTACCGATTAGCTTTTTATAACGCTTATCTTTAGGGTTCACCGCAACTGCAGTATCTCCAAGCATCGTCTCCGGCCTGGTAGTGGCTACAACTACAAAATTATCCGGATCATCCTTAAAAGGATACTTTAGATAATAAAGGTTACCCTTTAACTCTCTGTGCGGAGCTTCTTCGTCAGAAAGCGCAGTTTGACAACGCGGACACCAATTAATGATGTAATTCCCCTGATAGATCAACCCTTCTTCATATAATTTCACGAACACCTCAAGCACCGCATCGGAATACTCCTCGTCCATAGTAAAACGCGTCCGCTGCCAATCACAGGATGCGCCGATTTTTTTAAGCTGGTGAATTATCGTCGAGCCGTACTCCTGCCTCCACTGCCAGACCCTCTCGATAAACTTACCTCTTCCCAAATCCTTGCGGCTTAAACCCACCTTAGCAATAGCCTTCTCTACAACATTCTGCGTTGCAATACCCGCATGGTCAGTCCCGGGCATCCAAAGCGATTCTTCACCATGCATCCGATGATATCTAATCAGAATATCCTGAATCGTGTTATTTAAAGCATGCCCCATGTGGAGGATTCCGGTTACGTTAGGGGGTGGGATAACTATAGAGAAAGGCTTTCTTGAAGGATTTACTTTTGCAACAAATAGATTATTCTCTTGCCAGAACTTATACCATTTATCCTCGGTTTCTTTGTGAGAGTAGCGTGTTGAGATCTCATTCATTTCAAAATTTCCAGTCAGGATATCTTTCTGTGCCGAAATAATTCTCAGGATAGGTCTTTTTAATAATACTTTCGGGAAGTAAACAAAATAATCCAGTGCATCTTGTTTCTGCATTGATTTCTTTCTCTAGTGAACCGCGATCAAAATCAATTTTGCTTAATTTTATGCTTTCGACATCAAAAACCATTAATCTTTCAGCCACTGAATGCGGCTTGCTAGATGTATAAATTAGGAATTTGCCATCCGGTGACCAAGAAACATATCTGTCTGTGCCTAAGTTTTTAGTTATTCTTCTTTTATTCTTACCATCCTGATCCATAAGATAAATCTCTAAATTTTCATCTCCCATTCCGGTAATCCGCCCACAAACAAAAGCAATACTAGAGCCGTCTGGTGAGTAAGCAGGTGAAAAATCTCTCTCTTTATATGTGGTCAACTGCTTAAGCTCGCCATTTTCTAAATTATATAACCAAATATCATCATTTCCTGAGCGTTGAGAAGTAAATACAATTTTTTTCTTATCCGGTGAGTATTGAGGAGTAAAATCTATTCCCTCATAATCGGTAATTTGCTGTAAATCAGTGGTGTCTATATTCATAGTATAAACATCTATATTTCCATCATAATTAGCAGCGAAGACAATTCTTTTACCATCGGGCGACCAATTTGGTGTATTGTGCCAACGCCCGGTATTAGTAATCCTGGTTTGATTAGAACCATCTTCATCCATTAACCAAATCTCTGGAGTACCTGTACGGTTAGACACAAAAACTATTTTTTTTCCATCAGGAGACCATTTCGGACAATCATTCCAATACTCACCGAATGTCAGCTGTCTAAGGTTTTTATTTTCTAAATCCAACGTCCAGATATCATAGTCTCCGGATTTTCCCGAAGAGAAAACAACCTTACCTTTTATATCCATTCCGCCTCCAAATTTTAGGTTTAGCCTTAGTTCTTATTTTTTGTTTTGGTAGCAAGCTTATTCTTAACTTGTTCTAGTAATATTTGCGCATCCAAATAGTTTCTGGATTCTTCTAAAAAGTACTTTGCTTGGCTATAATTATTTGATTTTAAAAAAGAGATTCCCAAATAATAGTTATATTTCGGATCCTGCCAATTCTGATATAAGGCATTAACTAGGCTAAGCTTAGCCTCTTTATACCGGCTTTTATCGATATAGGATAATCCTTCCTGAAAATACTCCTTTGCTGATTTTAAAGGCTCTGCGTGTAATTCTAATGAACCAACTATATCTGCAATGGTCTCTTCAAAAGCTAACTCTTTTTTTGTAGCCATGAAATGTATGCTTCCTGTAATCGCTTTATTGCCTTTGTCATAAAAACGATACTCATATAGCATCTGCTGATTATTTTCTGTATATATTATTAAAAAGCCCTCTAAAGCTTGACCCACTGCAATGTCTCTAGCTACCATCTTTTCTTTGGTGAATTTAGAAAAATTTTGGCCTATGAAATGAAGAAATCGATTTAGCCTCTTTTGAAATTCAAAATTTCTGCTATAGCCAAAACATTTATAAAGACTGCCAGTGAGATCTAAATTAATACTTAATCTTAGAGTGCCTTCAGGATTACTCATAAATAAAACATAATCGTTATTCCAAAATAACGGCATTTTACTTAACGATTGTATTTCTAGGTCTTTAGGGAGAAATAAAGAAAGATTAAAGACATCCTGCTTTACATAGCGCGATGAAAGATAAGACTTATCTTTTGACATATAATTAATACACTGTTTCGGATAAATAATAAAGTAGCTAATAGCATAATAACTTATTAAACCGATGATAAACACTAAGGAAAAATATTTAAATATTCGATTGAGCTTCCTAAACTTCTCTCGCCTTGCTGAAATATAACCCATACCAAAATGTTCTATCGTTGTTTTCTTCATGGAAAACCAAAGTGCAACTGCTGATAAAAGTAGTAGCGAAATATTGCTTATGCCTAGAATACTATAATAGCTTATAAGCATTAATGTTTTTAAACTGCTTACCGACACTAACGTTACCGAAACAAAGTATAAACGTAATGCCCAACGCTTAAAATATAGAATACCAATTACTGATATTAGGAAGCTAATCAATACTAAAGCAGGAAACCAAAAAATTCCAAACAAGCCTTCAATTAATATCTTTCTCTCAAAAAAGAAATTAATAAACTTTAATGCTATAGCATTATAAGACCAAACATATAGGATCGTTATTGTTACACCTAAAAATACTAATATTTTCTGTTCTTTTAACAATTTCATCTTAAAAAACCGCCTCTGCTATTAACTCACTTTGTCTTTAAGTAATTTGTATTCGATGCTATCAACCAAAGCTTGCCAGCTGGCTTCGATGATATTTTCATGCACGCCGATAGTACTCCAGATATCTGTTTCATCCTGCGATTGAATCAAGACCCTCACCTTGGCTGCGGTTCCCACCTTCTCATCTAAAACCCGCACCTTAAAATCTGAAAGATGCATTTTGGAAAGAGTAGGATAGAAATCCTTCAGCGCCTTCCTCAGCGCATTATCCAGCGCATTCACCGGGCCGTCACCTTCAGCAGCGGTATGCTCTTTAACCCCCTTCACTTTTATTTTGATTATTGCTTCAGAGGTAATTTTTTTGTCAGATTGCTTCTCCACCACCACTTTAAATCCCTGCAGCTCAAAGAATTTTTTGTACTTCTTCAGGGCCTTCTTCATTAATAATTCAAAGGATCCTTCGGCAGCTTCAAAATGGTAACCCTGGTGTTCCAGCTGCTGTACTAATTTCAGGATCTTTTTTGTTTTAGGGTCCTCCTTACTCAAATCCAGCTCTAAGCCCTTTGCGCGGATCAACATTCCAGTTTTTCCCGCTAATTCAGATACTAAGATTCTCCGCCTGTTCCCTACTAAGTTTGGTTCTACATGTTCATATGTCTTCGGATTCTTCATTACGGCATTGATATGTACGCCACCTTTATGCGCAAAGGCAGAAGAGCCGGTGTAGGGCTGATCAGTTCTCTGTTTCATATTACTTACTTCGCTGACAAAATGAGAGACCTTAGTCAATTCCTTAAGTTTACTCTCCGGGATGCAATCAATGCCAAGCTTGAGCTTAAGATTGGCTATAATCGGGATCAGATCTGCATTCCCGCAACGCTCACCATAACCATTAATCGTTCCGTGGACCATATCAACCCCTGCCTCAACAGCTGCGAGTGAATTTGCTACCGCTAGATCTGCGTCATTATGACAGTGGATACCCAGCCAAACCTTAATCTCAGGCCGGATCTCCCTGATTATTTTTGAAATCTCTGATGTGATACTGCCTCCGTTAGTATCACATAAGATTACGGCTTTTGCTCCTGCCTCCTCTGCACAAAGCAAACACTTCAAGCTGTAAGCCTGATCAGCTTTATAGGCATCAAAGAAATGTTCGGCATCATAAAATACAGTAAGCCCCTTTGACGCCAGAAAGCTTACCGAATCTCTGACCATATTCAGATTCTCTTCAAGCGAAGTCTTCAAAACGTCTTTGATGTGCAGATCCCAGGTCTTGCCGAAAATAGTGGCGATTTTCGCTTTAGACCTCAGCAGTGCCTTCAGGTTCGCATCCTGCGCCGCCTTAGTATTGGCCTTGCACGTCGAACCAAAAGCAACCAGTTGGGAGTTCTTCAGACGCAACTTAGCCATCTTCAGATAAAACTCCATATCCTTCGGATTAGACCCCGGCCAACCTCCTTCAATATAATCAATGCCTAAGAGGTCTAATTCTTTGGCAATGCGGATCTTATCGATTACAGAATAAGATATCCCTTCACCTTGTGCGCCGTCGCGTAAAGTAGTATCATAAAGTTTTACTTGTTTCATCATACCCTCTTTTTTTCGTAATTCGTAACTCGTAATCCGTAACTCGTAATTTGAAAGACTAATTTAAAAATTACTAGTTACGAGTTACTAGTTTACTAATTATGGAATTAACTTCCTAACCCGAATTTCTTATGCAGCGCCCTTACTGCTTTTTCGGCGAATTTCTTCTTTATAATACATGAGATACTTATATCGGAGGTCGAGATCATCTCAATATTAATCTTATTTTTGGCTAAAACATCAAACATGTTCGCGGCGACACCTGAATGTGATTTCATCCCAACTCCCACTATGGAAACCCGGGCAATAGCTACATCCCGAATCACATCATCTACTCCGATCTGTTTTCCAACCTTCTTTGCTAACCTCATCGTCTTAGCTAGATCGGTTTTATTCACCGTAAAGGATATATCCGTCCTGCGCGTATGGCTTACATTCTGCACAATCATATCTACACTAATACCGACAGCGGATATTTTCTTGAATATCTTTGCCGCCACACCCGGACGGTCGGGGACATTGCAGATCGTGATTTTTGCTTCGCTCTTCTTTAAGGTTACTCCGCTAACCAATACATCTTCCATGGTTTGAGCCTCCTTGATTATTGCTGTTCCGTCTTCAAAATTAAAGCTAGAACGCACATGAACCGGCACATTAAATTTTTTAGCTACTTCAATAGAGCGCGCCTGCATCACCTGAGAGCCAAGAGACGCCATCTCCAGCATCTCATCGTAAGTAATCTGTTTGATCTTTTTTGCCTTGCGTACAATGCGAGGATCGGCACTATAAATACCCTCTACATCGGTATAGATCTCGCACTGATCAGCGGCTAGCTCCTTGGCTAAAGCTACGGCAGTGAGGTCTGAACCGCCCCGGCCCAGGGTAGTAATATCATGTTTCAAGGTTATCCCCTGGAATCCCGCTACAATCACAATCTTCTTCTGTTTTAAAGCCTGCTTGATCCTCCTGGAATTTATCCGTAAGATCCTGGCACGAGTATGACTGGTATCAGTAATGATTCCAACTTGTGCTCCGGTAAAGGATATCGCCTCATACCCTAGTTTATGTATCGCCATTGCCAGGAGCGCTACCGAGATCTGTTCTCCGGTAGATAGCAGCATATCCATTTCGCGCTCTGAAGGCTCGTTACTGATTTTATTCGCTAAATTCACTAATTCATCTGTCGTATCACCTAAGGCCGATACAACCACCACTAAATCATGGCCTTTCTTTTTGTAACTTACTACTCTCTTAGCTACATTCTGAATGCACTCGACATTAGCTACGGAAGAGCCGCCGAACTTTTGGACAATCAAACCCCTATGCATATTAAATGAGCACTTGACTTATGGATAGTTAAATTTCAATTCAGCCATAAGTCAACGCTTCCTCCTTTATTGTTTTAAATCTGCGAATTTAATCCCCCACCACTTTTTGAAAATATGCTTGATATAAAACCATAGATATTACTATCCTCGCCACACCTTTTTGATAAACTCGACTTCTGTTACAAAAAAGTGGTGTGGGGGTAAGTTCGGCCATACAATTTATATTCGCTTTGCTCTATAAATTGTGGCCTTACTTACTTCAAAAACCATAAAACCCGCCAGGATTATTAATACAACCGAAACCGTCAATAATACCAGGTCTCTTTGAGCATAATATTGAAAGCACTGAAAAATAAGCGCGGCTACGGTCGTAATTAACATAAAGAATGCGGGCCAGATAGTAAATTTTATCGAACGGCCCTTTGCCAGAAGCCAACAGCTTAGAACAAATAATGCCAGTGCAGCTACCAGTTGATTAGAAGCACCGAAGGCCGGCCAGATCTTACTCCACTTACCGCTAAAAGCCAATGCCCCGCCTATAGCTACGATTATCAAAGTGGAGAGATAGCGATTTTTTATCTTGAATAATTCCTCGGTAATATAACGCGATATTCTTGTGGCAGTATCAAGGGTAGTAAGAATAAAAGCATTCAATATGGTTATCGCCAGAAGATATCCGTAATTGCCAAAGATCCCTTTTGTAATCACCCCGTACCCCTTGCCGAATATCCCGATCGGAGTTAGACTTTTCAAGGCTCCCTGGAAATCATCGCCGGCCTTAAAAAGGATACCTACGGTAATCACCGCCAATATCGCCACTACTCCTTCCGTAACCATACCCCCGTAACCTATTCTCTTTGCATAACGCTCGTTAGCAAGCTGTTTAGAAGAGGTGCCGCTGGAAATCAAAGCATGGAAACCTGAAACTGCGCCACAGGCAACTGTAACAAAGAGCATCGGCCAAAGCTGCCCTGAACCGCTAGTCCACTTATTGTAATAAGGCATTGAGATTATTGGCCTAGATATCAATAAACCTACATATCCGGCTCCTATTCCAAAAAATAAAAGAAAGCTTGCCAGGTAATCACGCGGCTGTAAAAGTATATTAACCGGTAGAATGGAAGCTACATAGGCATAGGCAAATAATACGATAATCCATACCTTTATATTATTAATATCTATAATAAAGATATTCCCTAATAAAATCAATCCTACCAAACAGGCTAAACCGATTAGGGTTGCCAAAAATGTATTCATTCTCAATCGATAGAGAAGATTCCCGACTAAGAACGCAACCGGTATCAAACCCAATGAAGGTAAGACTACTTTTGGTTCGCTGGTAAATGTCTTAGCGCAAAGATAAGCAAACACTGCGATAACCAAAATCAAGGCAAACCAGATAAATAAGGAAAAGATGATCTTTGCCCGCCGCGATATGGAATTCTGGGCAATATCGGCAATCGATGACCCGCCTTGTCTTACGGAAGTTATTAAAGATCCAAAGTCATGCACGCCGCCTATAAAGATCGTTCCCAGAATCACCCAGATTAAAGCCGGCAGCCATCCCCATAGGATTACCGCAATCACCGGCCCGACAATCGGACCTGCTCCGGATATCGAAGCAAAATGATGCCCGAATGAAACCAGCCAATTCTTTGCCGGGATATAATCAACGCTGTCGTATTTTGCATAAGCAGGGGTAGACCTCTTGGGCTCGATTTGCCATAATGATTCCAATTTCTTGGCGTAAACCCCGTAACCCCAGAAGAAGAAAAGTAAAGCTATACCAACGATAATCAATGCATTCATTGAATACCTTTGATAAAATACTCCATCAGCTCATGCCCCTCTTCAAAAAGAATCTCTGCTTTAAGCGCCTCTTTTTCGCTGTAACACAAAAAGGCCCCTTTATGCACTCCCTCTCCGAGCATCCCGAAGAATATCGTATCAGAGGTATGGGTCTTTAAAGAAAGTGGCGTGGCATGATCGGGTAAGACTAAAATACGGAAGCCTCCTTTATCCCTAAAAGCATTCAATACCGTGCCTACGACTAATTGATCAAATCGCTCAATCGCAGTAATCTTCTCTCTCAGGTCACCGTTGTGACTTGCTTCATCAGGCGCTTCAACATGCACAAATACGAAATCATTATTCTCTAATGATTTTATTGCCGCTTTTGCCTTACCCTCGTAATCAGTATCATAATAACCAGTTGCGCCGGGGACATTAATCACTTCAAGCCCGAGGATCTTACCTAAACCTTTAATCAGATCTACCGCTGATATAACGCTCCCCTTAACTTGGAATTGCTTCTGAAAACTTGGCATTGAAGGCTTTTTTCCCTGTCCCCATAACCAGATCATATTAGCAGGATTCTCTTTTAAGTCGACTCTCACCTGATTAATCTCATGCTTATCGAGAATTTTCCTAGACTCCTCCATCAATTTTATCAGGATCTGGGCGTTGTCTCCTTTGGGAAGATGCTTAGAAATACTTTTACCGATAATATCATGAGGAGGAACGCAGATTAGATCTTCCAGGTACTCATCGGCCCCTCTCTTGGCTAACATCAAGTGTCGGTAACTCACGCCCGGATAAAATTTAATTCTGTTAGTCCCCAAATGCTGATCAATAAATTTTATGATTATCGCTGCTTCTTTGGAGCTTATATGGCCTGCGCTATAATCAACCAGCTTATCTGCGGATGCAGTGATTAAATTACAGCGAAAAGCAACATCTTCCTCCTCCAAGTCTATCCCCAGATTTGCCGCTTCTAAAGGGCCCCTTCCTGTATAAAATTTCTTAGGATCATACCCTAGAATAGAAATATTCGCCACGTCAGAAGCAGGGCTCATTTTGGCAGGAATTGTCTTTACTTGACCCAGCATACCTTCTCTGGCGATATAATCCATATTAGAAGTATCCGCGGCCTCTAAAGGCGTACGGCCCCCTAGCTCATTTATAGGATAATCCGCCATTCCGTCTCCGACTAAGACTATGTATTTCATATTAGGTTCTAGGTGCTAGGTTATAGGTTCTAGTAGTTATCTTTAATAATCTATTTACTAGCTCAACTTTATTTCGTACCCTAAGTGTTTTCCCCTCTTTATCAATGATAAATGCTCTGTAAGGATTGATCATATTTGCCACCACAATATCAGCCCGGACTTGCACTTGAGATCTTCTTGCTCTTTGAATTAAAGTGGATTCGCTTACCCCTGATTCCAGTTTAAAGATCACTAGCTTCGCCTTAGGGGCAAGACGCCTGATAACTTTGACGATCTTGGGCAGAGGTTTTAGAATCAACTTATGATTCTTATCCGAGCTGATCTTGCCTTTATAGCCTGCCGCAGAAAAATCAGAAACTGCTGCTGAATGTATGATCAGATCGTATTTCCTAGAGGACAACTCTTCGGCGATTATTTTCTTTAAATCGTTAAAATATCTAAAACGCAGTATCCTAACAGCTGCTCTTTGATAATCGCTGTAAACCGGGCCTAAAATTAATGTTACCTTTGAACCTGTCCTCTTTGCCGCCTCTGCTAAAGCGATGCCCGTTTGACCTGTGGCGATATTGCTGATTACTCTAATGCTATCTACAGGGACCCAGGTCGGACCGGCAGTTATAAGAATTTTAATAGCCAATTTCTTTCAATACCGCCTTAAAGTTAGCTTTAACGACCTTGGGTTCTTTTATTGTCTTTATCGCTCTATCCGGGTCCTTAAGGCCATGGCCGGTTAATATGCAAACTATTTTAGGTTTTAGGTTCTGGGTTTTAGGTTCTAGGCTAAAATACTTTTGCTTATGTAACTTTAATAAACCGGCGACCGAAGCAGCTGAAGCCGGCTCAACAAAAACTCCTTCTTTTGAAGCTAACATTTTATAAGCTTCGATTATCTCATCATCGGAAACCATATCGATCAGGCCGCCTGATTCGTCGCGTGCCTGCTCAGCCATCTTCCAGCTAGCCGGATTACCGATGCGTATGGCAGTGGCTAATGTTTGCGGATTTTCTATGGGATGCCCCCTTACTATCGGAGCTGCTCCTTCGGCCTGGAAACCTAACATCTTAGGAAGACTGCTAATCTTTTCCGCATCTTTATATTCTTTATAACCCTTCCAATAAGCAGTGATATTCCCGGCATTGCCAACAGGCATAACCTGGAAATCAGGCGCTTTGCCTAAGCAATCACAAATTTCAAAACTGCCGGTTTTTTGGCCTTCAATACGATGCGGATTCAGAGAGTTTACCAGCCTGACCGGATACTGATCTGCTATTTCCCTGACTAACTTCAAAGCATCGTCAAAATTTCCGTCTACAGCCAGAACAACTGCACCATGAATAAGCGCCTGACTTAACTTCCCTAAGGCAATTGCTCCGCGCGGTATGAGTACGATGCATTTCAGACCGGCCTTAGCTGCATAGGCAGCAGCTGAAGCTGAAGTATTCCCTGTAGAAGCACAGATTACCGCTTCTACTTTCTCTTCGCAGGCCTTAGAAATAGCCAGAGTCATTCCTCTGTCCTTAAAAGAACCAGTAGGATTAAGGCCTTCGTATTTCAAATAGACCTGGAAACCTTCACCTAATAACTCACTTAAATGTTTAGCAGGTATCAAAGGAGTATTACCCTCTTTCAAGGTGATAATCGGCGTTAAATCATTAACCGGTAAATATTTCTTATACTTATCGATTAGACCGCTATAATGCATGGGCTGCTCCTTATGCCTCTTCTATTCTTATTGCTACCGGATCCTCTTTGATTATATCAAGCCGGGCTATAGTACCTAAGGCTGTTTGTAAATCTTTCTCTCTGGATTCATGAAGTATCATTACAATCGGAACTACATGCGCCTTGTGTCTTTGCTTCTGGCTAACCGAAGCTATGCTTATTTTAAATTTTGCGAGTATTCCTGAAATTTTAGCCAGAACGCCGGGTTTATCTACTGCCATGAATCTAATGTAGTGCCGGCTTGAAAAATCATCCATCTTGCGCAATCTTTTAATAGATTTATCAGGTATTATATTCAAAGTCTGCCTGAAGAGCCCGGCTTTTAAATCCTGAGTCAGGTCTACAATATCAGAGACGACTGCCGAAGCTGCTGATAACTGCCCTGCTCCCGGCCCGTACATCAGGAGATTACCTGCTAAATCACTTGATACATATATCGCGTTAAATATTCCTTCTACCGAAGCCAATAAGTGCGATTGCGGGATCAAAGTAGGGTGCACCCTCACCTCAAGATCCTGGCCTTCCTTCTTGGCAATTGCTAATAATTTTATTTCAAAACCTAATTCCTTGGCATAATTTACATCGGCTAATGAAATCCGGGAAATACCCTCAACATAAACATCATTCAGGCTTACCAGTTTTCCGAAACAAAGATAGATCAATAAAAGCAACTTATGCGCCGAATCTATACCGTTGATATCTAAAGACGGGTCCTTCTCTGCAAAACCCCTGGCCTTCGCATCTGCTAAGGCCTTTTTAAAAGTGCAATTATAATTCGACATCTGAGAAAGGACAAAATTTGAAGTACCGTTAAGGATTCCGTAAATACTGTCAAACCGGTTAGCGACCAAACCCTCCCGGAGAGTCTTAATGATCGGAATACCCGCTCCCACCGAAGCTTCAAAGTAGATGCTCTTACCCCGGTCAGAGGCGCGTGCAAAAAGCTCTTTTCCTTCCTGTGCCAGCAAAGCTTTGTTAGCGGTAACTATATTCTTGCCCTTCTTCAATGCCTCAATAATAAATTCCTTTGCCGGATGAAGCCCTCCGATCAACTCGACTAGAATATCTATCATGGGATCATCGATTATCTCTCTGGCATTCTTAGTAAGCATACCCTTACTCAGTGAAACATTTCTTTTTGAAAAGAGGTCCTTATCGCAGATCTTCTTCACATGTATCTGGAGGCCGGTTCTTTTGGCTAAGAAGTTCTTTTTATCGCGCAAGATCTTAACTACGCCCGAACCGACATTTCCAAAACCGATCAGACCAATATTTATTTTTTTCATCTATGAACCTTTCTTTAAATAGTAATTGATCGTTCCGTTAATAGTATTTCTGTGTTTTGCATCAACCGATATAAATCTTATCCGGGTATCATAAATCAGATTCTTGGTTACTTCTTTTGACTCCTGTACATCGCCTACCAGTATGATCGGGTTAGGGTCAAAGGGCAGTCTGATTTCTAAAGCTAGCTTTGTCCCGGGGCGTAACTGCCTGTTAGTGGTAAGCATCATACCCCCCAGGCTTAAATTTTTTGTCTGAGTTATATCAGCATTATTTACATCTTCGAGAATTCGGTAGGAAACGATAAAACGACCATGTACCCGCTGATAGTTGCGTCTTTCCGGTCCTGAATATCCCATTTTATCCTCCTTTATGCCGCCTGCGAATATATTTCTCCGACAAAATCGCAGTGAATTGTCGGGGCGGACAGACTTGTCCCGATGGTGCCGCTTCTTCGAAGCTTTCCATCGGGATCCCGACCTAGCTCTAAAGTAGCCTGTCGGGAAACTGTCGACTCCGATATTTCTTTTAAAGTGTCGGGGCGGACAGACTTGAACTGTCGACCTCTTGAACCCCATTCAAGCGCTCTAGCCAAACTGAGCCACGCCCCGTAAATCTTTCTGCCTCCGTGGCGCCTGCCTACCGACAGGCAGGAAATCCCACGAAGTGGGATGACCACGCCCCGTTGCTTAACTCAACTTATTATTTCAAATGTTGTTGGGTTAAGGTAAGGGTAAGGATGCCGGTATGGTTTGTGGGTAAGGTAGTTGGTGTTTTAACACCTAGCCCTAACCCAACTACCAAACCGGCTTCCTAACCTTAACCCTAACCAAGTAACTATAACTAATTGTCAAAAAGCCGCTTACTCTTCTTTCTTCTTTCTCCTCATCAGATCATTAAGGGCCTTAAGCGGAGATTTGTTTTTATAAAGAACGTTGTAGATCTCTTGGGCTATAGGCATCTCAACCTTATGTTTTAAACTTAAGAAGTGTGCGGATTTTGCCGTCGGAACACCTTCAGCCACCATCTGCATATGTGTTTGTATCTGCCTTAAAGATTTTCCCTTGCCGATCTGTACGCCTACGAATCTATTCCTGCTATAAGGACTGATACAAGTGGTCACCAAATCCCCCAGGCCGCTGATACCGCTGAATGTCCTCACCCTCGCGCCCATAGCTAAACCTAATTTGGATATTTCCACTAATCCTCTTGAAAGCAGCGCTGCTTTTGTATTAGTGCCAAACCCGAGGCCATCTGATATTCCACAGGCAATAGCAATTATATTCTTCAAGCTCCCCCCTAATTCTACCCCTACTACGTCATTATTCGTATACACCCTGAATCTTTCGTTCATGAAAATATCCTGAATGCGTCTGGAGACTTTTTTGTCTTCAGATGCAGTAACAGCTACGCTAGGTATCCCGTATGCCACTTCCCGGGCAATCGTCGGACCCGAAAGCACCGCATATCTGACTTTTTTTAATTCATCGCGCATTACTTCAGACATTCTCTTCAGTGACCCAATCTCTATCCCTTTACTTACGCTTAAGAATATCACACCTGCAGGTACACCCACCCGCCTAACTTTCCCAAGAACCTTTCGCATATGCTGTGAAGGTATCGCTAAAACTATCAGATCGCCTCCATCGAGAACGGCCTGGTTAAGATCGCCTGTGATCTTAACCTGTCTGGGTATCTTAACTCCAGGTAAAAATTTCTTATTTATCCTGTATTTTTCTAAATACCTCGAATAGTCCCCGAAGGCTCCCCATAGGGTTACCCGAAAACCTTTCCGTGCAAGAAGTATCGCTAATGTCGTACCCCATCCGCCGTCACCGAGTATAGAAATATTCATTTCAGGAAATGCACATCAGGATAAATATTAGTCAGATTCTTCTCTTCCCGCGTAAGGAATTTTACACCTACACTATAGTCGCTAGGATCCTTATGCTCTATTCTCACTACCTTTGCGATAATGCCGTTTTGATAAATCAAAACCCTTCTCTCTAATTCTTCGCAGATGCTCAATACCGAACGATCAAAAGAGAGCCATAATACATCTTCTTTTTTAACCTTCTCTGTTATTTTGCATAATATTCCGGCCTCGCTTATATTCACCGAATAGCCTTGAAACAATTTTGAGATCGTCCCCTTCTTACATACCTTAAAGCCTAAAGGCGTCGCACAATCCAACCTCAAGAATTCTCTGCGCTCTTGACCCGTATAATTATTGTCCATATTATTCTAATTTAAGGCCTGAAGCCTGATCTATAGTTTTATTCGTCCGAAGCTTAGCCAATTCCCAGGAGTACTCGTAAAGATGCAAACCTTTGCTAACCGCTACCATCTCTCCGTCTTCCACTTTGATCTCATCGGCGATATATTGCTTTACCAGCTGCAACCCACCGAGATTCGAAGGAAACCCACCCCAGAGATCCCAGGAGCGGAAATATAAAATAAAATGCAGCTTTCCGTAGCGTACACGTGTATCTATGAGCCTAAGGCATGGGGGATCAACCAACTTGATATCAGATGGCATCCCGATTTCCATTATCGCCTGATTTGTACCAAAACCTTTCTCTTTGTAAATCTTGATCACTTCTTCGACCTGATTTACGTTTAAAGGCATCTCCTGCACCATGTCTTTGCCGTCTATATTCTGTTTTACTCTCACCTTCGGCTCGACCAACCTCTCTCCATATGTGTAATCTTCTGTTTCCGTCTTAGTGCCGGTCAAGAGATAACTTAGATACCCCTGGATGTATTCCATATCGGTAGGGGCGGGGATGCTCATGCCTTCGGGGATTATAGGGATGATCTGGTGTGACGGCTTTCTAACTCTTACCATCACAAAATCAAACTCCAGGCGCCTCTGCCCCTCATAGCTTCCTTTGGTGATCGTATAAACATGCCCCTTCTCTAAGATCGCTGACAGCGACTGAAACCAGGCGTCATCAAGATCAAAGGCATCGATAAATACGGGTTTTAATAGTTCTTCGGCCATAGTCTATTTTTTAACTGCCTTCTTAGCAATAGATTTAAAACTGGCGATAATCTCAGATGAGCTCATATTCTTCACTATATATCCACAGCAGCCATACTCCTTGGACTTGGCAACTAACTCATCATCATAAGCAAAGCCGGTAATCATGATAACCGGCAAGTCCGGCTTTGTCCCTCTTATTTTTTTTAAAACATCCAATCCGCTAATACCGGGCAGCTTGATATCCAAAAGAATAATATTAAAGGCCTCTTTTTCTATCAAAGCTAATGCATCTTCTCCGTTTGAGGCCTCCTCGGTCAGACACTTTTCTTTTTTTAATAATTCCACGAACAAATCTCTTACGGCATCCTCATCATCAACTACTAATACCTTATAAGACATCAATTCCTCCCTGCCTTACTCTTTGACAAACGGAAATCTAATAATAAAAGTCGTTCCTTTATTCACTTCACTATCTATTTCGACTGTTCCGTTATGGCCCTTAATAATATTATAACAGATAGACAGGCCTAATCCGGTACCTTCTTCTTTTGTGGAAAAGAAAGGCATGAATATATTCTTCAGGTTCTCCTCAGGTATGCCCTTACCATTATCGCTTATCCTTATTTCCACGTAGCAATTCGGTAAATTGCAGGTTTTTATGGTCAGGCTCCCGCCCTCCGACATTGATTGATATGCGTTTATACATAGATTAATAAAAACTTCCTGAAGCTGATTCAAGTCCCCCTTAATTAAAGAGATATCCTTCTGAAAATTCTTTATAATATTTATATTTGCCACCGAGAGTTTATGATAAGCCAAAAGCGGCAATATATTTTCAATTACCTCATTTACATTCAAAGTGACGAATTTCGGAGGGGATTTACGCGAAAACTTAAGAAGCTGATCCACTAATTTTTTTATCCTCTCTGCCTGCTCATTTAAAATCACTAAATTCTTTTTCAGTTCTTTATCCAATTTCTTCTCTTGAAGCATCATTTCCAGCCTGCCGGAAATAACAAATAAAGGATTGTTTATGTCATGCGTTATTCCTGATACTAATTGACCGAGCGCCGCTAACTTTTCGGATTGAATAATCTGATACTCTAATTTTTTTCTCTCCGTGATATCCTTGGCAATAAATATGTAGCCTGTCAATCCACCCTGGGAATCGAGAAATCTAGTTATAGTCAATATAACCGGGAAGGTACGGCCGTCTTTTTTGAGCAGTTCTGCTTCCGTCTCGTATTCTCCGAATTGATTTACCTGCTCTAAAATGTAGGACAACCCGGGTTCGCTCTCATCTTTAGGGTGCAGGAGCCTAGCATGTTTAAAGATTATCTCTTTCTTCTGCCAACCGAACATCACTTCTGAGCCCATACCGAAATATGTAATATTCCCATCTAGATTGACTACATATATCGCATACTCCCGTATATTGGAGAAGATATCCTTCAGGGTCTCATCTATCTTCCTCGACGAATTCTGCCTCTCTACCAACTCTGTGATATCATTACCGATCAATAACATCCCTTCAAGCTCTTTGGACTCGGACAATATCGGAGTTATACTCCAAGAGATCAACATGTCCTTATTGCCTATATCGGTAAATAAAATCTCCAGATTATTCGGCCTCTTATATTTCGTAGAGTCGTCTATAATCGCCTGAAACATTTGTTTGTTTGTACTTAAAGAGTTGCGATCATGGCATAGAACATCAATCCAGAAATTGCCGATAATCTCTTTTTTACTCTTTGAGGCCAGACCCTCTACCTTTGTATTGCACATCGATACATTCATGCTTTTATCAAGATAGACTATGAATACATCAGCCTTATCAATGACCTTATCTACAAATTCTGTAGTAAACTTTTTAAAAATATCCATAATCTAAAACTCTCTTATCCTGCTCGTTTCCAGACAAGCGGGAGAGGGGGTTCCCTGCCTGCCGGCAGGCAGGGAACCCTCAAATAAATTACTTTTCAATAATAAATTTACTAATAAATGTAAAACGCAATCCCGCTAGATTCTTTTTCCAAAGCGGGAGAGGGGAATCGAACCCCCGTATATAGCTTGTCCCGACGCCCTCGTAACAGCATCTTTGCGGCGGGATCCCGCCTCACTTCTCTGGCACAGCGAGCGATGGGAATCGAACCCACATATATGGCTTGGAAGGCCATTGTTCTACCATTGAACTACGCTCGCA
>JBDRLC010000033.1:0-17565 GCA_043813305.1 Candidatus Omnitrophota bacterium | reverse complement strand
AAGGCCTGCATTCAAAAAGGCTTTATTGATCCTTTTATCTAGCCCCATACCCTCGGCAACTTCGCTAATATCCGCTCCAACCATATCGGCTATACGAGAAACAGCATTAATAAAAGAGATCTTAGTAGCTAAAAAGGCGTTGGATGCATGCTTGATTAACTCAGCTGACTTTATATTAGTAACTACCAACGGGGCCTTTAAAGGTTTATATAAATTAACCAGTATATCCTTTGCTCTTTTCGATTCAACTCCGATCACTATTCTGTCAGGATGTAGGAAATCGTTGATCGCTGAGCCTTCTCTTAGAAATTCCGGATTCGATGCAACGTCAAATTTTACTTTTGATTTGACGTAAGTCGATATAGTGTGCTTGACCCATTCCCCAGTCTCAACTGGAACAGTGGATTTCTCTACAATCAGCCTATAGCCGGTCATGTTTATGGCGATATCACGCGATACGTTTTCTATCCCCGTAAGATCCGCTTCTCCGTTCTCTAGAGAAGGAGTGCCTACGGCGATAAAGATTAGTTCAGAGGATTTGACTGCCGTCTTTATGCTGGAGGAAAAAACCAACCTACCCTTCTTCATATTGTTAACCACCAACTCTTCCAGTCCGGGTTCATAAATAGGTATGATCCCTTTTCTTAGTGCTTCGATTTTTTTCTTATCGTTATCAACGCAAATAACCTTGTTCCCTAATTCGGCAAAGCAGGCTCCGCTGACTAACCCTACGTATCCGCAACCAACTATGGTAATATTCATATCTCTCACTCCTTTAATTTACTACGGAATTGATTGAGAACCGGTTTTAGGCTGATGATAGCTCTGATCAAAACCGAATTCCATCTCGGGAAATGCCTTAAGCCTGAAAATTAGAAAAACACTTTCGCCCTCATTCCTCTTTACATTATAGGTAACCGCCATCTCCCAGCAATGGAGATCTCTGGTTATAGTATATTCCTGCTCTCTCAAGCCTCTTTTTAGCGTCGGATCATTGCCGAATTCATATCTCTGATATGTCGAGACCTTCCATTTAGGACTGAGACGCCAATTCAGCTGATTGGTGATTTCTTTCCCACTCTTCCTCTGATAGCGCTGACCGATTCCCAAAGACCGTTCGTTACCGAAATCAAAGATTATATCATAGTTTATATTAGAGAAACTGTTATAATTTTCATCGGAACGATTACCTGAACGCTTATAGGTTGCGTCTGAATCTATGCGCAACCAGGAATAAGGCAGAAATTTTAACTCACAAATAATATCCCCTAAATTGCTTCCTAGTTTATCGCCGGTCTTTGGTTTAAAAATATAATCGCTCTTGACAATAAAATCAACTAAATCTACGTTCGCCCCGGAACGCTTTGTCTGAAGCTTGTTACTTAATTCTAAAGTAGCCTGATTGCTGCGCGTAATAGAATCTATCTCGTCGATCTGTTTTAACTTACCTGCCACAACCGTCGGCTCATGGTTATAAGCATAACTTATAGTCGGGGTAATTATATGCCTGAGCCTGTTTATCTCCATACCGAGAAAATTAGACTTTACCTCAAAAAAACGATAAAATTTCGTGCTTACCTCAATCCCCGAGCCAAATATTGTTCTAACCGGTGTTGAGAGTATCCCGTCTACCCCTTTATCATAGATAGTCTGACGACTAAAGATGAAAGGAGTTAATCTAAAAAACGCAAGCCTGGCAGGAAGAGAAAATTTATTGGTGGTATCGAGCCTGACTACATTCTCTTCATCCGGCACAGTAGATGAAGTTGCCTCTTTTTTATTCAAATTAGCCAGAGAACTTTCATTCTGAAAATAAAACCAACTTTCCCCGACCTGTAGGCTGGGCAGGCTATATTTAATCTCCGGTAATTTCTCTACATGAGCGAACCAATGATTTACGCGTTTCTGGATAAGCGCATCCAGACTGGAATATTGAAAATTGCGGTGCAGCAAAGCATAGCTTAAAGGTTCACTGTCTTTTTCGTATTCACGGTAGAAATAGTCCTTAAGAAAATTCTCACTTGGACCGATCAATTTCCTCTTCTGATCGCTAATGCGATAAAATTCCGAAGTAAAATTTGTCTGTTCGTCTATATCCCATTTGTGACGCAAACGGATGAAGTATCTTTGAAACTCTGCCAAGCCAGTCTTCGCCAACCTTCTGCTTCTTTCCTGGGTATAGTAATACTTTAAATCCCCCTTACCAAAAAGTTGGGTATTGTAATTTAATCCAAAACCTTCGGACTCACCTAATAAATCCCTATAGTCTAAGTATATCCTGCCATTTATATTATCAGTTATATTATATCTCCAGGCCGTGAGAACATACGGCCCCCAGTCTTTTGTCTTTCCGGGGACTACTCTTACGTGCATAAAAGGATCCTTTAGGCTGTGGCTATACCAAGGCAGATAAACCAGAGGGTAATCCGCCCAACGGAAAGAAGTCTTCTTGGTTATAATCTTATCTTCGGGAATTATATTTATCTGTTTTGACTTTAATCGATAATGAGGATGATCAAAACTGCATGTGGAGGCGTAACCACCAAAGGCGATAAATTCAGTTTCACTTATTTTTTCTACTTTTGTACTCCTGCCAAAATATGGATTGGCGCGGAATTCTGCATCCACAATAGTCCCGGTCTTACTTTCAAAATTATAGATTATCTTCTCACCTTCTATAATACCCCTCTGATCATCCAATCTGGCATTGCCTTCTGCGAAGCCAACTTTAGCTTGAGTATCAACACTTAGTTTATCGCAGGTAAGCCTGGAACCCTTATAAAGCACCTCGACGTTTCCGGAAGCAATCCACTCTTTGCTCTCAGTCATATATTCGACTTCATCACCATTGACGATTATCGAAGATACCTTATCTTCTCCGGCGGCTAAACTCAAACCCAAACCAAAGACAAAAAACCATAGCAGCGCTAAAATTCTTATTCTTCTCACCTAATATTTTCCTTTACCAGTAAAGCGGCTCCGATCAAACCGGCATTATTCCCCATCTTTGCCCGTAATATTTTAACTGCCTTTGCCTGTACTGGCATTGCCTGCTTTTTCACGACATGCTTAATCCGATCAAATAATACCGCCCCGGCATTAGCTACTCCTCCGCCTATAACAATAGCATCTGGGTTCAATAAATTCACTACACCTACTATACTAACAGCCAAACGCTCTGCAATCCTTAACCAAAATTTTTCAGCTGACTTGTTGCCTCTCTTTGCTAGCAGGCTTACTTCCTCTAATGATATTCCTGATCCAAATATTTTTTTTGCTTCCTTGAGAATCGGAACATTACCAACATATGCCTCAAGACAAGCAACGCCTCCGCAATTACAGAGCGGACCTTTTTCATTGATCGGCATATGGCCAATCTCTCCCGCAGCAAAATTTGAGCCCCGGTAAAGCCTATCTTCAATAATGATTCCTGCGCCTACGCCGGTACCTAAAGTAAGGCAAACTACATTTCTTAACCCTTTAGCTGCGCCTAGCCTTTGCTCTGCCAAAGACATTAAGTTAGCATCATTATCTATAAAGACGGGTAGTTTTAACTTGCTTTTTAAGATCTTCTGCAGGCTAACTTCTTTCCAACCTGGAATATTGGGTAAGAAATGGACGATACCTCTTTTTATATCAATCGGGCCGGGGAAGCCCAACCCAATACCTAAGATATCTTTTTTTATCAGGCCATTGCCTTTGATCATACTATCAACGGAAGAGACAATAGCCGAAATCAAATATTCTTTTCTTCTAAGCTTTTTTGTACTTAGAACCTGCTTGTCTTTTATCCTATAATTTAAATCGAGGATGCCGATTTTTAAATTGGTGCCTCCTAAATCAATAGCAAAAATAAATTTAGCTGACATTATTTTTTAAAATTAGTTTAACATCTCTGAATAATTTTCTCATAAACTTCAGAGTTTTTCTTCCAGGAATAATTAGAGACCACAAAATCTCTGCATTTTTTACCTAACTCTAAAAGATTGACGGAAGACCTATATTCTAAGATTTTCTCTGCCAAAGATTCGGGGGTGCCATCTTTAAATAGCAGATTTTTATCCAGATTCTCCAGAATCTCTCCTATCTTACCGCCCGGAGCTCCTAAAACAGGCACCCCACAAGAAAGTGCTTCTAAAGCAATCAAACCAAATCCTTCCTGATCGATATCCGACAGAATAAAAAGGTCTGCAACCCGATAGCAATACGGTAAAAAATTGACTTCTATATTGCCCTCCAGTTTAATCTGGCCATCCAGTCCAGAATGATTAACCTCGCTTTTTATCCCTTCTCTAAGAACTCCCTCTGCCCCGATTATAAGGACTAGATCGGGATTCTTTTTGACTACAACAGACATTGCCTTAATCAGGTTTTTAATTCCCTCACCGGGTACGGGGGGACAAAGGGTAAAAAGAACAAATTTTTCGGGAGATACTCCGAATGCGGACTTTAATGATTTTTTATTTTTTAGGGGCGAGAATTTCTCGGTATCAACCCCTACGGGGAAAACCTCTATCTTTGCATCCTTGATCCTGTGGAAATCTATAGCCCGCACTCTGGCTGACTCATCCGATACAATAACTTTCCTGCAATTCTTGACTATTTTTCTTTCAAACCATCGATTTATTAACGAGCCGGTCCCCGGAGCATGTAATGTGTAAACTTGAGGGATTTTTCGTGCCATCTTCGTAAAATTCACACCCCAGGCAGTAAGCGGTTGATAAAAATTGATCAGATCAAATGAAATCTCTTTAGAGATTTGGTTGAATAAGGAAGAGGAATTAATCAGGGAGGAGAAAAAAAGCGCCAGATTACTTCTAGAGTTTACTTGATAACGCTTGATCTTTACCCCGTCTAATACGCCGTGATAATCTGACCCGGTGTTTATTTGCTGGACACGGGTCAATACATAAACGTTGTTCCCCTTTTTCGCCAGGCTCTTACTTAATTCATTTAATATTCTTGTGCGACTGTCAATTACCGAAGGGAAAAAGTCATCCGCCACCATCAATATGTTCATATTAATCTTTTCTTACCGCTTCTTCAACATCCTCTTGGAGAATCCTATATTTGCTCAAATCAATATAAATTGAAGTAGGCCTGTACTCCGGTTCTAATCTTAGAGCCTCCTGGAATTTTTCCAGCGCCTCTTTATATTTACCTTTTTTAAAATAATTCCTTCCTGAAATAAAATAATATCTCCTTAGATGCAGATCACTGGCACTCTCTCTCTCTTCGCTTAAGGACTCACTTTCCCAACGGGCTTCCTTGTCTTTCCTGATCTGTTGGACATATTTTCTTTTAGCGATTTTTGCGTATTTTAAAGCCGGCTCATATTGCGGGTCCCATTTCAGGGATTCCTGAAACTTGGCGATCGCTTCCTGATACTCTTTCCTATTCACCAGAGTTCTGCCTTGCTTGTAGTAATAAGTACGGTAATATTCTTTATCTTCTGCTTCCTTCTTTATTCTCTGGTCGCGTAATTTTCCTTCTCTGATCTTTTCCTGTTCGACGATTTTTTCTTCGCTTATTTTTTTTTGCTTTAAGGCAAGCTGGTAATGCGGATCCCACTCCAGGGCAGTTTCAAATTTCGCCCGTGCTTCCTTATACTTTTCCTTTTTGAAAAGGGCAAGGCCTTCTTCATAGTTCATATCACGGTAAGAATCTATGTAATACTTATCCCCTGCGTAACCCCTGTATTTTTCTTCTTTTTGTTCAACTTTTTCTGCCTTTTTTGCCTTCGCTTCTATTGTTTCTTGGAGTGGTTCTTCTGCTTCTATAACAGCTTCTTCCGCTACTTCCGGCACCTCCGCTTGCTCTTCCTTAGCTTTCTGCTTGGCAGGTTCCTCTAGAGGAACTTCTAAAGTTTTCTCACCTTCCTCCTCAATCTTGGCTTCATCTGCCTCTTCAGCCTTATCATCCACTACAACATCTAAGGGCACTTCCTGCTCCTCAGCCTCTGCTCCCTCCTCAAACAAAATCTCCAAAGGCACTTCTAATACTAAATTCTCTCCCTGGACTATAGCCTCTACTTTCTTGGTAAGTTCAATACCCTCCATCTGTTCGGCCCCTGCCTCCTTCTCTGCTTTCTTTTCGGATAGAATATCTAAGGGCACCTCTATCAGCAGAAGCTTTCCCTGCACTATTGCTGACACTTTTTTTGTTTTTCCCTGAGCAAAAACTAAAGGAAAAATCAGAAAAGAAAATAAAAAAAGAAAACAGACTAAAATAAAATTTATTTTTTTAGGATGAATCATGAATTTTCTGTAATTTAAATACTTTAAATATTTATTATATGGTAGTTATTTTAGTAAATCAAGGTAATATTAGAACCGGCAGAGAACTATAGAAAGCTTATTTCTTGATCCGCCTTAGAACAGTCTCAATCAGGACAGCACTTTCGGAAAAATCCTTGTCCTTGGAAAAAAAGCCAGAAACACCTTGCTTATTGAATTCCGGCATCCGATCATCGCTGGCGTGGGCAGTAATAATGATTACGGGGACGCCTGTATTAATCTCCCTGATCGCTTTAAGCGTTTGGACCCCGTCCATAACCGGCATATTCAGATCCAGAAAGATCAAATCTACCGGTTCCTTTTTAAAAGATTCTATTGCTTCCTGACCGCTTAAGGCAGTAACTACATCGTAACCTTTGGACTTCAACCAATACTGCATGGTGTAAATAAAATCCTTATTATCATCTACTACCATAATACGGTTAGCTTTATCCATCTACAACCTCCTCTTTTTTCTGGGGGAGCAAGAAGGAGAATTTACTCCCTCGACCAACCTCGCTCTCTACCCAGATTTTACCTTCATGCATCTGGACTATTTCTTTAGCAATCGTTAAACCTAAACCGGTACCCACTATTCCCGCAGGCTGAGCTAAGTTGATTTGTTCAAATTTATTAAAAATCCTCCCCAAATCCTTCTCTTCTATTCCGATTCCGGTATCTGATACCGAAACCTCTATCGCCGGCTGCTTTGAATCTTGCGCCAAATCGCATTCTTTCAAGACCACGGTCACCTTGCCGCCTTCAGGAGTAAACTTAATCGCATTACCAACTAAGTTGGTGACTACCTGTGTGATACGGTCTCGATCTATAAGAATTTCTTTTTTAAAACCCAGTAGTTTTTCTTCCAAGGTTACATTTTTACTCATTGCCCATTTATTCAAGAATCCAACCACGTCTTTCACAACTTCATTTATGTCAAATAAACCCGGCTTTAACTTTAATTTCCCCGCTTCGATAGAAGCTGCATCCAGCAAATCAGCTATTAGAGAGCGCAACCGATCAAGATTGTTCAGCGAATTAGAAAAGAATTTCTTTTGATCTTCGTTTAGACTTTCGGTAATCTCACTGTTTAATATTGTAAGGCTCTGTTTGATTACCGCAAGGGGTGTCTTTAACTCATGGGAAACGTGAGATACAAAATTAGACTTTAATTTTTCTAGCTCTTTTTGCTTGGTAACATCATTTAAAATCGTAACCATGCCTACGGTCTTTCCGTCTTGATTTTCGATTACTGCGGAACTCGTCCTTAATACTTTCTTAGTTGACTCATCAGTACTCACCAGCTCTATCTCTTTATTAAGATTACCTTCTGCATCGGGTTTTAGGTCTTTTGTAAATGACATCAGATGCTCGTTCTTAATGGACTTCCGTAAATCCCCACCCAGTACATCCTTCTTTTTTACGCTCAATAATTCTTCAGCTGCGGGGTTAAGCATCAAGATCTTCCCCTGCGGATCCACGACTACCAAGCCGTCTGCCATATGGCGGATAATACTGTCAGAGCGTATCTTATCGCTAAGCATTTTTTTATGCTCTTTCTTCAAATCCTCCAACCCCTTCACTTCCTTCTTTAGATCTTCTACAATTTCCGCTAATCTCGTATTCTCAACCTTTATTTTTTCGAATTCCTCTTTATTAACTTTTATTAGTTCGCCCTTAGGTTTACTCTCTAACTCTTTGTTTAACCCAGAGATAAAATTACCGCTATCCTCATGACTCAAGCCTGAGTTAATTAGATATTCTTTTATTTGCTCTATTTTTTTATCTTTATCTTTAATTTTGGAAAATAATTTCTTGGTAATAATCTTTAGAGTCGATGTCCAGGTTTTGTTCTTCGAATACTCAGCCTTCAAGGCATCAAGTAATACTGAGTCTATATCTTTAACTGACCGCTCGCTAATTATAGATTTTATCTCATCCGCCTGCTCCTTATTTCCTGCCTCAGCTGCTATTTTTTGAAGTTGTGTGTAGAATTTATTGATCGTGGTAGATAACTTAATCTTTGATTTTACCTCGCTGATTTGGGCCTGTTTGACTAAAGAGTCTCCGATCAAGCCTAGAATCTTACTTAGCCCTGTTGTATCCGGACCTATCTCCTTAATCAAACTTATAATTTCTATCGGAGACTTCAGGAACTTATTATGTAATTCTAAATTCAACCCGCTAATCGAAGGCCCATCCAATTTCCCCCATAAGAATTCTTTAAGTTTAGCCGGCAAACCAACAGGAGCTACTTTCTCCCCCTTCCCGACTTCAACCATTTCTTTATCCTTTTCAATTTTTACATAAGAAAAGAGGTTTACCTTGATATGCTTCACTACTTTGTTGGCTAATATCTGTTGGATTCCTCCTAAGTCTATAAAATCTTTTGGTTGTAGAGATAAAGTCTTTAAGAATAGTCGTAATTCTTCAAAGGTGATGCCTGAAGAGAAAGTAATGCTTTCAGCTTGGAGTTTTTTAAATTGGGAGACGAAAGACTCCAGGAGCACTCTTGTCTCACTCACTACCGGCTCCCCATCAAGGAGAATCTTATCCTGCGCAGATATACTGAAAGTCATCTCTTTTTTGGACCGAAGATAAACTTCGAGCATTTGATAAGCTTCCTCTAGCGAGCCGGTTACAAGCGGGTGAGTTTCCGGATATAAGGATAGCTTATTCAATGCCGTAATAAATGAAGTTATCAATTTAGAGTTTGATTTATTATCCGACACCTGATTCTCCGTATATACAGACCTTATTCCTGCCTAAATCTTTTGCGGCATACATTGCTTTATCGGCTCCCTCGATCAGGGCCTGCGCATCCTCTCCGCTATCAGGAAATACCGAAACACCCTGGCTTATCGTCACCCTTAAGTCTTCATCATAGGCTCTAATCAACCTGCTCTCAACCGCCCGGCGAATACGCTCTGTCGCGAACCTCGCCTGCTCTTTATCCGTCTCAGTCAAAATTAGAGAAAATTCCTCTCCGCCGTATCTACCTATAAAGTCTATCTGCCTTAAATTTTCCTTTAAGATCGCGGCGATATCCCTCAAAATAGCGTCTCCTACAAGATGACCGTAATAATCATTGTAGCTTTTGAAATGGTCCACATCAACCATAACAAAAGAAAATTTATATTGGAATTTTTCTGACCTCGCTAGCTCCTCTCTGAACCTCTGCAGGAAATATCTGCGGTTAAAAACATCTGTCAGGCTGTCAATGATGCTCAGCTCCTGAATCCTTTCATATAAAAGCGCTCTCTTCATGCCCAAAAGAAACTGGCCGGCCAAAATATTAAATTTATCTTTATCCTCAGTTCTGATACCTTTGGCCACCAGGTAGCCGATATTATGCTTATTTATCATTAAGGGCAGAACGGTATAGTCTCTATATTCTCTTATATCTTTCATCTCCTCAATGTAGTAACAATCCTCTAGATTTATATATGAATTCACGTGCTCGCGGAGTATGTTAAAAACCTGCTCCTTGTCAAGGGTCTTGCAGATATCCTTGGTTATGTCATAAAGCGCGGTAGCCTGATCTAGTATACTGCGTAAATTGCTGTTCTCATCTTTAATCCTTATGTTTTCCTTACCTAAAACCTCCTCTTCATTAGTTAATCGCCGGCGTTCTTTTTCTCTGGCAATTACGCTCTTCTGCAATGCCCTATGTGTGAAAAGGGCGAAAAGAACGGTTAATAATACCAACAGTGCTAGCTGCAGCATACTCGATTTCTCCCCTTCTCTTTTGCCTGATACATCGCCTTATCAGACTTCATGATCAGGCCATCAGATTCTTTGGCATCCTTGGGAAACTCAGCTACACCGATAGATACCGTCACGTTTGTCTCTTTTCTGCGCAGTACGAACTTCTCTTTCTCAATTACCTTACGCAGATCATTGGCTAAACGAGATGCCTTCTTCTTATCCACTCCGGGTAAAATCACAGCGAATTCTTCTCCGCCAAAACGGCCGATTACCGACTGATGCTTTCCAAAATAACTACTTATCTCCTGGCTTATCTTCTGCAATACAATATCCCCTACCGCATGACCATATTGATCATTGTAATCCTTAAAGTGATCGATATCTAAGATCAATAAGGAAAATCCTTCTTCTGCTCCAAAAGTGCCTCTCAGACATTCTTCTTTCAGGCGATCTGAAAAATATTGTTTTGTAAAAAGTTTGGTTAATCCGTCACGTATAGCTAGCTCCTGGGTCTCCTTAAATAGTTCGCTATTTTCTAAAGCCACGGCTCCTAAATCGCATATTGTCATCAGGAATCTTAAATCATCCTGGGAGTAAAAGTGAGGTTTAGCATTATCCAGCCTTAATATACCAGAGAATCTTTGTTCGCTGATAAAAGGAGAGCTAATCAAAGATAGGAATGGTCTTAATTCTTCGCCTTCTAGTCTTTCCGGATCAAAACGGAAATCTTTTCTGATGTCCTCGACTATCAAAGGCCTGTTATTCCGTAATACCCAGAGGTCAAAAAGATCCCCCTCTTTATTCTTTACCACTAACTTTGCTTCTTCCTTCTTGGTCTTAAAAAGCCTTAAGCCTTGTTTAGATTTATCAATTAAGTATAATAGGCAAACACCTTGATTATTGGCAATAATCGAGAAAGTATTCTCTGTGAGACTAGCCGCTACATTATCCAAGTCAAGGCCCTGATTTATCTCTTCGACTACCTTTTTCAGGCTCCCGTAGCGAGAAATCTTTGTTTTTAATGCGGCGTTATTCTTGAGTTCCCGTGAATTCTCGTTGCTTAAGATATTGTATTTTTCCTGTATAACCTGAACCTGATAATCGAGATTATACATTTTGGAGAGGTTTTTTTTAACTATATAGAAAACTATAAAGAAATTGACCAGAAAGAAAACGCAGAACAATTTTAAAGACACGATTTTTAAAAAAAAGGTAAGATATACGGGTAGGATAATATAGAATACGACGATTGACAGCAACTGACCGCTGATTTTAAAAAACTTAAACCTGTTCGTAATTGTTCAAGCCCCCTCTAAAAGCCACTCTTAAACAATCGTTTCTTCGCTATCCTTATCAAAGAAGTGCACCTTGCTCATATCAAATACCAAATCTATATCCTGGTTGACCTGCGGGCGGTCATGAGCGCCAACGCGGGCAATAAAGGTATGCCTGCCTGTATTAAGGTAGAGATACACCTCTGAACCCATAGGTTCGTAGACTTCGCAATTCACTCTGACGGTGTTCTCCGGTGAAGCCTCAGAAACAAATAGCTTATCATAGATATCTTCCGAACGGATACCCAGAATCACTTCTTTTTCTAAGTAGGGGTTTAACTTATTATACATATCCTCTACTAATTTAACTTTGATTTTTCCTTCGTCGAAAAATAAACGTCCGTCTTTTTTAATAATCTTCCCATTCATAAAGTTCATCGGCGGTGAACCAATAAAACCGGCAACGAATTTATTCTTAGGGTGATCGTAAATAGCGATCGGATCCGCTACCTGCTGCAGAATCCCGTCTTTCATCACCGCAATCCGATTACCCATAGTCATCGCTTCAATCTGGTCATGCGTAACATAGATTATCGTAGTCTGAAGCCTTATATGCAACTTATGTATCTCAGTGCGCATCTGCACCCTTAACTTGGCATCTAAATTACTCAGAGGTTCATCAAACAAAAACACAAGCGGTTTTCTGACAATCGCCCTCCCTACCGCAACGCGCTGTCGTTCACCTCCGGATAATTCTTTTGGTTTACGCTCCAGCAGATGCCCAATACTCAATATATCAGCGGCATCTTTAACACGCTGGATGATCTCTGTCTTGGACATATGCCTGAGTTTCAATCCAAAGGACATATTCTCAAAGACGGTCATATGCGGATAAAGCGCGTAATTCTGAAATACCATGGCAATATCCCGATCCTTTGCCGGAACGTCATTAACCATCCTATTACCGATGTATATTTGGCCATTGGTTATGGTTTCAAGGCCGGCAATCATCCTTAAGGTTGTAGACTTTCCGCAGCCTGAAGGCCCGACTAAAACCATAAATTCCTTATTTTCTATGCCCAGATTGACTCTGTCCACTGCCTTTACATTACCCGGAAAAATCTTAGTAACATCTTTAACGCTCACCTGTGCCACGCTTCTCTCCTTGGTCGCTTTTTTATCCTAAGTTATTCATAAACACCAATTTATCTATTATATTTCATTTTGAAACTATGTCAACTCAGATAATTGAACAATTCACTTAAAGTAGCTTTTAGTTCTTTACGGTCTACGATCATATCTATCAGTCCGTGTTCAAGAAGGAATTCCGAACGCTGAAAGCCATCAGGCAGCTTTTGCCTTATGGTCTGCTCAATTACCCGGGGACCGGTAAAACCGATCAAGGCCTTAGGCTCTGCAATGATTATATCTCCTATACCGGCAAACGATGCCATTACTCCCGCCATAGTAGGATTGGTCAAAACTGAAATATAGGGTAGCTTTGCTTTGCGATGATAAGCAAGTGCTGCACAGGTCTTGGACATCTGCATCAGACTATACATCCCTTCATACATCCGCGCGCCTCCGCCCGAACCGGAAATAATCACCACGGGCAGCTTATATTTAGTAGCCGCCTCGATAGCCCGCGTTATTCTCTCTCCTACAACCGAACCCATCGAACCCATAATAAAACGTGAATCGGTTACAGCAATAATCACCTTACTATTATTTAGGAAACCTTCTCCGGATACTACCGCGTCCTTGAGCCCGGTAAGATTTTGGTCAGCCTCTAACTTATTTTTATAGGTCTTAGGACCCTTAAACTCTAGAGGATCATCAGACTCCATATCAATGTCATATTCAAGAAACGTATCCTTGTCCAAAATCATCTTTATCCTTTCGTAAGCACCTAAGACAAAATGATAATTGCACTTCGGACATATCTTTAAGTTCTCCTCTATGGCTTTATTAAATAGAGTCTCACAACATTCCGGGCATCTCGTCCAAAGGCCATCCGGGATATCCTTCTTTTTTAATCTTACGATTGTATATTTCGGCTTACCGAATAGAGCCATCGCCTAACTTTTGTCCTCATTAAATCTGTTAATCACTAATCCCGATAATACCTTAGGATAAAAATAAGTCGATTTAGGAGGCATCCTTTCTCCACTTAAAGAAACCGAGATGATCTGTTGCATTTTTACCGGGTTTAAAAAAAACGCCAGAGAATTATAATCGCTATCTACCTTCTCAATCAATTCATCCACATTCGGGCTAAAGAGAAGATTTTTTTTATTCTTTAAATCAACCTTAAAAATCTTTTCCAGAATTACATGATTTAAAATAGCCACGTCTAACGACCTGTAATCCTTGGACTTGCCGGTGATAATCATATCCGGAATTTTGATATTCTTAAGACGCAAGAGCCAGTATTTTCTATTGCCATACATTCCCAAAAGGTGCTCCGTCCTGCCGCCTCTTTGCATCCGGAAGAAAAACTGCATTTTATCTTTAATCTCTTCTACAAAAAAATACTCCTTGAGCCTAAATCTCAGGTTATCAAATTCTATATGGGAACGGAACTTAAGTAAGCGATGAACCGGTAGAATCGTAAGGCCGCGGGAATCCGTATTGGTAAAATATGCAAGGATATAGTTATAGTCTTTACTTTGTTTTGCCCCTTTGTATTTTTTTTTCATCTGCTCCCTGAACGTACAGGCAACCTCATATCGATGATGACCATCTGCAATAAAGATATTCTCTTCCTTCATTTCTACCTGAATTCTCTCTAGAATATTCTTATCCTGCAATTTCCATAGTTTATGGTTGTTTTTTTCGCTATCGACCAAATCGATAAAAGGCTCTTTATCCTGTAAATATCGATTATAAACTCTTTGAATAATCCGTTTTTTATCCAAAAAAGTGACAAAAATGGGGCTGAGATTTGCCCTTACCTGTTTGATCAACCGCAATCTATCCTCTTTTGCCTCAAGGTGCGTATGTTCATGTCCGAATATAGCCGAATTCCTGTCCTTGAGACGCAGTAAAGCTATAAAACCCAGGCGCGTCTTTCTCTCCCCCATAAGATTGTACTGGTGACTATAGAAATATATCGCCGGCTTATCGTCCTGAATGAGTATCTTCTTCTTCAGCCAATTTCTAAAGAATGTTCCGGCGCGTTTATATTTATTCTCACCGGGTATATCTTTACCCAAAAGTATATGGGTTAGATTATAAGGATTTACTTGATGATAATATTTTTGTCCTGCAGGAGAAATTACATCATACGGAGGGCAGACTACTTGGGAAGGATCTTTGATTCTCTCTTGATTATAAAAAGTCGCTTTAAAAGGTTTTATATTCGTCAACGGTTCACCCCGTTAGAAAGTTTCGCCCTATTAGAAATTGTTTTTCTAACGGGGTTCACCAGGCCTCCAATTAAACTTCCTATACCGTTAAAGAACATATCCATACCGGAAAAATATCTATAAGGAACGAACGCCTGGTGGAACTCATCGGTTACCCCATAAAGGACTCCGAAGAGCACAGTATAGATGATAACCTTTGCAGATTTAATCTTTGGGTCGGTATTTTTTAGTGCACGGGCAAAAAACCAGGCTAAGACAAAATATATAAAGAGATGAGCGAACACATCCTGAAATAAGAAAATCGAAGGTATCTCTGATCCGGGTATAGATGAAAGAATAAATATTACCAGCATACACAGGAACACAGGTATCCAGAACTTGACAATCACTGATTTTTGATCACTTCTCTGATTGGCAACCACTACATCCTTCTTTAGCTTTAGGGCAGGTAATTGGGGCCTTATCGATATCGCTCTTTTTCGGTTGCTTGCGGTAATCGGTCGCGTAAAACCCTGAACCTTTAAAGATTATCCCTGCCCCGCTTCCAAGTAGACGTTTTACTTTTTTATTGCACTTAGGGCATTTGCTTAACGGCTTATCACTCATCTTCTGAAAAGCCTCGAACTTATATCCACATTTCATACATTCATATTCGTAGGTTGGCATTTTTATTCCCTTTAGCTAAAGGTTCTTTTTATTTTCTCGGAAAAACTTTTACTGGATATATTTTCTCCTGATAACCTGGCAAATTCTTCGATAAGCTTTCGCTGCTGGCTGGTAAGTTTGCCGGGTATCTGAACATCTACTCTTACTAATTCATCGCCAATCCCTCTTACGTGTATATCCGCTATACCCTTTTGTTTCAGACGGAATACCTTACCGCTTTGCGTTCCCGAAGGTATTTTCATACTCACTTTACCATTGAGCGTTGGTACTTTCACCTCACCGCCTAATATTGCCTTGCTTAAACTAATAGAGATCTCAGTCAATATATCGTTGCCGTGTCTGGTAAATATAGAATGAGGCGCTATTTCTATGATCACGTATAAATCGCCCCTTCCGGAAGTACCGGCTTCACCTTCACCCCTGATTCGTAAATTTGATCCCACATCTACTCCTGCGGGAATCTTCACTTTGATTTTTCGGGTTACTTTAGTCCTTCCTTCACCATTACAATCAGTGCAGAGCTTTTGTATAACTGATCCTTCCCCTCTACAGCCTGAGCAGGTTTGAGCTAATTGAAAGAAACCGCTGGAAACTACTGTCCTGCCGGAACCTCTACATTGCGGACAAGTTGTTTTTTTAGTTCCTGGCTTTGCTCCGCTGCCTGAGCATGTCGAGCATATTTCGTAGCGCGGAACAGTGATGGTCTTCTCTACGCCACTCGCTGCCTCTTCCAGACTGATTTCTTCAGCTATTTGTAAGTCTCTTCCTCTCCTACGAGCAGAACCTCTGGTACGCCTCCTATCTCCACCGAAGATATCAAAACCTAGATCACCGAAGATTTCATCAAAAATACCGCCCCCTGCGGATCCAAAACCACTCATCCCTTCAAACACGCTGCTAAAATCCGCGCCCTTAAAAATATCTTCATAGGCGTATTTCTGATCTATACCTGAATGGCCATACTGGTCATAGAGCGAGCGTTTATTGGAATCGGATAAAACTGCATAGGCCTCGGAGATTTCTTTAAATTTCTCCTCCGCCTCCTTCTTCTGTTCATCGGGGACCCTATCCGGATGATGGCGCAAAGCCATCTGCCTGTAGGCCTTTTTTATCTCATCAAGAGAAACGTCTTTTTTAACCCCTAATATTTCGTAATAGTCGCGTTTAGTAGACATCATCTATTACTTCTTATCGCCGTTATCTTCCTTAAACTCTGCATCAATTACTTCTTCGTCTTTTGCCTGTTTTTCTTCCTTTGGCTCTTCTGCTTTATGCGCACCGGCTCCGCCTGCAGACTGTTGCTGCTGTTGTTTTGCTGCGCTCTGCTTATAGATCTCCTCGGCTAATTTGTGGGAAACTTTAGTTAACTCCTCCATTCCCTTCTTAATTCTATCCAGATTTTTATCCTTAACCGCTGACTTTAAATCATTGAGCCTGGCTTCAATATCAGCGCGCTCCTTCTGGCTTACTTTATCTCCGAAATCCTTTAATGACTTCTCGGTGCTGTAGGCCAGTGTATCTGCCTGATTTATCAGCTCCACTTCCTCTTTTCTCTTGGAATCTTCCGCAGCAAATTTCTCCGCATCTTTAACCATCTTCTCTATTTCCTCTTTAGATAATTTCTTGGGTGCGGTGATACGGATCGACTGCTCTTTACCGGTACCTAAATCTTTTGCCGAAACATGCACGATTCCATTGGCATCAATGTCAAAGGTAACCTGAATCTGAGGAACTCCGCGCGGTGCTGCAGGAATACCTACCAGGTCAAATCTTCCTAATTCCACATTATCATTCGCCATCTGCCGCTCACCCTGCAATACACGAATCGTCACAGCAGGCTGGCTATCCGCAGCAGTCGAGAAGATCTGGCTCTTCTTAGTCGGTATAGTGGTATTTCTCTCGATAAGCTTAGTATTCACTCCTCCTAAGGTCTCAATACCCAAAGATAAAGGAGTAACATCCAGCAATAACACATCCTTCATGTCACCCTTGATTATTGCTGACTGAACTGCCGCTCCCAAAGCTACGCATTCCATAGGGTCAATTCCACGTTCTATCTTTTTACCCACATAATCCTCAACGAATTTTTGTACAATCGGCATCCTTGTCGGTCCACCTACCATAATTATGCGATCGATATCTTTTGGAGAAAGCTTTGCGTCAGCGATTGCCTGTTCCATAGGATGACGGCATTTTTCTACAATCGGCGAAACTAATTCCTCTAATTTTGCCCGGGTTATCGGCATAGTTAAATGTTTCGGCCCGGTAGCATCG
>JBDRLC010000032.1:0-38875 GCA_043813305.1 Candidatus Omnitrophota bacterium | reverse complement strand
TGGGGTATACAGGACACTAAAACTCCACCCCAGCCCTCAACCAGTATTCTGCAATGAAGGTGAGATGTATTATGATGATGGGGTTGTAGGGGCAGGTGTATATGTCTGTGATGATACAGGAAGTTGGCAAACAGTAGGCGGAGGAGGCTGGGCAACCAGCGGAGCAGATATCTACAACACAAATACTGGCAATGTCGGCATCGGGACAAGCAGTCCTGAAGCAAAATTAGAAGTAAAAGAGACTGTCCTTGGAACAATAGTAGGCGATACAAAAATGCTGGGAAGTTTTAGATTGCTAACCGGCAATGACGATAGGATACGCATTTTTACTAAAAGACGTGCTAACGGGAGTGGTTGGAGTACAGCAGACCATTATATAATGCGAAGAGTTGATGTTAGCGATATGGCTTATATTAAATTTGGCGCATGGGATATGGCTCTGGGTGTAGGAGGCGCTACTGACGTGATAAAAATAACCCCAGCTGGCAACGTCGGCATTGGGACCACCAATCCATACCATCGTCTAGATTTGGGAAACTCTGCAGGCAAAAAATTAGCAGTTTATCAGAATGCAGCTGGAAACAGCTTTTATGGATTCGGAATATCTAGCAGTACATTGGAGTTTCATGCAGGAAATGCCGCAGCTGTGGGTCCTGACATGGTGTTATTAGCAAACGGCAACGTCGGCATTGGGACGACAAGCCCGGCAGAAAAATTGGATATCGGTACTGGAAATATTAAGATGGGATATGAAAAACCATTTAATACTCAAGCAGGTAATACGGCTACAGCCACTTGTACAGGAACCAAATATGTTCTTGGCGGAGGCTGCGTATGTGCTGGCGGTGGCGCAAATTATCTACTAGCTTCGATATGGAACGGCAATAATGCCTGGTCTTGTATTTGTTCTAGTGGTGCAGGAGCTGTTACGGCATATGCGGTTTGTGCGCAAATACGTTAATTATAAAGTTAACAAGATATTTTGTCTAACCCCTGCAACTTACTAATCCCCACCCAATTTAATTGATGCCTCGACTTCGCTCAGTATCAATGGTGAGCGTAATCGAACCATTGACATCCCCATAAATATACTATATAATTTATAATCTATGGAGCTGAATGAGATTATACAGCAAAGAAGGGCTAAATTAGAGGCTCTCAAGGCCAAAGGGGTGTCTCTAAAAGGTGCCATATCCACCTCCCGAACTGATATCGGAGAATCTTTAGCTGACTTTCAGGAGGGTAAGAAAGTAACCTTTTGCGGCAGGGTTACGGCTAAGCGCCTGCATGGTAAGGTAGAATTTCTCGACCTTAAGGATAGAACCGGAAAGATACAACTTTATCTCAAGGCTGATCTTATCGGAAGTGAGCAATTTGAAATATTAAAGGAAGACATAGATATAGCTGATTTTCTTTCTGTTAAGGGGGAGCTTTTTAAGACACGCAGCGGTGAACTTTCGGTAAAAGTAGATGAGTTTGTTTTATTGTCCAAGGCGCTAAGGCCTTTACCTGAGAAGTGGCACGGGTTAAAGGATATAGAGTTACGCTACCGCCAGCGCTATCTGGATTTAATCGCTAACGAAGAGGTAAAAAAAGTATTTCTCGCCCGCTCAAAAATTATCCAGGCGATTAGAAGATTCTTAGAAGATAGAGGATTTTTAGAGGTCGAAACTCCGATGATGCACTCTATTGCCGGAGGGGCAGCAGGCCGGCCGTTTAAGACCCATCATAATGAATATGATCAGGAGTTATTTTTACGGATTGCTCCGGAATTATACTTGAAGCGTCTTATCGTCGCAGGATTAGACCGCGTCTATGAGATAAACCGCAGTTTCCGTAATGAAGGCGTATCAACCAGGCATAATCCGGAATTTACCATGCTTGAGGTTTATCAGGCTTATGCTAATTACGAAGAGATGATGCAACTGACACAGGATTTAGTTTGCTCTGTTGCCAAGGAAGTATTAGGAAGTACAAAGATTACTTATCAGGGCAAGACAGTTGATCTGACGCCGCCCTGGCAGAAGCGCTCTTTTTATGAAATGGTTAAGGAGAGATTTGATATTGAACCGCAAGATGAAACTTCAGTAATGATAGAAAAATTACAGCGGAAGGGATTTGCTAAAGATAAAAATCGCTTAACCCGCTCGCAGATAAATAAGATAATCGAGGATATATTAGGGCAGGATATGAGTCCCGTTAGAGACAAGATGTCGGAGACATCTGACGGTCACTTTCGGCGACCTGTCTCTAACGGGGTGAGTTCAAATCCGACTTTTGTTACAGATTATTTTACCAATTTATGCCCTCTTGCTCAGACTAGACAGGATAATCCTTTACTCTCGGAGAGATTCGAGTTGTACGTAGCAGGCCTGGAAGTAGCCAACGCTTATTCAGAGTTGAATGACCCGATTGAACAGAGGAAAAGATTCCAGGAAGAGATAAAGGAATTAGAGAAGGATGAGAAAAAGGATCTTGATGAGGATTATCTCCTGGCTTTAGAGCACGGAATGCCGCCAACCGGTGGATTAGGCATAGGTATTGATAGATTAGTAATGCTCTTGACAGACCAGGCCTCAATTCGTGATGTTATTCTATTTCCATTATTACGACCAGGTAGTAACTCGTAAGCTCGTAACTAGTAACTCGTAATTAATGCGTAGCAAGATTAATAATTTTTATGATCTAGATGCCTGGAAAAAATCGCACAATCTTGTTTTAGAAATCTATAAGATAACAAGTAGATTTCCTAAAGAGGAACTCTACGGTATTACTAGTCAGCTGAGAAGAGCAGCATCGTCTATTACAGCGAATATTGCTGAGGGGTTTAGCAGGTATCATTAAAACGATAAGATAAGGTTTTATCATAATTCTCGAGGCTCAGCTAGCGAAATACAGAGTTATTTATTATTAGCGAAAGACTTATCTTTTTTGAAAGAAGCGCAATTCAAACATTTGTTTTATTTAACCGAAGAAATCAATAAGCTTATTAATGGTTTGATTCGCTCTATAGAGAAGAAAAAATAAAATTACTAGTTACGAGTTGCTATTTTACTAGTTACGGTGATACAATGAAAACCGAATTATACATCAGCTGGCGGTATCTACTCACAAAGAGAAAAGAGAAATTCATTTCTTTGATTAGCCTGACTTCTATTCTGGGTGTGGCCATAGGAGTGATGGCGTTGATCATAGTTATTGCAGTGATGACCGGTTTTGACAAGGACCTGCGTGATAAGATTATCGGCAATTATTCGCACATAACCATAGCAGGATATGAGGGAATAAATAGCAGTGAATATGCCGGTATTGTAGATAAAATTTCATCTTATCCTCATATAAAAGGAATCAGTCCTTATGTCCAGGGCCAAATTTTAGCTAAAGAGGAGGGAAGATATTTTGCCGTCGGCTTAAGAGGGATCGATCCTGAGAAAGAGGTTACCAGGATAAGGCAATACCTGGTTGCCGGAGATATAGATAATCTGGGAGCAGACGGGGTAGTCATCGGTAAAGAGCTGGCTCTGTATTTAGGACGGAGCCTGAATACGGAAATTAGTATTTATTCCCCCCAAGGAAAACTGCATAAGCTGAGAGTTGCCGGGATATTTAATTCCGGGATGTATGATTATGATATGAATCTTGTATTTATGCATCTAGAATCAGCTCAAAAGATCTTAGGCCTGGGGGATCGGATAAGTGCGATTGCCGTAAAGTTAGATAATCTTTATCTTGCTGATAAAGTAAAAGAAGAATTATCCGCTGCCCTAGGTTTTAATTATATCCTTAAAACCTGGATGGAAGCGAATCAGAATTTCTTTGCTGCCTTAAAGCTTGAGAAGCTGGCAATGTTTATCATCTTAACCCTAGTGATTCTGGTGGCTTCGTTTAATATTATCAGTACTTTGGTAGTGATGGTAGTAGAGAAGACCAAGGATATAGGAATATTAAAGGCAATCGGTATGACCTCTGCTCATATACGCAAGATTTTTACTTTGCATGGCCTGCTCATAGGGTCATTAGGAACACTTTTCGGTGTAATCGGTGGTGTTGTGCTTTGCGCTTTGTTAAAGAAATATCAATTTATCAAGTTGCCTCAGGATATATATTATATTGATAAGCTACCGGTATCAATTCAGCTTTGGCCGGATATAATCTTGATTGTATTGGCTGCGATGTCTATTGTCTTAATCTCGACTATTTATCCGGCAGCTAAAGCCGCGCAATTAAAGCCGGTGGAATCACTACGGTACGAATAAAATATAGATTTGTTACAGGCAAAGAATATACATAAGAGTTTTGGTAACGGTAAAAAGTCCCTTTCTATATTAAAAGGGGTAGATCTCGATATTAAAAAGGGAGAGTTCGCTGCTATAGTAGGCCCTTCCGGTGCGGGTAAATCTACCTTGTTGCATATATTAGGCGGACTGGATTCTCCCTCTCAAGGCCGGGTGATCTTTCAGGGAGAGGATGTATACAGCCTGGGAGATTCAGTGATCTCCCAGATAAGAAACCAGCGCATCGGCTTTGTTTTTCAGTTTTATCACCTGTTATCCGAGTTCACAGTTTTAGAGAATATACTCATGCCTGCGATGATTTGCCTAAAACCTAGAACCCAGAACCTAGAACCTAGAAATAATGCTATTAAGCTGTTAGAACAGGTAGGGTTAGGAGAGAGGATAAATCATTTTCCCGGCCAGTTATCAGGGGGAGAGAGGCAGAGAGCAGCGATTGTCCGCGGGTTAATCAATAAGCCCGGACTGCTCTTATGCGATGAGCCTACAGGAAACCTTGATTCTAAGTCAGGGAATGATATAATCTCTTTAATTAAACAGATTAATGCCCAGGAGCAGATGACGGTTATTCTGGTAACGCATAATTTAGAATTAGCCAAGGTAGCAGATAGGATTTATCATTTAAGGGACGGCAGGTTGGTAAATTAAGGAGGTATGAATGAAGGTCTATATTAACGGAAAATTTTATGATAAAAAAAATGCGAAGATCTCCGTGTTTGACCACGGCCTTCTTTACGGAGACGGCGTGTTCGAAGGGATCCGTTCTTATAATCGCCTGATATTTAAATTAAAGGAGCATATTGATAGGCTTTATGAATCTGCCCACAGTATTATGCTTGAGATTCCGTTGAGTAAAGAGCAGATGATTAAAGCTGTAATTGCAACTTTAAATCAGAATAAACTTACCGATGCTTACGTTAGATTAGTGACTACCCGCGGAGAGGGTGATTTGGGGCTTGATCCGCGTAAATGTAAGGGGCATGGGTCGGTGATTATCATTGCCGATAAGATACTTTTGTATCCGGAGAAATTCTATAAGGAAGGGTTGAAAATCACTACCGTTCCCACGGTAAGGAATCTTCCTGAGGCAGTGAATCCTCAGATTAAGTCCTTAAACTACTTGAATAACATCCTGGCTAAAATCGAAGCGGTGAATGCCGGTTATGATGAAGCAATCATGTTAGATGCTTTAGGATATGTGGCAGAGTGTACCGGGGACAACATCTTTATTGTTAAGGATAATCATCTTTATACTCCTCCGCAGTGTATGGGAACTTTAAGGGGGATTACCCGCGATGCGGTCTTAGAGATCTCGCGCCGGGATAAGATTTCGACGCACGAACATGTGATTACCCGGCATGAAGTTTATATCTCTGATGAATGTTTCTTAACCGGTACGGCAGCGGAGATTGTGCCTGTGGTGAATGTTGACGGCCGTATAATCGGTACAGGGAAACCCGGTAAGCTTACTTTGAATCTGATGAAGAAGTTCAGGGAACTTACCAAGAAAGAGGGAGTAAAATACTAGGTTAGGGTAAGGAAGCCGGTATGGTAGTTAGGTTAGGGTTAAGTGTAAAACACTAACTACCTAACCTAATAACTAGACTGGCATCTTAACCTTAAGCCAATAACTTAGCCCAATATTTATTACAAGGAGTAACGATGCTATGTGACATCTGTGCAAAAAATCCGGCAACCGTTCATCTTACGGAAATCATCGATAACCAGATGAACGAACTGCATCTATGCGAAGAGTGCGCACGTCAAAAGAGTGCTCAGATGGAGCAGCAATTCGGCTTAAGCGATCTTTTAGCCGGGATGGTTGATTTTGATAAGGTTGCTAAAGAGGCAGAGAGTGCAGTCCCTAAGTGTCCGAATTGCGGCCTCACTTATACAGATTTTAAGAAGATCGGCAGACTTGGTTGCGGTGAATGCTACGGCGCTTTTAAAAAGTATCTTGCCCCCTTATTAAAGAGAATCCATGGTTCATCTCAGCATATTGGTAAGGCCCCGGTTGTTAAGGCAGTAGGCAGGGTTTCCAATAAGAAGCCGGATTTAGGGGAGTTACGCAACAAATTACAGCGAGCAATCGAAACAGAGGATTTTGAAGAGGCAGCCAAGATTCGCGATCAGATAAAGGCAATAGAGAAAAAATAATCTGAGATTAAAAAATAATTAATCAGAAGGTGGCTAAAGATGAAAGTCGACGATCTCCTGAAGCATGCCAGTGAATGGCTGAAGGGTACAGGCCCTAATTCGGATATTGTGATTTCTACCCGTTTACGTTTGGCGAGGAACCTGAATAAGCTCCCTTTTCCGCATTGGGCGAATAAGAAACAAAGTGAAGATGCTTTAAAGGCAGTCGAAGAATCTTTAAAGAAAGTTGATTACCTAAAGAAAGCGACTGTGTTTAAATTAGCACAGATAGATAGTGTGGATAAGCAGCTATTAGTGGAGAGGCACCTGATGTCATTTGAACACACTCAAAGGACGGATTACAAAGCAGTTGTGATTGAGGAGGAAGAGATAGTTGCGATTATGATCAATGAAGAGGATCATATGCGGATCCAAGTGATGCAGTCCGGATTTAATCTATTCGAGGCCTGGAATATTATCAACCGGATTGATGAATCTCTGACTAAGGAGCTATCAATTGCTTATTCTAGCGATTGGGGATATCTCACAGCTTGCCCCACTAACGCAGGCACAGCTATGCGCGGTTCAGTAATGCTGCATCTACCGGCTTTAGTGATGACGCGTTCAATTGACCGGGTATTAGCGGCGATCTCTAAACTGAGTTTTACCACCCGCGGTTTATACGGCGAAGGGACGCAGGCAACCGGCAACTTCTTTCAGATCTCCAATCAGGTATCTTTGGGGATTAGCGAAGAAGAGATCATTAATAACATCAATGGCCTGATCAGGCAGATAATCGAACAAGAGAAACAGGCAAGGGAGTTAATGCTTTCGAGAAATAGATCATTACTGGAAGATAGGGTTTACCGGAGCCTGGGTATCTTAAAAAGCGCCCATATTATAACCAGCCAGGAGACAACTGAATTGCTATCGATGGTAAGATTAGGAGTCGACCTGGGGATGGTTAAAGATATTAACCGGCAGACAATAAATGAATTGTTCGTTATTACCCAGCCTGCGCATTTACAAAAAATAGAGAACAAAAAGCTTTCGGCTAATGAAAGAGATGCGAAGCGAGCGGAGTTAATCAGAAGCAGAATAAAAATATAGTCAGGAGGAGAAAGCGATGTTTAATCGGTTCACCGAGAGGGCAAGGAAAGTAATTATTTTAGCAAAAGAAGAAGCAAGGCGTTTTAACCATGATTATATCGGCACAGAACACATATTATTGGGTTTGATCCGTGAAGGGGAAGGTGTAGCTGCTGCCGTATTACAGAAGATAGGAATTTCTTTACAAAATATCCGCCTGGAGATCGAAAAATTAGTCCAGCCCGGTCCGAGTACTCAAATAATCGGAGATATTCCCTTTACACCACGGGCAAAGAAGGCTTTAGAGTTGTCAGCGGAGGAGGCGCGCTCTTTAGGACACAACTATATCGGCACAGAACATTTATTGCTCGGTTTGATTCGTGAAGGCGAGGGTATCGCATCCCAGGTTTTATTAAATCTGGGAATGGATTTAAATAAAGTAAGGAATGAAGTGATGGAACTCCTAGGTTCTGCGCTTCCCGGTATTGGCAAGGGTGGTGCTCAACAGGCAAAGAGTAAAACCCCTGCTTTGGATGCTTTTGGCCGCGACCTCACTGCTTTAGCAAAAGAGAATAAGCTTGATCCGGTAATCAACCGGCATCAGGAGATAGAGAGAGTGATTCAGATCTTAAGCCGGCGCACAAAGAATAATCCGGTGCTTTTGGGTGAAGCAGGAGTGGGAAAGACAGCAATAGTTGAAGGCCTGGCTCAGGCAATCATTGCCGGTAATGTTCCGGAAGTGCTGCGTAACAAACGCATGATCGTGCTGGATTTGGCTTTGATGGTTGCGGGAACCAAATACCGCGGACAGTTTGAGGAGAGGATTAAAGCAGTAATGGAGGAGATAAAACGCTCTCAGGACGTAATCATATTTATCGATGAGCTGCATACCTTGGTAGGCGCGGGAGCTGCAGAAGGCGCGATTGATGCTTCGAATATTTTAAAACCTGCTCTTTCACGCGGTGAGATGCAGTGTATCGGCGCTACCACTTTCGATGAGTTCAGGAAACACATCGAGAAGGATGCTGCCTTAGAGAGGAGATTCCAGACGATCATGGTCGAACCTCCGACCGTACCTCAGACTGTTGAGATACTAAAGGGATTAAGGGATAGGTATGAAGCGCATCACCGGGTCACTTTTCGTGACGATGCGCTGGAAGCAGCGGCAAAGTTATCTGACCGGTACATCTCAGGTAGATTTCTGCCGGATAAGGCGATTGATCTGATCGATGAGACTGGTTCCCGGGCAAGGCTTAATGTTTTGGTTGTGCCTCCGGAAATAAAAAAGTTAGAAGAAAAGGTAGAATCATTACGCAAAGAAAAAGAGTCCTATATCAAGAGTCAAAATTTTGAGAAAGCCGCCTCATTAAGAGATCAGGAGAGACAGGCGCGGGGAGAATTGGAAAAATTGAACGCACAGTGGTCTGTGGCAAAAGATAAGATGCGTCCGGAAGTGAATGAAGAGGATATCGCTAAGATGGTTTCGCAATGGACGGGGATACCGATATTCAGATTGGAGCAAAAAGAGGGTGATAAGCTGCTCAGGATAGAAGAGGAGCTGCATAAGCGCGTAATAGGTCAGGATGAGGCGATCAAGGCAATTGCCCAGGCAGTCAGACGTTCGCGAGCCGGCATAAAAGATCCGAAAAGGCCTATCGGGTCGTTTATCTTTTTAGGTCCTACAGGTGTAGGAAAGTCACTGCTCGCCAGGGCATTAGCTGACTTTATGTTCGGCAACGAGGAAGCACTCCTGCAATTGGATATGTCCGAATATATGGAGAAGTTTAATGTTTCGCGTCTAATCGGTGCACCTCCTGGGTATGTGGGTTATGAAGAGGGCGGGCAGCTTACCGAGAGAGTAAGACGAAGGCCATATGCAGTTATACTCTTAGATGAAATCGAGAAGGCGCATCCGGATGTATTTAATTTATTACTTCAGATGTTTGAGGATGGCAGGTTAACTGATAGTTTCGGCAGAAAGGTAGATTTCAGGAATACGGTTATAATCATGACCTCTAACGTCGGGGCAGAATTGATCCGTAAGACCGGTTCACTCGGTTTTAAGACCCAGAAGGAAGAAGTCGGCTATCAGGAGATGAAGGAGAAATTGCTCGAGCAGGTAAAGCATACTTTTAAGCCGGAGTTCTTAAACCGTATAGATGATATTGTAGTTTTTCGTCAACTGGCAAAGGAAGATCTCCAAAAGATCGTGAATATTGAGATCGGTTTCGTAGAGGAGAGGCTCAAAGAACAGGGCATCACCTTAGAAGTTACCCAAGATGCTAAAGAATTATTGATCGAGAAAGGTTTTGATCCTGTATTCGGGGCAAGGCCATTAAAGCGGACCATACAGAGATTCCTGGAGGACCCTCTGGCCTCCGAGATAATCTCCAAGAACTTTAAAGAAGGCTCTAAGGCTAAGGTAACACGTAAAAATCAGGAGTTAGTTTTTCAATAATGATCAGCCAATTTTTCGTAACTTTAGGTCATCGGTTATTTGCCGCGATGTATTTTCTGGGAGGCTTGGCGAATTTAACCTTCCAGACAGTTTATTTTATATTCCGGCCTCCTTTTCAGAAGGACCGCATAATCGAGCAGGCGAAGAAAGCCGGTTACGACAGCTTTCCGATTGTTTCAAGTGTAGCTTTATTTATCGGTTTTATTTTTGCGCTTCAGACAGCGTACTTTATGCAGCGCATGGGTTCTGAGATGTATATCGCCAGTTTAGTTGCGTTGGCTTTAGTTAGGGAGCTAGCCCCAGTAATTACCGCATTGGTAGTTGCCGGTAGAGTGGGTGCTTCGATTACCGCAGAGCTTGGTTCGATGCAGGTTACCGAGCAGATAGACGCTCTGGAGACCCTGGCGACGAACCCGATAAAGTATCTGGTTGTTCCGCGCTTCTTAGCACTGATGTTTGTGCTACCGATATTGACGATGTATGCTAATGTCGTGGGGATATTCGGCAGTTACTTGATCTGTGTACATAAACTAGGGATTTCATCTAGCATGTATCTACACATTACTTTTGATTCTCTGCTCTATAAAGACCTGTTTACCGGACTCTTTAAGACTATTTTCTTCGGGATGATCATTGCGATCATCAGTTGCTATGAGGCATTTAATGTAGAGGGTGGAGCAGAGGGCGTAGGAAGGGCTACTACGCGTTCGGTAGTACTGACATTTATGATGATTATTATTGCCGACTGCTTTTTTACCTCGATATTTTATTTTATATTTCCGTAAATTAAAATGATAGACATAGTAGGGGTAAATAAATCTTTTGAAAGCCACAAGGTTCTAGCTGACTTGAGCCTTAAGATAGAGACGGGTACTACCTGCGTGATTATCGGACGTTCCGGTTGCGGAAAGTCCGTTCTTCTAAAACACATCGTGGGTTTACTAATGCCCGATAGCGGAAAGGTATTTGTCGATAATAAAGATATCACAACCTTAAAGGCGAAGGAATTGGATGCATTGCGCCTCAAGATCAGCATGGTTTTTCAGGGTGGCGCACTATTTGATTCTATGACCGTAGCAGAAAATGTGGGTTTTAGTCTGATTGAACATACAAAGATCGCTCAGAGGGAATTATTAGAAAGAGTCGAGGAATCGCTTTGTCAGGTAGGCTTGTGCGGCGTGGGTAATCTGATGCCCGCGGAGTTAAGCGGGGGAATGAAGAAGCGCGTAGCTTTGGCCCGCGCCATATGCATCAAGCCTGAGATTATACTTTATGATGAACCGACAACCGGAATCGATCCGATAACCGCAGATGCGATCAATGGATTGATCAGAACGCTTCACGATAAATTAAAGGTTACCTCGGTCGTAGTTACGCACGATATGGTCAGTGCTTACAAAATAGCAGATAAGATTGCGATGATGTATCAAGGAAAGATAATTGCCGAAGGCACTTCCGATCAGATTCAGAGCACTAATCATCCGGTGGTGCACCAGTTTATTAACGGATTGGCAAAAGGGCCGATAACAGAAACCTTAGAAAGATTTAGATGATTGTCCCTCGTTACCGACAAGTAATAGCAAGTAATTCGGGACTCGTTTTCCATAAAATAAGAATTAAGAGAAAACTCGGAGGAAAAGATGATATTCGGAAAAACTAGGTTAGAATTGAAGGTAGGGGTTTTTGCCTTTGTAGGCATGATACTCATGGCTTTATTTGTTTTATCGATCGGCGGAATCAGGACCTGGACCGCTCACTATCAGGTAAGGTTTATTTTTAATTTTATAAACGGAGTCAAGATTGGCGCGCCGGTAAGATTCGCGGGTGTTGATGTGGGGAATGTCAAGGATATCAAATTCCAGCTTGATCCCCAGGAGGGCAAGACTAAAGTGCACGTGCTCTGTTCTGTAAAAAGGAATGTGAAGATCCCTCTTGATTCTACGGTATGGGTTAATACCCTGGGGCTTCTGGGAGAAAAGTATATCGAAGTTATCCCTGGTAAAGACTATAGCGTAATACTTGACGAAAACGACCAGATTACAGGAGAGGACCCTGTGCCGATACATGAAGTGACTAAATTAGCCAAGGGGATCGCGAAAAGTATCGCCGAGAGCCTTGAGAGAATAAAGAATAAAGAAGGTACCCTGGGTAAGCTGATGTATGAAGATACGATCTATGAAGAGCTGGAGGCGTTTATTATGGATCTGCGCAGGAATCCCTGGAAGTTATTCTGGAAGTCTAAGGAAAAATGAAGATAAAGACAGTATTCAGCTGCCAGAGTTGCGGTTATCAGTCACCTAAGTGGCTGGGAAGGTGCCCGGATTGCAATAACTGGAATACCTTTGCAGAGGAGGATTTTGCTCTGCCATCTTCCATAAAGATTAAAGAGCGGGTATCCCTTTATAAGGATGAGCCGGTCTTGTTAAAGGATGTCGAGGTTAAAGAAGAGCACCGTTTTAAGACCGATATTACAGAGCTAGACAGGGTATTAGGTGGAGGGGTAATGCCGGGATCAGTGGTTTTGATCGGAGGGGATCCCGGAGTAGGAAAATCAACAGTAGCGTTACAGATCTGTAATCAATTGACCAGGCAGGAAGTGAGGGTTCTTTATGTAAGCGGCGAGGAATCTGTGACGCAGACAAAGTTAAGGGCAAAGCGTATAACCGGAGGCAAGGAGTCATCCCAGTTGTTCATTGTTAACCAAACAGATTTGTCTTTGATTCTTGAATACATAAAAAAGATAAATCCGCAGGTTGTAATCATTGATTCGATACAGGTAATTTTCGAACCTACGATTAGCTCCTCACCCGGTAGCGTAAGCCAGGTAAGGGAGTGCGCGGGGATTCTCACTCAGTTAGCTAAATCTACAGGCACCGCTATTTTTATTATCGGCCATGTTACTAAAGAGGGCGCAATCGCCGGGCCCAGAGTCCTGGAACATATCGTAGATACGGTGCTTTATTTTGAAGGGGATCGATTCTCAATCTATCGGATTTTGCGTGCAGTGAAGAATAGATTCGGTTCTACCAATGAGATCGGCGTATTTGAAATGACCTCTAACGGCCTCGTGGAAGTTAAGAATCCCTCCCAGATTTTTCTTTCCGAGAGACCGAAGGATGTCTCTGGGTCTGTAGTGGTATCAATATTGGAGGGGACCAGGCCTCTTTTAGTAGAGATCCAGGCATTGGTAAGTAAAGCCAACTTTGGTTACGCGCAGCGTCGGGCCCAGGGTTTTAATTATAATCGTTTAGCTTTATTGATCGCGGTCTTAGAGAAACGCATAGGCCTGCATCTTGCCGCAGAGGATATTTTTGTGAATGTTGCCGGAGGTATTAAGATAGAAGATCCGGCGGCGGATTTAGCGGTCTGCATAGCAGCTGCCTCGGCTTTCCGTGAGAAACTGGTTATCCCTGAGACAGTGGTCTTGGGAGAAGTAGGCTTAGCCGGTGAGATCAGAAGCATATCGCAGGCAGCCTTACGGATCAACGAAGCAGAGAAATTGGGATTCAAGCGCTGTGTATTGCCGCAAAATAATTATAAGAACATGAAATTAAAAAAAGACAACATTGAATTAATTCCGGTCTCCATACTTAAAGAGGCATTGGATCTTACATTAAGCCTGCCTACCGGCAGGCAGGGAGGTAGCAGATGAATTTATTATTAGTACGTATTCTTTTTGTGGTAGGAAGCATGCTTATCGGATATCAGACATTAGCAATCGGGGATATGGGATTTATCGGTTCTTTGATCGGCCTGGTCGGCTCTTTATCAATCATTCTAGCAGAGGTTGGTATGCGTAAGGTTTCAGTCAAGGGCCTCTCCAGTACAGTATTTGGTTTAATATTAGGCCTGATTATGGCAAAGTTGGTGACTGATGCCTTTAGCCTGGCGCCTTTAGCACCGGGGAGCCTGGAATTAATCAGGGTTACGCTTACCTTGATATTCTGTTACTTAGGAATGGTTATTGGTTTACGCGGCAAAGATGAATTTAACGTGATTATCCCTTATGTGAGATTGCGCAGGCAGGACCAGGTTGAAGATTTGACTTTACTTGATACCAGCGTGATTATTGACGGCCGCATAGTCGATATTTGTAAAACAAGGTTTTTGGGAGGCAAGCTCGTCATACCAAAATTTGTCTTAAAAGAATTACAGCAGATCGCGGATTCAACCGACCCGATAAAGAGACAACGGGGACGCAGGGGGCTTGAGATGCTGCATACAATTCAGAAGGATTCAGAGCTGGATATTACATTACACGAGGAAGGCTTCCCTGAGACTAAAGAAGTAGATGCCAAGTTGGTACAGTTAGCCAAGTTAATCGAGGCTAAGATCCTCACGGTTGATTATAATTTAAACCGCGTAGCGAGCATTCAGGGGATAAAGGTTTTAAATATTAATGAGCTTGCTAATGCCTTAAAGCCTGTGGTCTTTCCCGGAGAAGGTATGCATATCAAACTGATTAAGGAAGGGAAAGAGCACAATCAAGCAGTGGGTTATCTTGACGACGGGACTATGGTAGTGGTGGAAGAGGCTCGGAGACTGATCGGCCAGGAAGTAAAGGTCGCGGTTACTTCAGTTCTACAGACGCAGGCAGGCAGGATGATATTTACAAAGCTGCAAAGATAGCATGTATCTTAGCGCCATTATCCTTGCCGCAGGCAAAGGGTTGAGGTCTAAATCAAAAATTTCCAAGCCGCTAATTAAGATGAATTCCAAGCCGATTATATTTTACTCTCTTAAAACCCTGAGTAGTCTAACATCCATAAAGGATATAGTCGTAGTAGCAAATACCCGTAATCTAAAGGGGATCATTAATAGCATAAGTAAATATCGGATAGGAAAGGTTCATAGGATAGTTTATGGCGGAAAACGCAGGCAGGATTCCGCATATTCCGGGCTTAAAGCTATAGATAAACGCACTGATTTAGTTCTGATTCATGATGTAGCCCGGCCTTTTGTCGATAAAAAGACGGTCATTGCTCTGATTAGAGAAGCTAAGAGATACGGTGCGGCAATATCCGGGGTACCGGTGAAAGCCACTATAAAAGGCGTTGCTCGTCGCTCGTCGCTCGTATCTCGTACTCAGATTGTAGAAAAAACCTTAGATAGAAGTAGGCTCTGGGAGATACAGACTCCTCAGGTCTTTAAAAAGAACTTGATATTAAAAGCCTACAAGAAGTTTAACCGCATAAATGTAACCGATGATGCGATGTTAGTTGAAAAGTTGGGCCGTAGGGTGAGTATAGTTCATGGCTCTTATAATAACATTAAGATTACCACTCCGGAAGATATGGTAATTGCCGAGGCGATATCGAGAAATATAAGTTAGATTCTTGATACTAGATTCTGGATACTAGTAAAAGCTTCTAGGAAATCAAGGATCTAGTATCTAGCATCTAGAATCCAGTAATCGATATGTTCAGAATAGGCATAGGTTACGATATTCATCGTTTAGAGGAAGGCCGCAAGTTATTCATCGGCGCAGAAGAAATTCCTTATGTTAGGGGGTTATTAGGACATTCTGACGGAGATGTTCTCTTGCATGCTATATGTGATGCGTTATTAGGCGCAGCGGCAATCCAAGATATCGGCGCTATTTTTCCTGATACGGATCCAAAGTATCATGGTGTCTCCAGCAGGGAATTCCTGGAAGAGGTAGGAGAGTTGGTGAAAAAGAAAGGTTTTAAAATCAACAACATCGATACGGTAATAGTTGCTCAGGAGCCTACTATTGCGCCTTTTCGAAAACAGATCCAGCAGAATATCGCCTCGATTTTAATGATTAAAGATGACCAGGTTAATATAAAAGCAAAAACTAATGAAGGCATGGGGGAAATCGGTAAGAAAGAAGCAATTGCCTGCTACGCCGTAGCATTATTGGCGAAGGGAGCGTGAGATGTCTCTGTTGATAAATATATTACTGATTCTGATTGCGATAACTGTAATAAAGATAATGTTGATTTCAATTTTATTTTACGGCGATATCAGGATAGCACAGAAGAAAGACCCCGCGGCAAAGAGTTTTTTTGAAGTAGTTCTTCTGTATCAGGGGTTGCATGCTTTAGTGGCTTATCGGACGGCACATATTTTCTATAAACTGCATATGTTCTTTACCGCACGGATGATCTCTCAAATTGCAAGATCGATCACCGGTATCGAAATACATCCCGGAGCCAAAATCGGCAAGAGGTTCTTTATTGACCACGGAATGGGAGTAATAGTAGGGGAGACTTCGATTATCGGAGATGATGTGCTTTTATATCAGGGCGTGACTTTAGGCGGAACCGGCTTAAAGCAAGGCAAACGCCATCCTACAATAGGTAATAATGTTGTGATCGGGGCAGGGGCAAAGATCTTGGGTGATATTACTATCGGAGATAATTCTTATGTCGGAGCGAATGCCGTGGTAATCAAAGATGTACCGCCCAACTCGACGGTGGTTGGTGTTCCGGGCAGGATTACGAAACAGGATGGCAGGAAGATCGAAGATAACCTTGATCATGTTAATGTACTTGACCCGATTAAGCAGGCCATTGAAGAGCTAGAGAAAAGAATCCGGCAATTAGAAGATAAAAAGTAATTTATCTAGATGCCAATTTATATATATAATTCTCTTTCCAGAAGCAAGGAAGAATTTTCACCAATTAACCCCCCTAAAGTAAATATCTATACCTGTGGCGTAACAGTCTACGATGATAGCCATATTGGACATGCCAGGAGCCTTTATACCTTTGAGGTTATCCGCAGGTACTTAAAATACCGGGGATTCCGGGTGAGGTTCGTACGCAATATAACCGATATCGACGATAAGATAATCAAACGCGCAAATGAACTGCATATTGGCTGGGAGGCTTTGATTAAGAAGTATATTGCTAGGTACTATGAGGATTTAAAGAGCCTGGGTATCAACAAGGCGGATTACGAACCGAGGGCAACTAAGAATATTAAGAGTATGATAAAGTATATTCAGAAGCTAATGAAGAGCGGATTCGCTTATTTTACGGATAGCGGCGTATATTTTAGCGTGCGTAAATTTAACGATTACGGAAAATTATCCAACCGCAGCGTTGATGACTTATTAAGCGGCGTAAGAAAAGAAGCTGATGAGACAAAAGAGGATCCTTTAGATTTTGCTTTATGGAAGAAATCTAAACAAGGCGAACCTTACTGGGATAGCCCCTGGGGAAGAGGAAGGCCTGGTTGGCATATAGAGTGTTCTGTGATGAGCCAAAAGTTTCTTAAGACAGATACCCTGGATATTCATGCAGGGGGCATAGATTTAGTTTTTCCTCATCATGAGAATGAGATTGCTCAGGCGCAGGCTCTTACCGATAAGCCTTTTGCAAAGTACTGGATTCATCACGGATTGCTTACTATTAACGCTCAGAAGATGGCAAAGTCACAGGGAAACTTTGTGACCATAAAAGATGTGTTAGATAAATATCCGGCGAATGTATTAAAAATATTTTATCTTCAGGCGCATTATTCATCTCCTTTAGATTTTACCTGGGATAAGATGGAGGAAGCGAGGCAGGCATTGCAAAGGATTTCGATTCTGGTAGAGAAAACTCAAAAGCGTAAAGTTTCTAAAGCCTTATCGGATACAGCTAAGAGATTCAAGAAAATCGATGGGATAAAAAACAGGTTTATCGAAGCAATGGACGATGATTTCAACACCCCCCAGGGATTAGCCGCTATCTTTGAATTAATAAATCAGACTAATAAGAATATAGATGATTCAGCTTTGGTAAAAAGATCCCTTAAGATATTAGAAGAGCTTTTAGAGATCTTCTCCATATCCCTTACGACTGAGAGGCAGCTTGATCAGGATATCAGGTTGAAGATCGAGGCCAGAGAGAAGGCGCGCCGAGAGAAAAACTTCGCTCTCTCTGATCAGATAAGGCAAGAATTAGAAGTTGAAGGAATCATATTAGAGGATACCAAAGAGGGTACAACTTGGCGAAGAAAACTCTGAATAAACTTGTCGATTTTTTCTCAATAACGGGTCTTTTCGGTTTCGCTTCCACGCACTGTCTTTTTTCGCCGTGTGCTGCGGTTTACGGCTCTCTCCCGGAGAGGTTTACAGTATAGAGCTCCTCCGTTCGCCGTAATTCCCTGCCTGTCGCCTGCCTGACGGCAGTCAGGGCAGGCAGGCTTGCACACATTTGCCGAAAAAAGCCTAATGTGCGCTTCAGCAAAACCGCAAAAGCCCCTTTCAAGAGTAAATTTTCAGTTGCGTTAGGGGGTGACTGCCGAGACGAAGGCCTTGCCGCGCGCAACGCCAGTGAGCACGGTGAGGTGGCTCGGCAGGCAGGACCCGCCAACTGTAGAGAAAATTTACTTTGTGTCAGGTAGGAGATTATAAATATGAAGGGGAAGTTTATTACATTTGAAGGTTCGGAGGGGTGCGGTAAGAGTACGCAATCCCGGATGCTTGCTCGTTATCTAAAAGGCAGAGGGCGCAAGGTAGTTTATATCCGCGAGCCGGGTGGAACTATAATCAGCGAGAAGATAAGAAAGATTCTGCTGAACCCGGAGAATAAAAAGATCAGTGTTAATTGCGAGATGCTGCTTTATATGGCAGCAAGGGCACAAATCGTCGATGAAATCATCAAGCCGGCGTTGCTTGGTGGGAAGATCGTAATTTGTGATAGATTTCTCGATTCTACGGTAGTCTATCAGGGATTTGGCCTGGGTATAGATATTCAGCTGATCAAAAAATTGGGAAGTTTTGCAACTGACGGCTTAAATCCGCATTTGACCATACTCCTAGATTTACCTGTTAAGGACGGGCTGAAAAACCGCGGATCATCAAAGGACCGTATCGAGAGAAGGTCTTATTCCTATCATCTTCGCGTAAGAAGGGGGTACTTGAAGTTAGCAGCCGGTCAGCCGGGCAGGATAAAAGTGATTAAAGTCGAAAAGAATAAAGATAAAACCCAGAGCAAGATTAGGGAAGCGATAAAGAAATATGTCTTTTGATGCCATCAAGGGCCAGGATAGGCCTGTTGGGATACTTAAAAGTTATATCAGACAAGCTTCTTTAGAGGGCGGATATCTTTTTAGTGGGCCGCAAGGTTTAGGGAAGAGGATGGTCGCTAAAACCTTGGCCAAAGCAGTGAATTGTTTAAATCAGAGCTTAGATTCCTGCGACCGCTGCATATCCTGCGCAAAGATTGAAACCGGCCAGCATCCGGATGTACATATTATTGAAGCTTCGGCAAGCGAGATTAAGATAGAGCAGATCCGGGAGTTAAAGAAATCTATCAGCTTAAGGCCTTACGAAGGAAGAATCAAGGTATTCATCATTGATAATGCGCATAATTTAAATGCCGAGAGCTCTAATGCCTTGCTTAAAATATTAGAGGAGCCGCCAGGCAATAGCCTGGTTATCCTTATAACCGATAAAATATCATTAATATTTAGCACTATAGTCTCGCGATGCAAAATCTTAAAATTTTCTGGCCTCGCGAGATTAAAACTGAAAGAAATGTTGAAAAAAGATTACCGGATCAAAGAGGAGCCGGCTCATTTTCTGGCTTATTTCTCCGAGGGGAGGCTCGGGTTTGCCCTCGGATCAAAGGATCAGGATGTATTGAGGGAGAAAAACAGGATAATCGACGGGTTTACGCAATTGCAAAAGAGCCGGATGCTGAATCTTTCGTTAGAGAAAAGGGAAGAGGTAAAAAACCAACTCAATATCCTGGCAACTTGGTTCAGGGATATTTATTTGGTAAAGATAGGTATGCCTTATTCAGAGATTATAAATTTAGACCGTAAGGACGACCTCTTGAGGCTGATACATCGTTACTCCTTTCTGGAGCTAGACCGTATGCTGAACGTGATCTCAGATTCGATATCTTATTTAGATCAGAATATCAATGTCAGGTTAATGTTGCATAACTTAGGAGCGCAATTATGGAAGGCGTGATTTTAATCAAACTCAGGGATTCGGGGCAAACCTTTTTATATAATTCCGGTAACTTGGAAGTTAAAGAAGGGGATCAGGTAATTATCGAGTATGACCGTGGATTAGATTACGGACAGGTAATCTCTCTATCCGAAAAAGCCTGTCCGCATCGTAAACATCCGAAAGAGCCGTTAAAGAAGGTGGTGCGTTTATCCAGGAAGGAAGACCTAAAGCAGATAGAAGATAACAGGGCAAAAGCAAAAGAGGCGTTTATTACCTGTAACAGAAAAATAGAAGAGCATAAACTTGGGATGAAGCTGGTTGTAGCGGAGTATTCTTTTGACCGCAGCAAGATCATATTCTATTTTACCGCAGAGGGCAGGATTGATTTTCGCGATCTGGTAAAGGACCTGGCTAAAATCTTCAAGGCAAGGATCGAATTGAGGCAGATCGGGGTCAGAGATGAGGCGAGATTCTTCGGCGGTTTTGGCTCCTGCGGTAGAGAGTTGTGTTGTGCGAAATTCCTTAAGGATTTTGAGCCGGTTACAATCAAGATGGCAAAGGAGGAAGGGCTTCCTCTTAATCCGCCAAAAATATCCGGTTTATGCGGAAGATTAATGTGCTGTCTTTCCTTTGAATACGAGACTTATAAGATTCTATCCAAGGGCCTACCCCGCGAAGGCGAGCATATAAATACTCCTAAAGGCAAGGGTAAGGTTATTAATGTGAATGTTTTTAAGCGTACAGCTACCATTGAATTAGAGGATGGTATGCAGGTGGAGATGAATTATAAAGATGCCAAATAAATTTTATCTAACTACCCCGTTATATTATGTTAATGCCTCTCCTCATATAGGGCATTCTTATACTAATATAGCAGCTGATTCTCTTGCGCGCTATATGAGAGGAGTGTTGGGAGAGAAGAAGGTCTGGTTTTTAACCGGAACTGACGAGCATGGCCAGAAGATACAGCGCGCAGCGGAAGATGCGAAATTAAGCCCTCAGCAATTTGGCGATAAGATGGTCATGCAATTCAGGGATCTCTGGAAAAAGCTGAATATCTCTTACAACGATTTCATTCGCACCACCGAGGATAGGCATATAAAAATCGTTTGTAAGATTTTAGAGATATTGCATAAGAAGGGCGATATCTATCAGGATACATATCAGGGTTGGTATTGTACCCCCTGTGAAACATTCTGGAATCAGTCGCAGATCAGCGAACAGCTATGCCCGGATTGCAAGAGGGGCCTGGAGAAAATATCAGAGAGCAATTACTTCTTTAAGTTATCGAAATATCAGGATTGGTTGATTAGGTATATCGATGATCACCCTGAGTTTATCAGGCCGGAAATCAGGAGAAATGAGGTCACCAGTTTCCTGAAGAATAATAAGTTGAATGATCTTTGTATTTCCCGTCCTAAAGAGAGGCTGAGCTGGGGAATTCCTTTACCCTTTAGCCCCACGCACGTTACCTACGTCTGGTTCGATGCGCTGATAAATTATGTCAGTGCGGTAGGTGAATTTGATGCAAAGGATAAGTATAAATCCGAATGGTGGCCGGCAGACTTGCATTTAATCGGAAAAGATATCTTAAGGCAGCATGCGGTATATTGGCCGATTATCTTAAAGGCATTAGATATAGAACCGCCAAAGTGTATATTTGCCCATGGTTGGTGGATGATCAATGAGAGCAAGATGTCTAAATCCCGCGGTAATGTAGTTTCTCCGTTAGATATGGCAAATAAGTATGGGATTGATGTATACAGATATTTTCTCCTGCGTGATGTTCCCTTTGGCCTGGACGGAAATTTTTCCGAAGATTCTCTGGTGAAGAGATTTAATAGCGACCTGGCGAATGATCTTGGTAATCTGGTATACCGTACGCTTACGATGATCGAGAAATATTTTCAAGGTAAGGTTCCCGGTGAAGGCGCTGCTGTTAAATCAAAAGAGGCGAAATCGATATCGGATAAAATAAATTCACTTGATGAAAAGATCTCAGTTCATCTATCTGCTTTGGGAGATTTTAATTTTAGCCAGGCATTAGAGAATATCTGGGAGCTGGTTAATATGGCGAACAAATATGTTGAGCAGACAAAACCCTGGAATCTTGCTAAGGAGAATAAAATAGATGAAATTAAGGATTTTATTCTGGTTCTGGTGGATGTAATCAATAAAGTAGATGATCAGATCGCCGCATTTATACCTTTGACCGCTGTCTCGATAAAAGAACAGCTAGGTAAAGATAAAGTCAAAAAGGGTAAACCTTTATTTCCCCGCATCCAGACCTAATGTTAATTGATACGCATTGCCATCTAGACTTCCCGGAATTTGATCGCGATAGAGCAAAGGTTATCCAGCGCTCAAGGCACGAGGGTATAGATTATATCGTGAATATCGGCTCAAGCCTCAGAGGTTCCAGGCAATCCATAGAGTTAGCCGGGAGATATGATTTTATATATGCTACCGTAGGATTGCATCCGCATGAAGCAGATCGCACTAATCAGGAAATTCAGAATACCTTAAGCGATTTAGCTAAACAGAATAAAGTAGTGGCAATAGGCGAAATAGGGCTGGATTACTTCAAGAATTATTCTAAACCAGAGAATCAAAGGCCTTTATTTAAATTACAGTTAAGATTGGCTAAAAGCCTGAATCTTCCCGTTGTGATACATAACCGCCAGGCCCAAAACGATACCTTAGCGATTTTAGAGGAGAATATGCCGCTCAAGGCGGTGGTGCATTGTTTTTCCGGGGATGAAAATTTTTTAAATCAGTGTCTGGACTTAGGGCTTTTTATTTCTTTTACATGCAATATTACTTATAAAAAAGCTGATACCCTGCGTTCTCTAGTAAAATTAGCTCCAATGGATAAGTTAATGCTTGAGACGGATGCGCCATTCTTATCTCCCCAAGAGCATAGGGGCAGGAGGAATGAACCGATATATGTCAAATCGCTGGCGGATAAGATAGCTTCGATTAAAGGGATTTCATTTGAGGAAGTGGCTAGAGTCACAACCGAGAACGCCAAGAATTTCTTTAAATTGAGATGAACGCAAAAGTTTCGGTAGTTAAATGCGAAAATTATAACTCTGCTTTAGTAGAGGAATCTGTAAGCAAAGCGGTTGATTTAATCGGCGGCATATCAAATTTCATCAAACCTAAGAGTAAGGTATTGGTAAAGCCGAATCTGCTTATGGCTAAGGAGCCCAAGGCAGGAATTGATACTCATCCGGAAGTTGTCCGGGCAGTAATCAAACTGCTAAAAAAGATAGACTGTTCAATCTATTTAGGGGATGGTCCATCTGTCTGGGGTAGTCAGATAGAAAATGTCGATAAGGTTTATGAATTATCAGGAATGAAGAAGGTCTGCGAAGAGGAGTCAGTTAATTTAGTCAAGTTTGATAAAAGGCGGATGAGAAGGGGATTCCCCTTAAGCACCTGGTTAGATCAATGTGATTTTATAGTCAACCTGCCTAAGTTTAAGACGCACGACCTTACTCTTTTAACCGGAGCAATAAAAAATCTCTACGGCCTGGTTACCGGGACTTTTAAGACCGAGTTACATAAGAAATACTATACCAATAAAGATTTTTCTAAAGTGTTAGTAGATATTTTTCAGGAGATAAAACCTAGCTTGACTATCGTAGATGGGATCGTAGCCATGGAAGGGGATGGGCCGGCGACAGGGGGAAGATTACGTAATCTCAAGCTATTATTGGCAGGTAGCGATTGTGTTGCTTTAGATAGTATCATGGCATTAATCATGGGGGTCGAGCCCGAGGCAGTATTAAGTATTAAAGAAGCAGCGAAAAGAAACTTAGGTTTAGCGGATATCAATTCGATTACAATTCTAGGAGAAAAATTAGAGGATGCAATCCAAGAGCCGTTTTTACTACCTACTACTTCGATCACGGCAAAAATACCAAGGCCGGTGATCAAGCTGGCGATGAAGTTGATCAAATATTATCCTTACGTTGACCACAATAATTGTACGCGCTGCAATGCCTGCATAGAAGCCTGTCCGGCTAAAGTGATGAATATGAAAAATAACCAGGTAGCAATCAATTATTCCGGATGTATTTCCTGTTTTTGCTGTCAGGAGGCCTGTCCTTCTTCAGCAATTAAGGTGAAAAAGAGCGTATTAGCCAGACTGATCGGCCTGTAAAGGAAAAGAAAAATGAATATAAAGACAATAGAGTGGAAAAATAATAGAATTAAGATGATTGATCAGACAAAACTTCCTAACAAATTAGAATACGTCTATATCAACAATTTAAGCAGTCTTTGGCATGCGATAAAAACAATGAAGGTACGCGGTGCTCCGGCTTTAGGGGTAGCAGCAGGATTAGGTGTCTACTTAGGTATAAAAAATTCAAAAGCAAAGACTTTTAGCAGCTTTAAGAAAGAATTAGAAAAAGTGGCAAAATATTTCGCAACTTCAAGGCCTACCGCAAGGAATCTCTTCTGGGGCTTAGAGAATATGCGCGTTGTGGCAGAACAAAATAGAGATAAATCAATAGCTTCGATAAAAAAGATGCTTTTTAATCAAGCCAAAAGAATTATTGAAGAAGATAGAGCCGCCTGTCGCAAAATCGGTAAATTTGGCGCAGGATTGATCAAGAAGAATGATTCGATACTAACTGTTTGTAATGCGGGGATTCTGGCAACTATCGATTATGGTACGGCCTTAGGCGTGATTTATCGTGCAAAGGCAGAGGGCAAGAGGGTTAAGGTGTTTGCTTGCGAGACCAGGCCGGTGTTACAGGGAGCGCGTCTTACTACCTGGGAACTTAAAAAGAAAGGTATCGACGTAACCTTGATCTGTGATAATATGGCAGCTACGTTAATGCGGCAGGGAAGAATCGACAAGGTGATCTGCGGTGCTGACAGGATTGCGCTTAACGGTGATAGCGCTAATAAAATCGGTACTTATAATCTGGCGGTTTTAGCCTATTACCATAAGATTCCTTTTTATGTCGCCGCCCCCAGTTCGACCTTTGATTTGAGTATTAAGACAGGAGCAGAGATTGTAATTGAGGAACGCAGTAAGCAAGAGGTTACATCCTCTTTTTTTAAAAAGCCTATAGCTGCAAGAGGGGTGAAGGTGTTTAATCCTGCCTTTGACGTAACTACGAATTGTTTAATCAGCGCAATTATTACGGAAAAGGGGATTATCAGGCCCCCTTATGTAAAAAATATCAGAAGATTACTAACCGGATAAACATGCAGGTTCATCATATCGGCGAGTTCGGGCTAATCAGGAGATTCCAAAAGCTGCTTAAGACAGATAGTTCGGTTATCGAAGGCAGCGGCGATGATTGCGCGGTATTAAAATTGGACCGCTTGAGTTATCAGTTATTTGCCTGCGATATGATTGCCGAAAATGCTGATTTTAAACTCAATGATGACCCTTATCTTATAGGAAGAAAAGCCTTAGCAGTCTCGGTGAGCGATATTGCTGCCTGCGGCGGCCTGCCAAGATACTGCATAATCTCGATAGGCATGCCTAAGACAACGCCGGTTGAGTTTCTTGACAGGCTTTTTCGCGGCAGCTTAAACTTAGCTAAAAAATTTAATATAAATATAGTAGGAGGGGATATTAGCAGCGCGCCGAAATTAATCATCGATACCTGCCTGCTTGGCGTGGTAGAGAAGAGCCGTTTGGTTTTACGCAATGGCGCTAAGGTGGGAGATATAATATTCGTTACCGGGCAGCTTGGAGGCTCGAGGTTAGGAAAACATCTTAAGTTTACTCCTCGAGTAAAAGAGGCCAGGTTCTTAGTCGAGAATTTTAAAGTCAACTCGATGATCGATATATCAGACGGCTTAACTCAGGATCTTAGCCATGTTTTAGAAAGCAGCCGGGTAGGGGCGATAATCTTTGAGCAATTGATTCCTGCAAGCAGGCATGCACGCAGCTTAAAAGACATACTCGGTAGCGGTGAAGATTACGAATTATTGTTTAGCTTATCACCTAAGGAAGCGAAGAGGCTCTTAGAGCTGGATTCTAGTGGTTTTAAGCCGATCGGAGAAATCGCTGATAGGAAGTACGGATTGAGGTTTATTGATAAAAAAAACAGAGAAGAGAATCTTAAGCCCGAAGGCTTCAGGCATTTTTAAAATGGAGATAGTTTCTAATTCGGTTCACCAGACTCAGAGGATCGGCGAGCTTTTGTCAAAGCAAATAAATCCGGGGGATATAATCTGTTTATTTGGGAATCTGGGTTCCGGAAAGACGGTTTTGACTAAAGGGATCGGCCAGGGGTTAGGCATCAGAAAGGCCGAAGTGATCAGCCCATCCTTTATACTGATACGCCCATATACTCAGGGAAAGATCCCTTTGTATCATTTTGATCTCTATAGATTAAACAAGGTAAGTGATATCCTGGCTTTAGGCTATGAAGAGTATCTTTATGGCAGGGGAGTGACGGTAATCGAATGGGCTGATAGGTTGAAGAAGCTCATGCCTAGAGATTTTCTAAAGATTGAACTATGCTTTAAAAGCGATTTAAAGAGATCGCTAAAGGTTAGTGCCTTTGGCTCACGCTATAAGAAATTATTAAACAGTCTTAAAAAAATGTTATGAAACTATTGGCGATTGAGACTACCGGAAGATATTTCTGCCTCGCTTTGTATGACGGCAGCCGTATATATGAGCATAATATAGAGGTGGGCAGTAAACTTTCATCGTTATTACATATAACTATCAATAGGGCACTTGAGGTTTTAGCTTGGCGCATAAAAGATATTGATTATTTTATCTGCGCTATAGGCCCCGGTTCCTTTACCGGAACGCGATTCGGCCTTTCTGTTACGAAAGGATTCAGCTGGGCCTTAAAGAAGCCCTTAATCGGCATATCTAGCCTGGATATAATTGCGCAGAATGTGATAAAAAAAGGAAGCCGGATTTTGCCGATTATCGATGCCAAAAGGAACTTAGTCTACTGTAGTATCTACAAGTCGAGAGGAGAGGCTGCTGAAAGAATCTCTCCCTATATGCTTTTGGATGAAAGAGAACTTTTGGGTAAAATTAAAGGCGATGCTATAATACTGGGAGATGCAGTCGGGTTGCTCAAAGATAAGATCACGGCTAATTCTAGAAGCACAATACTTATGAGTAGCGATTATTGGTATCCGAGAGGGCAGAATATTATTAAGCTTGCATTAGAGAGGATCAAGAAAAAGAAATTCGATGATCCTTCAAAGATCGTGCCGATTTATCTTTATCCTAAGGAGTGTCAGATCAGAAAATGAAATTTTACAGACCTACATGGGCTGAGATTAGTTTAGAAAACCTCGCCTATAATTACAGACAGATAAAAAAATTGCTCAAGCCAGGGACTAAAATCATGGTTACGATTAAGGCGGATGCCTATGGGCACGGTTTAATCCCCGTGGCTAAACAGTTAGTTAAGTCTAGAGTAGATTATTTAGGTGTAGCATCTATTGATGAGGGGATCAAATTAAGAGAGGGAAATATAAAAGTACCGATATTGATTCTGGGCTTAGTATTGAAGAAGAATATCGAAGCGCTATTCAAGTATAACCTTAGGCCCACAGTTTGTGATGAGGATCTAGCTTATGCTTTAAATAAGAGGGCTTTTGAATTAAGAAAGCCAGTTAAGGTACATATCAAGATAGATAGTGGAATGGGCAGAATCGGTATTTTACATCGGAATGCACAAAGAGTTATAAAGAAGATAAGTAATCTAAAATTTATCAAAATTGAAGGAATATTTACGCATTTTGCAGTCGCAGATACTAACCGGAAATTTACCTTGCATCAGTTAGAGTTATTTAGTAATTTGGTGCTTGCGCTGAATAAATCCGGTATTGACATCCCTTTGATCCATGCTGCGAATAGTATCGGTATACTTGATTATAAGAAAAGCCACTTTAATCTGGTCAGGCCGGGACTGGTGATCTACGGACTCCATCCCAAGAAGAACCTGAAGATTAAGTTAAAGCCGGTACTTAATCTGAAGACAAGGATAATCTATGTTAAGCGTATTCCTGCAGGATACGGGATAAGTTACGGGCATGATTATGTTACCAGAAAAGAGGCTAATATCGTGACTTTACCTATTGGTTACGGTGACGGTTATCCGCGCAATCTATCAAATTGCGCTCCTATTTTGATCAAGGGTAAGCGTTTTCAGATTAGCGGAAGGATCTGTATGGATCAGATTATGGTAGATGTTGGAAACATGCCGGTTAAAACCGGGGAAGAAGTCGTGCTTATAGGTGCACAGGCAGGTAAAAGAATTACCGCAGAAGAGCTCGCAGAACTTGCCAAGACTATTCCTTATGAGATTGTCTGCGGATTAGGAGGGCGTATCCCCAGGTTATACGTCTAGGGTAGTTTGCTGATCAGATATAAGCTGGTGGTAAGTACCAATAGATGGCTTAATGAAGCAGAGAAGAGCGGAGAGATGATCCCTGATTTCCCCAGGGCAATACCGACGGCATTTAATACATAATAGAAAAACCCGCCCATAATTGAAATTCCGATCGACGCCATCCCGGTAGCACGTTTCCTCATGCTTAAGGCAAACGGGATCCCAAGCAGCACGATGATTGCACTAGTAAGAGGCAAAGTGTATTTTTGATAAAGGTCAACCCGGATATTTCTGATCGCGCTTATAGCTCCGCTTTTAGACAATTTCCAGATATAATCTTCGAGTTGTGCAATAGTCATAAAGTCCGGACGCTGCCTTTGGGTTAAGAGATCAAGCGGCGTTTCCGGGATTACCATCATTTCTTCTTCTAGAAACTGCGGTTCCCCTTTAATCTGGCCGTTTTCATCGAAATTATAAGTTATGCTTTGCATGAAGGTCCAGACCCCGTCTTTATAAATTCCTTTACTCGCCACCAGCTTGCGGATTATATTTTGTTTAGCGTCGTGCTCTAGAATAGTGATGCCTTCTATTGTAGCTGTTGAAGGATCAAATTTTTTTATAAAGAAAAGCCTATTTCTTAGACCATAGAGCGATAGGTTGGTAATCAGATCCTGTTTCTTTGACCTGCCGCTTTCCATCATTGCTTTTATCTTTTCGGTCTTAGCGGAAGATTGCGGAGCGATCTTATCATTAACCAGGAATACAAATAGACTGACCAGGATACCGAAGATGATGATCGTTTTTGTGATTTGAAAAATACTTAGTCCCGAAGCGCGCATAGCGATAATCTCGTTGTTGCGGTTTAATTTTCCGAATGTATAAAGTGTGGCCAGGAGACAGGCAACAGGGGAGATTTGCACAAAAATAATCGGGAAAAAAGACAGATAATACTGGCCGAGGACCTTTAATCCGGTGCTATTTTTAAGGATTTCGTCAAGGTGCGAAAAAGCATCAATAATTACGTACAAAAATAAAAAGACAAGCAGGCAACCGAAGAATAATTTAACAGTAGAGGTAAGTATGTATCTGTCTAAAATGCGCATATTCTAAAGGTTAAAAATCCGCCGATCAGGCCGAGTAGTATATTAGGCAGCCATACGGCGATCTGTGGAGGAATATGTCCCTGATGGGCCAGGGCTTCAAAAGCCATAAGCATAATGTAATAGATTCCGATGATTAGGAAGGCGATCCCCAGATTTATTGATTTCTCTCTGCGACGGGTAATTACCGCCATCGGTACTCCTAGCAGGATAAAAATAAAACAGGAGAAGCCCATGGCAACTTTTTCTGCTACCTCAGTGATCAGGGGCAGAGGGTTAACCCCACTTTCTTTTAGTCTGGCGATTTCCTGATTTAGTTCCTCTATGGTCATATCTTTTGGCTTTTTCCCGAGGTTTTCCGTATTTTCTGTCTGCGCAAAGTTCAGGTTTACAAAATAAGTCTTGAAGTTTAACTTGTAGAAATTGTGAGGATTCTCCGGATCCGGTTCGTCGGATGTTCCGTTTATAAGCTTAAGCTTTAGGATCTTTTTTTCCGGTATGCTGATGAATTCTCCGCTTTTAGCTACGATAGTGCGCGTAGGTTTATTTTCCCCTTGAGGTTCATAGATGCGTACATTTTTAAGCGTATGTTTTTTCTGATCCACGTGGTAGATAAAGAGGATATATTTTTGGAATGAGTCAATAAATACTCCTGGTTCAAGTGTTGCGGTAGGATTTTTTATTCCTAGATCAACTAATGTTTTTCTAGAGGCATAATGGGCATAGGGGATAATCCGGTCGTTTAAGATAACCAGGATCAGGCTGAGCATTAAACCTACGGTAAGCAAGGGGGTGATCAGGCTCATCAGGTTTATTCCGCTTGCCCTAATCGCTACGATTTCATTATCACTAGAGAGCCTTCCCAGAGATAATAGTACCGCAGCCAGAGCAGAGATCGGCAGGGTGTATCTGATCAGGGATGGCATCATAAATAAAAACAGTTTAGATACAGTGAAAAGGTCGACTCCTTTGTTAATTACCATATCCGCAATTTTAACCAGATTGCCCAGGATCATTACAAATGTGAGTACTGCTAAAGCGAGAAATAAAGGGCCGATAAATTCTTTAAGGAAATAATTTCTCAGTATCTTCATATGTTCTAATTAGCCAGAGTAAGCACGAAAACAATACCACAGCCGGCTTTTTTTAAACTCAGGGCTGCTTCGGAGGAAGTAGCTCCGGTGGTGATTACGTCATCGATTAACAATATATTTTTCCCTTTTAAATTTATGCCTTTGGTTGTAGTAAAGCTGCCTTGGATATTTGAAAGGCGCTGATCGAATGAAAGTTCTGTTTGAGTTTTTGTCCGGCGGCTGCGTAAGAGGATATCGCTTGAAAGGTCTTTTTTGAATTCTTTGCAGATATTACTACTCAATATCTGCGCTTGATTAAATTCCCTTTCGCGCAGCCTGGAACTATGCAGGGGTATGGGAACTACGAGATCTATATACTCCATAGGTAGATTGTATTCTTTGATGAAATCGATCATAAATCCGCTTAAAGTCGGACCTAAATGTTCTTTACGGTTATATTTAAACTGGTGGATCAGTTCTTTGGTCGTTCCCGCGTAAAGACAGGGACTGAAGGCACGATCAAAATGTAACTTTCGCTTAAGGCACTCCGGACAGATACCTTTAGTTACGCGAGGCTTTTTTAAGTTTCTCCCGCAGCAATGACAAAAGGGAGGTTTGTTTTTTTCTATTTTTTCCCAGCAGTACCTGCAGATGATTTCATCAATTGACGATGCGTCGAGTTTCTTCCTGCATGAAAGACAGACTCTGGGGTAGATGATATCCGCCAGATTCTTCAGAAAACTCCCTAGCATAGGCATATAATAACAGTTTATTTTATATTTGTCAAAATCTATTAGGGGCTTAAGCTTCGACGATTATTGGGTTGACACTTAGAGGATCAGATAGTAAAATAGCAAGATATGGATGAGATAAGTAATCAAAAAAGGCAATTATTGCGGCTGCTTAAAGAAAAGGCGCTCAAGAAAGGCGAGTTTGTTTTATCTTGCGGTAAGAAGAGTAATTATTACCTGGATGGCCGAATAATCACCTTGACCCCGGAGGGCGCTTATCTAGTAGCGGGTATTATCCTGGAATTAATTAAGCATAAGAATATTGATGCTATCGGAGGGCCTACTCTGGGAGCGGATCCGATTACCGGAGCTATTGCAGCCCTCAGCTATATAAAAAAGATTCCGATTAAGACCTTTATCGTGAGAAAAGCAGCCAAGATGCACGGAGCCGGGCGTCAGATCGAAGGCCCGAAGTTGAAAAGTAAAGATAGGGTAATTTTAGTTGATGATGTGGCGACTACCGGAGGGGCGTTGCTTGAAGCAGCCTCTGCTTTAAAGCAGAAAGGCGTACAAATAGAGGAAGCAATAGTAATTGTCGATAGAGAAGAAGGAGCCAAGCAGAGCCTGGCCAAAGAAGGAATCCGGTTGAGTTCGATCTTTAATTTAGAAGACCTTGGTCTATAATTTTAGTGAATACAAAGAAAATAGCCGTAGTCGGTGGCGGCCCATCGGGAATGATGGCGGCAATCAGAGCCGGCCAGCTTAATCAAGAAGTAACCCTTGTAGAAAAGAACCCTATCCTAGGCAAAAAACTCCTCTTAAGCGGCAAAGGACGCTGCAATCTCACCAATACCTGCACTTTAGAATTATTCCTGGCAAGATTCTCAAAGAATGGTCAATTCTTAAGAGATGCCTTCAAGAAATTTTTTAATTCAGAGCTTTTAAATTTTTTCCAAGAGAGGGGATTAAAACTTAAGATAGAGAGGCAGAAGCGGGTTTTCCCTGTGACAGATAAATCAAGCAGCATACTTGGTATATTAAAAAAAGAGCTGATTAAGAATAAAGTAAAAATAATCTACAAAACTACCTTAAAGGATATTTTTATGCAGGATGGAAAGATAAAGGGTATATTATCCGAAAGCGGCTTAACCATACCTTGTGAAAGGTTGATTTTAGCTACCGGTGGGGTTTCCTATGCTTTTACGGGTTCTAGCGGTGAGGGGCTCAAAATTTCACAAAGATTAGGGCATACGATTACTGCCTTAAGGCCCGGATTGGTACCGCTTGAGACCAGGCAAAAATATCCTAAAAGCTTAAAAAATCTGATGTTGAAGAATATCCGAATTAAATTTAGCGACGGCCAGAGGCAGAGTATCTCGGATATAGGCGAGTTACTTTTTACGGATTTTGGTATTTCCGGGGCTTTAGCTCTGTCCTTAAGCGGCAGGATCTTGGATTGGATGGATGAAGGCAGGCAGGTTTATCTAGAGATAGACCTAAAGCCCGCTCTATCCCAAGAGCAGATTAATGGAAGATTATTAAGAGAGTTCAAGGAGAATCCAACGGTAAAGATAAAGAAAGTATTAAAGAGCATGCTCCCGATTGCAATGATTAATACATTTTTGGAAGTTGCGAAGATTGATTCAAATAAATCTGTCAGTCAGATTACGCAGCTTGAACGTAAGAATTTAGTATCATTATTCAAGGCGTTTAGGCTGGATATCCTTAGGCCGAGGCCGATCAAAGAGGCAATGATTACCCGCGGAGGAGTATCTTTAGGGGATGTAAATCCGCGTACAATGGAATCACGTTTGATCAAAGGGTTATATTTCTCTGGCGAGATTTTGGATTTAGACGCGGACACAGGAGGTTTTAATCTGCAAGAAGCATTTTCAACAGGATATCTTGCCGGTGAGAGCGCCTCGTTAAATTGAAGATGATATATTTGGCTACGTGTTCTAAGGCAAGGAAAAAACTTTTTAGCGTTTTTGGTTTAAAATTTAAAGTTATCCCCAGCGGGATCAGGGAGGCGCATCGAACCCTTGATTTATCTTACCCGGCTTTGGTAAAAAGAAACGCCCGGGAAAAAGCAAAAGAAGTTGCGAAAAGGGTTAAAAATGGTATTATAATTGGTGCGGATACGATCGTAGTTCAGGATGGTAAAATATTCGGTAAACCGAAGAATTTAAAGGCAGCCGCAAGGATGCTAAAAAGATTATCGAGAAGACCGCAATGGCTCTATACCGGGATTGCCGTAATTGATAAAGATAAGAATAAAACTTTAGTGGATTACGAAAAAAGCAAGGTCTATATGGATCAGCTAACCGACAGAGAAATAAATGCATATTTTTCCCGGGTTTCTCCCTTAGATATGGCAGGGAGTTTTGATATCCAGGGTAGGGGGGCATTGTTTATCCGACGGATAGAAGGCTGTTTTTATAATGTGGTCGGGCTACCCTTAAGAAAGCTATTTCTTATGCTCAAGCGAATAGGGGTCCTGGGAGTGATATTGGCCGTATCTTTCGGCTTTGGCGGATGTTCTAGAGAATACAATATTGTCACCGGACAGGAAGAAACCTATTTATACAATTATAGTACGGAAAAAGAAGTCCAATTAGGCAAGGCCATAGTCAAACAGGTAGAGAAGGAATATGAATTGGTAGATGATCCTTTGATCCAGAAACGTATAGAGGATATCGGCAAGAATATTGCCAGCGTTTGCGACAGGCAGGATATCGATTATTATTTCAAGGTTTTGGATGACGAGGAGGTTAATGCCGTATCTTTACCGGGTGGGTTTGTATATATCAATAAAGGTTTAGTAGAGAAAATAGACAATGACGACGAACTCGCAGGCGTTATCGCACATGAAGTCGCGCATATCGTTGCCAGACACAGCATAAAAAAACTCCAAGCACTTCAGGGATACTCTTTGCTGATGCTCTTAGGCGCAGCAACCCCTGACTCAGGAAAAGTACTTGCTGCTGCGGATGCGGCTTTTACCCAGCTGTTATTAGGTTATTCAAGAGAGGATGAACTATTGGCTGATAAGTTAGGCGTGCGCTATTCCAAGTTAGCAGGGTATAATCCCGAGGGGATGGTGAATTTTTTAAAAAAATTACACGAAATAAACAGAAGAAAACCGGCTAGTCCCCATTCGTATTTCAGGACTCATCCCTATGTTTCTGACAGAGTCAGAGTTACAAAACAAGAATTAGGGGAGAAGATGGATTTTAAGGATTATATAAATATCGAGGATACTTTAGATTAATATGAAAAAAAGTAAAGAGAGCAGGGTAAGCAAATTTACGCGATTCTTTTACAGGCGTTCGACAATTGCAATTTTTCTTGGGTTAGTATGCCTGATTGGCTTGCCATTAAGGATGCAGAATATTAAATTAGATGGCTATATCAGCGACGATGCCTGGTGGCATTACCGCCAGATTAATGAGGTATTCGAGAGCGGGCATCGTTTAAATCCCGACATCTACGAATTTACGACCTTGAGCCGTCCGATGACTTATCCGCCGCTCTTTCACTATGTTGTAGCTTCAGCTTATAAGATGTTCGCTAGGTTTATGCCTCTTACTATATTCACTCATTATTTTAATCTGCTCGAGGCGATTTTTTATATTCTCTTGATCTATTGGTTGTCTTATCTGATTTCCCAAGATAAATTATTTAGTATTATCGGTGCCTTGGCGGGTTCATTGTCGTATGGTATGATTATCCGTGCCCGCGCCGGAGAATTAATGCCTTTTGTTCCCGGCGATTTATTTTCTCTGGCAGCGATTTCGCTGCTTTTTATGCTTTTGACGGATATAACCGGGAAAAAAGGCCTTTATCTCTGTATGATCTCAGGAATACTCTTTGCTTTAGCTATGCTCTCATGGAGCGGAACAGCATTAATCTATCTTCCTTTGATCTTATTTATGTCTCTTTCGATTATTATCTATAGCCCCGGCCTGGCTAAAAATGCTTTTAAATTTTTTCTTGCCTGTTCTATTCCGGTGCTTATTATGAGCCTACCCTGGTACTATCCGATTTTTTCAAAATACGGTTTAAACCCGCATCATCCAGAGATGGATTGGTTTATGAAGAATTTTACCGTTCTGCATCAGAGGAAGGCTATACAATTTTATATTTTTACCAGCGGGATTGCGATTTTCTCTATTCCGATTGCTTTTTTAATTTGTATATTCAAAAGAAATCCCAAAAACCTGTTGTTTCTCTTTTGGATAATTTTGGGAGCAGTGGCAACTTATACGGGCTGGCGTGGTTATGTGGCGGTGATCCCGATTATCTCGGCAATAGCGATGAGTATCGCGGTATCTTCGATAGCGCGTTTTCTATTCACAGAGGATTCCAAATATCTTCCGGCGGTATTTATTGTCATATTTTTAATTGTAGGAGTTGTTGGTTATAATATTTCCAGCCAAAGATTAAGCGCTTTAGACCCGGATAGCATCAGTGAGGTGCGGACTAATGCAAGAAGTATTAAGATGCTCAAATACTTGAAGGAGAATTATCCGAAGGCAGTCACCATTGACCATATTACCTGGGTAAGTGAGGATGCAGGTGCGGGTTCCTTAAAGATGGTAGGAGGGCAATATCTGGAGTATCTGCCTCTGGGAAGCGCTGAGATTTTGAAGGATATATCAAGGTTTTATGTAAGTGATGAGGATAAGGCTTTTGAGATTGCTCAAAAGTACGGTGTGGAGTTGGTAATCCTGAGAAAACAACTCTTGCGTATTCCTCAGCTGAGTATATTATTTGCGCCTCCTGAGTTGAACTCCGAGGATTTCTTGACACCGTCTAAACAGAGCAGGCAATCAAAAGAATTGACTATTAATTTCACTGAGAAAGGTATAAAGAGTATGCTCTTTCAGATGCTCAACCGGCAGGACCTTAAGCATTTTGAACTGGTCTACGCTGATGAAGCCGGAGATGATCCTATTCCGTTTCTGGTAGTATATAAAGTTAAGAAGGATTCCTTTTCGGATTCCGAGTAGTAATATTAGCAATGCAAGATAGCTATTTTTAAGTTCGTTATATTTAGTTGAAAAAGGAGGGGATATGGACAAAATTCTAATTATTGAAGACGAACAAGATACAGCAAAAGTTTTGATAAAACGGCTCTCTGTGGAAGGCTTTAGTATCTGTGTTGCTAGCGATGCTTACCGGGGATTAGAGCTTACCCTTAAGGAGAGACCGGATCTGATTATTTTGGATTTAATGTTACCTGCTGGCGGTGGCCTTTCGGTTTTAAAAAATATTAGGGCATCAAATTATTCTCAAACCATTCCAGTGGTTGTACTTACAGGCATAAATGATGAGGTATATAAACAGCAAGTCTTAGATGAAGGAGTAGAGGCTTATTTAGAAAAGCCCTATGACCACCATACATTAATCGCCACTATAAAAAATATCTTAAAAAAATAATAAAGAGCCTTTTCGAAAAAAGGGATAAAAATTTATGAAAGGTACCTATTTTTTAGGCTTGATTAAAAAAAATATTCTACTTTTCAGTCTTACCCTGGCATTATTGGTGAACTTAGCAGTTGGCTTAGTTGCATATTTTAATCTCAATAAAATGTATAAAACCGATATTAAAGAAAACAATACCTACCGAAATTTAATAAAAATAGAAGAATTATTTTCTTATTTAAAGGATGCCGAAACTGCGCGACGAGGGTTTGTTCTTACAGGAAAAAAGCATTTCCTTGCAGTATATAATAATGCTCTTTCAGTTATTGAGAAATTAAGGACTGAATTCGTAGCGTTAAATTTAAACCAAGTTGAGGAAAAGCGGAAATTAATTACTCTTAATTCGGTAATCCAGGAAAAACTTGACTTACTCGAAGAATCGATAGACTGGATGGTCGAAGGAGACTCCGATACAGCGTTACAATCTGACTTCACTAATCAAGGGAAAGTGATTATGGATCAGGTACGTCAGGATATGGATGAGTTGATTAAAAGCGAGAAGGAGTTCTTAGAAAACTGGTCGGATGAAAACAAAAAAAATAAAAGTAAGACGCTGTCCGTAATAATCCTAGGCTATAGTTTGAGTTTTGCGTTAATTCTTATGATTTTTTACCAGCTCAAGAGACAAATTCTTGTTCGCCAAAAGACTGAAGGTACACTAAGAAAGGTTTTGAAAGTAAAGTCAGATTTCGTTTCAATGGTATCACACGAATTAAGAACGCCTCTGACCGCTATTAAGGAAGGTATCGGTATAGTTCTGGATGGAGAAACAGGATTGATCAATGAAGAGCAAGAAGATTTTTTAAATACCGCAAAGAGGAACGTGGATAGGCTCACTCGAATAATTAACGATGTTCTGGATTTCCAGAAGATAGAGTCCGGAAGAATGGAATTCGAGACAAAAGCAAACGATATAAACGAAGTTGTTAGAGAAATAGATAAAACGATGGGGCAACTAGCAAAAAATAAAGGGTTAGATTTTAAGATCGAACTTAAGGAAGATTTGCCCAAAATAGAATTCGACATAGGCAAAATTACTCAGGTTTTGGTAAACCTGGTTGGCAACGCAATCAAATTCACAGACAGGGGTGGCATTACAATTACTACAGATAGGAAAGATAACGCGGTATGTATCTCAGTGCATGACACCGGCCTAGGAATAGCAGAAATAGAAAAACCCAGACTTTTTCAGCCATTCGAGCAGTTAGGAAAAGAGAGGATGACAGGAGGAACAGGCTTAGGCTTGGTAATAAGTAAACAAATAATTGAGCAACACAAGGGGAAAATTTGGTCAGAATCGAAATTTGGTAAAGGTTCTACTTTCTGCTTCGTTTTACCGATTACAGAACGCCGGGGTTAGGTATGCCAAAGAAAATTTTGATTGTTGACGACGAACCGGATTTACTTAAGGTGGCGGCATTTAGGTTAAAAAAGGCAGGTTATGAAATAATCAATGCTGTCAATGGCAAAGAGGCAATTGAGTTAACCCAAGAAAATATGCCTGACCTTGTACTTCTAGATTTAATTTTACCTTCAATCAGAGGAGATGAAGTCTGTAGGCAGCTAAAAAATAATGATAAATTAAAACACATCCCTGTTTTATTATTTACTGCCAGTACTATGGACGACCTATCAGCGAAGGTTAAAGAAATTGGAGCAGATGGTTATTTGACGAAACCCTTTGAACTCGAGGAATTATTAAGCAAAGTCAAGAGGCTTATAGGTTAAAGACTAAGGTTTAGATGGAATACAATAAAACCATTCTATTAATTGAAGATGAGGCAGATTTGGTGCAATTAATAAAATTCCGGCTGCAGACAAGAGGGTATGAAGTAGTAGCTGCTTATGATGGTATAGAAGCATTAGAGAAACTTAACGAAGTCATTCCTGATTTAATTATATTGGATATTAATTTACCTAAGATGAGCGGAATAGAGTTTTATAATAAAATATCCACGCCACATGGCCATTCTAAATACCCGGTTTTAGTCTTGACAGCAAGAGCAGATTTAGAAATGACTTTCAAGAATATTGAAGCTGATGGCTTTATGGCAAAGCCTTTTGAAATTGATGAACTGATTATGGAAATTGAAAGAATAATCAAGGCGGGTCCGTCTCAAGTTATTTTTTTAATTGATTTTAAAGAAAGTAGTCATGTTCAAGAAATAACAGCATATCTTAAGAGTGAAAGATACGCGGTTGTCAATTTAGATGACTTTGCCGTATTACAAGAAAAAGCTAAAGAGAAAAA
>JBDRLC010000031.1:0-16183 GCA_043813305.1 Candidatus Omnitrophota bacterium | reverse complement strand
AATTTTTTTATGGCACTGGACTTTTATCCTTTTACCCAAAGTAATGCTCTGCTTACGCCATTTTTCAATAAAAAAATCAGCTCCTTTTTTCTGAAAGAGCAGATAATTGCTCTCGATCCTACGTAATATTTCCTGTAATAGATGAACTCGATTGATAACTTCTCCCTTTTTTTCTTTTAGAGAAGTGGCCTGAGGAACCAATGATTTCTTATCGTTATTGATATTTAACCCAATTCCTACAACCATAAATTTAATCTCATCCGTAGAAGCGATCAATTCGGTTAAAATGCCGCCTAACTTCTTATTATCAATTAAAATATCATTGGGCCATTTTATCTGCGTATCTATGCCAGCTGTATTTTTTATCGCTTCCCATATACTTACCGCGCAAAGTAAGGTTAAAATAGGTGCCTTCTCCGGCAACATCTTCGGCCTTAAAATCAAAGATAAGTATATGCCTTTATATCTTGGCGAAGACCAATTTCTGCCTAATCTCCCCCGGCCTCTAGTCTGATATTCTGCTAACACCAGTGTGCCTTCGGGGGCCATTTTTATGCCCAGCTGCATCGCCATATCCATGGTACTTGCCAGAGAATCGAAATAGTGTATTCTCTTGCCGATGAACTGCGTATTCAGGTCTCTGGTGACTTCAAAAGTAAAGAGCCTATCAGGTAGACTGATCAATCTATAACCTAAATGCGGGACCGCTGCAATATCGTAACCGTTGTCCTTAAGCTCCTGGATATGTTTCCACAAAGCCTGCCGGGTTATTCCCAGAAGATGGCTGATCTGGTCACCTGAAACATAACCTTGCTTTTTCTTTAAAAAATCAACGATTTTTTCTTGCATCTTTAGTAGGGTTCTCCCTCTTTCCCGATTTATTCCTTCTCGCAGAGAAATCGGGATTCATGCTTCCGGTTCGATAACCCTCTAAATCTACGGTTACATAATTGTAGCCGAACTTTTTCAATCTATTAACCACTTGTTGACGCTTATTTATAAGAGTTGGAATATCCTTTTTCAAAACCTCTACCCGGCAAAGTCCATTATAATGCCTAAGTCTCACCTGCCTAAAGCCGATTCTCTTCAGATAGTTTTCACAACGACTAACCCTATTTAGCAACTTACGGGAGATCTGCGTACCATAGGGAATTCTAGATGCAAGGCACGCGAGAGAAGGTTTATCCCAGGTAACCAGGCCTAATTTCTTGCTTAACCTACGGATATCCTGCTTTGTTAAACGCGCCTCAAGTAAAGGAGAACGTATTTTTAATTCCCTCCCAGCAATATCTCCCGGACGAAAATCCAACTTGTCCGTTAGATTACTGGCATCTAATACATAATTCAGTTTGTATGCTCCCGCGATCCTCTTCAGCCTCTTAAAAAGTTCTTTCTTGCAATAATAACAACGATTAATAGGATTAGAAATAAATCTTTTATCCTTAAGCTCTGAGGTTTTGATTATTTTATGCCTCACGCCCAGGCGCTTGGCGATATTTTCCGAAAGCAACAATTCTTCTTCAGGATATGTAGGTGAATTCGCCGTAACCGCCAAAATCTTACTGTTCGGTAAAACAAGAGAGGCGACTTTAAGCAGAAAGGTACTATCCACCCCTCCTGAAAATGCAACCAAGCAGGAACCGTATCCTGAGATTATTTTTTTTAGTCCGGCTAACTGCTTCATACTTATTCTAAAAATGCACTTCCATTGCGCGGGTGGGGCAGATTTTAATGCAAAGTTCGCAGGCAATGCATTTTTTATTGTGGAAATGAACTTTACGGGTTTGGAGATCAACCTCCAAGGCTGCAGTAGGGCAAATCGGAACACATACGCCACAATCAGTACACTTAGATTCGTTACGTCTGACGTCCTGACTGAGGGGTTGGATTTTAACTCCGCATGATTCTAAATACTTGATTCCTTTATTGAAATTATCCTTCTCGCCGATCAACTCTAAAACCATCAGGCCTTGCTCCTGCGGCGTGACTGAGGCTTTTAGTATATTAAAGCTCAAGGCAAAATCTTTTACTAATTTATAAACTATCGGTTGATCTACTAAGCGGTGCGGAAAATGTAAAACTATTTTTTTAGAGGTCATCTTTTACTCCCTTAAATTATTGGCCTTTCTTTTAACGGCTTAAATTTATAGCCTGATTCCTCGTTGGGCAGGGAAGCCACCGGCTCAGTGAGAAGAAAATCGCCCTTTTCGATCCAGGATTTAAGCTGCTTTGCAATTTCACGCGCCTTAGAATAGCTCGATAGATTGCCTGTGGGTACTTCCTTCTTCTGCAAAGTTATCTTGCCGGATTTTAACTGAGTATAATTTATTTCACCTAAAGAACGGTTCCTGCATTGAGGATAATCCTGGCTGTAATCTATGATCTGAGTATAGATTTCCTCGTCACGAATCGCAGTATATTTGAGTATCTCTTCATCTAATATGGGTATAGGGACACCTATCCCCACACTCAAGCTGACCCCATAACCAAGCATACTCGTTCCCACCAACCATTGAGGTTTCATATGTTTGAGGTCGCCGATTACCGCCAGTGTTCCTGCGGCCACCTTAGGTACACCTTTATCAATCCTAGGAACTGCCGGATTATGCTGTGTGCCCTGCCAAGCGATAAATCCCGTACCGCCGCCTAAGAATATCTTTGTGCCAATGCCGATAGTCTTATAGTAGGGATCATTTAAAAGCGGGGAGAGTTGCCCTGCCGAACAATAATTAGCATTCCCCAGATTCGGCTTCAAAGCCCCCATATAAGTATAGATCATCTTATCGGACAAATTTACCGCCACATTATAGTTCTGATAACAATTACGGATATTAAATAATACCGCTTCGTTAAGATCCTTAAGGTTAAGAAGTGTGTTGAGTTTTTTTAAAGGATAGCAGTCCGTTCCATAGGCAGTTGCTTCCAGGCGGATATCACTCCCCCCAACGAATTCCTGAATTACGTGGGCGCCTCCGTATTTAAACTCCCCAGGATATACTTTATTCCTCGGGTCATCATCCGGTATGGCAGTTGCACCCAAATAAATATCCACAGCCGCAAAACCCGCGTAAGCCGGAACATCGTTCAGCTTACAAATCCCGCCGCCGAGTTTTATTTTAGGCTTTGAGTGGCCGATATTAAAATATGCACCGGAAGAACACATCGGTCCGAAGGTACCGGTGGTGACTACATCGACTTCCTGGGCAGCCTTTCTCGCTCCCTTCTTGTCAACCAAATCAATAATCTCCTCGGCAGTAGCTACTACAACCTCACCTTTTTTAATCTTCTGATTTATCTCTTTGATTGTCTTCATTGTTCCTCACCTTTTATACCGCAACCACTTCTTTTACCTCCGGAACTTCCTTTTTTAAAATCTTTTCAATCCCCATCTTCAAGGTCATCGAGCTCATCGGGCATCCGCCGCAAGCTCCGGTCAGCCTGAGCTTTACTATTCCCTCGGCTGTAATCTCTACTAATTCTACATTTCCACCGTCAGCCATAAGCATCGGCCGGACTTTTTCTAAAGCTTTTTCTACTTTTTCTTTCATAGTTTTCTCCTTTCAATGAGCGCATAACTTACGGAACCCCTACCTGCCGGCAGGCAGGCAAGTGAACGTAAGTTATCTGCGCGAATTGAGCCCTTGACATCAAAGATGTCAAGGGTAAGTTCGGACAGATAAGTCATGCTCGCTTTGCTCCCTGCCTGCCGGGCAGGCAGGCATAACTTATGTCCTTACTTAAATAGCTCCGTACTCAGATACCTCTCGCCGGTATCGGGAAATATTACCACAACCAGTTTACCTTTATTCTCCTGCCTCTTGGCTATCTCTACTGCGGCAAAAGCAGCTGCCCCTGCAGAGACCCCGGATAAAATACCCTCTTCTTTAACCAGTCTCCTTGCGCTTTGCATGGCATCATCATTAGTAACCTGAATAATTTCATCTATAATTTTAGTATTCAGAATCTCCGGAATAAATCCTGCTCCGATACCCTGAATTTTATGCGGCCCGGCCTTCCCTCCCGATAGAACAGGAGAATCCTTAGGCTCAACAGCGATTACCATAATTTGAGAATTCTTCTTCTTTAAAACCTCTGCTACACCGGTAATTGTACCACCCGTGCCAACTCCTGCAACCAAAATATCGATTTTACCGTCAGTATCTCGCCAAATTTCATAGGCTGTAGTCCGGCGGTGAATATCCGGATTAGCCGGATTCTTAAATTGTTGCGGCATAAAGTAACGTTTATCGCTATTAACTAATTCTTCGGCTTTCTTTACGGCTCCCGACATCCCTTCGGCTCCCTGCGTCAATACGATCTGGACGCCAAAAGCTGTTAAAAGCTGCCGGCGCTCAATACTCATAGTATCCGGCATAGTCAAAATCAATCTATAACCTTTAACTACACAGACAAATGCCAACGCAATACCTGTATTCCCGGATGTCGGCTCTACGATTATCGTATCCTTATTAATCTTACCTTGCTTTTCTGCCGCTTCAATTAAACTTAATCCGATCCTATCCTTTACCGAAGAGCAGGGATTAAAGTATTCTAATTTAGCCGCTACCTCTGCAACACAGCCTTTAGTTATTCTGTTTAATCTGACTAAAGGGGTATTGCCGATCAGTTTAGTAATATCTTTGGCTATTTTCATATCGCTAAATTTGGTAAACTAATGCTGAACTTAATTCTTTATTCTTGCGAATCAGGCCTTCGAAAGTTACATTATCCACTATGTTAACAGTAGCTTCGGCCACCTGTCGCCATACATCCCTTAAGGCACATTTATTTTTATCTTTACAACCTCTATAGTCCTTATCTACGCAGGAGATCGGTTCAACCTGGCCGTCGATATACCTAATCACCTCTCCCAGCGTAATCTTTGCAGGTTCTCTTGCTAAAAGATAACCGCCGACTTTCCCACGCCGGCTCTCAACAAAACCCCCTCTTTTTAAATCCAGAAGTATCTGCTCTAAGAATTTAGTCGGGATATCCAAACGCTTAGCCAAATCATGGATAGTAATCGGGCTGTTACCGTGATGTAAAGCTAAGTCTAATACTGTTTTTAAGGCGTAATCGCCTCGATAAGTTATGCGCATCGCTATTACCCCTATTATCTCTATCGTATTAGTAGAGTATACACTATATTTTTTAATTGTCAACTAAAAAATTTGATTAAAATCTATGCGTGGCTAGATAGCGAAAGGCGCTCAGGCAGGCTTTGGAACCCTCACCGGCAGCAATGATGATCTGCTTCTCAGGAACATCAGTAACATCCCCAGCAGCGAAGATCCCGGGGAGATTGGTTTCGTTACGCAGGCTTACTTTTATTTCACCCAGTTTATTTTTTTCTACATCTTGAATAAATTCGCTATTCGGGATTAGGCCAATCTCAACAAATACGCCCTCTAGTTCAAGAGTCTCTTCTTTATCTTGCTTCTTTATCTTGATCGCATTGACAAATTTATTTCCTAAAATAGCACTCACTTGCGCATTATTAATTACACTCACCTTGTCATTAGCGAGAACTTGCTCCAGCATGATCGGATCTCCGGTGGGCTGGGAAGCAATGTTGATTAGATAAATATGTTTTGCTATTTTGATTAATTGCAAAGCGGCATCCAACGCAGAATTACCGCCTCCGACAACCGCAACATTTTTATTGGCGAATAAAGGCCCGTCACAGGTAGCGCAATATGTCAGGCCGCGGTTTTTAAACTCCTGCTCTCCGGGAACATTAAGCTCTTTGGTTCTTTTCCCGGAAGCAATAATCACTGTCTTTGCTTCGTATTCCCCCTTATCAGTTACAACTGAAACTGCATTGTTTATCTTCTTAACTTCAGTTACTGATTCATTTTCTCTCAACCCGACATTATAATGTTGCATATGCTCCTGAAACTTATGCGCTAATTCCGGACCGGTGATGAACTGATACCCGGTATAATTCTCGACATCTCCACTCCAGGCAGCCTGACCGCCGATATCCTTACTGATTACAATGAAATCCATTCTCTTCCTGGCAGCGTATACTGCGGCAGTGATACCTGCGGGCCCTGCGCCGATAATAATTAAATCATGCATATTTTTCACAATTTAGCGGGGCCCTGTCTTGAACTGTTCCTCGCTGCACCACGCAGCTCGGAATTAGTCCAAGCCACCCGCTAAAAATAGAATTCTAAGCTATATTCCTAATTTAGTCTTTATTTTATCTTTATCAAAACCTACGAGAATCTCGCCTTCGATATCCAATACCGGGACTCCCATCTGTCCTGATTTTTCAACCATCTCTTCGGCAGCCTTTTGATCTAAGGCAACATCAATATTCTCAAAATTAACGTTATTATCTTTTAGGAATTGCTTTACTTTAATACACCAGGGACAGGTAGGAGTGCTATAGACTTTTACGTTTTTCATATTCTGGCTCCTTTATAATTTATCTTTAATTTCAGTTAATTTCTGTAAGTGGTTCTTCTCTTGGGCAATTAATTGATCAATTGTCTTTCTATCATATTCAGGTACGGCTTTCTTTACTCCTTCATAAAAGGTAATCGAATCCTTCTCAAAGGTAACTCCCTTATCAACTACTTCCTTATCTGTTTTTAAGGCTTTGGCAATCTCTCTACCTTTGTCTTTCTGAGTAAACACGTATCCACTGGCTAAGGAATTCATATAGGAGAAATATTCACCGGGATACGCCTCTGCCGGTTCATATTTCTCAACTGACTCCAAAAGCTTTTTAAAAGTAGTGATGTGTTTCTCTTCTTCGCCGGCTAAGAATTCGAATAGTTCTTTAGCTTCAGGTTTCTTAGATTTCTCTGCTGCGGCGTTATAAAAATCTTTGCCGTTTTTCTCAATCTGAATCCCGATTTCTACTATCTCACTGCCTGAAAATATGTTTCCCATAGTCTCTCTCCTACTTTAATGAGCGCATAACTTACGGAACTCCTGCCTGCCGGCAGGCAGGTAAGTAAACGTAAGTTATATGCGCGAATTTAACCCCCCCCCCACCAATTGTTCATTCAACGATAGTCGTTTTTTACAATTGGTGTGGGGGTAAGTTCAGACAGATAAGTTATGTCTAATATATTCCTTGTATAATTATCCATAACTTAAGTCCTCACTTACTTTAAATGATGCGGGGTTAAATCAATTATTTCCTCAACCTCCATGGTAATCAGATATTCCGGCCTGGGTAGATGCACCTCAGGATGACGCGCATGCCCTTTCTCTTCGTGGATGTTCTTCAGCAGCCTCTTTGTAAGCCGAGAGGTAATCTTATCCTCCCATGCCTTTATAATTTCAGACTGAAGATCACCGTCTAAAACTATCTTTCCTTTTCCCTTTAAAGAAAACCCGATGAATTTATGCTCATCTACCAAAGTAATACTCATCTGAGGATTTTGCCTCAGGTTCTCATAGGTTCTTTTCCTATAAAGATCAAGCAGATACACCCTGCCGTTGCGATTCATCTTGATTATCCCTTTACATGAGTTGTGCGGATGCCCTTTTTGATCAATCGTTGAGACGATAACAAATCCCTCGCTCTGAAAAAAATTGATTATATTATCGCTTAATTTTTTCATCTGCCTAACTTTTATCACCTCCCTTGATCAGTTTAGCGAATTCTTTCCCGTATTCATAACATTGCTTTAATTCATCGACGCTGGGAGCATATTTAACAGATAAAGAAGGCTGGACTAATTCTATTCCGCTTTCTTTAACTACCCTTTCTATCTCTTTTAGCGCTCCTCCGGCCCAACCACAAGACCCGAATGAAGATGCAATCCTGTTTATAGGTCTACAGCCCTTGACAAATTCTAAATGGGATGCCATCGTAGGAAGCATATAATTGTCATGGGTAGATGAACCAAAAAGATAGCCTTTAGCGTCGAGCATTTCTTTGATGATCTCGGTACGGTCAGAGGTGGTTACGTCGAAAAGCTTAACACTTACTCCCGCATCACTGATACCTTCGACTATCCGCCTTGCCATCTTCTCGGTCGCTCCCCACATCGTCTCATAAGCAACCACAACTTTGGGCTTAATCTCATTTTTCGCCCAGGAAATATAGGCGTTGATGATCTTCATCGGGTCTTTGCGCCAGATAATCCCATGACTAGGGGCGATTATCTTTATAGGAATATTCATCTTCTGGACTTCCTGAATTTTCTTTAAAATTATCGAACCTAATGGCAAGAGGATATTGGCATAATATTTCGCTGCTTCATCCATCAACGCGCATTGATCAACTTGATCATCGAAGATCTCACTACTGGCAAGATGCTGCCCAAAGGCATCATTAGGCATCAGCAGTTCTTCTTCAGGGCAATAAGTAAACATGCTATCCGGCCAATGCACCATCGGCGCTTCGACAAATGCTAAAGTTCTTTTTCCTAGCTTCAATGTATCACCGGTTTTTACTACCTGAAAATCCCAGTTGCCATAATAGTGTTTGGCTAAGCCTTCCTTACATTTTTGTGTACCGATAACCTTTGCCTTAGGGCAAAGTTTCATTATCGCAGGTAACCCTCCGGAGTGATCAGTCTCAACATGATTAGCAATAATATAGTCTATCTTCTCTACGGGAATAATCTCTTTGATGTTTCTAATCAGTTCATCCGAGAATGAACCCAGTACAGTATCAACTAAAGCAGCCTTCTCATCGATAATAAGATAGGCATTGTAACTAGTGCCTCTCTTTGTGGTATAGGTATGCCCGTGGAATGTCCTTACCGTCCAATCCACAACGCCTACTGAGTAAACCCCGTTAGAAATTTCCATAGATACCTCCCTCTACAATAATATCTTTGATACAGATACCAGCCATTAAAAACTCCCGTATTTTCACAAAATTTCTAACGGGGTAAATATCGGGCAATATCTTTAAGATTGACATATCTACCTCCTAATAACCAGTGAAATTCTCCGTAATAATATTGTCCTTGGCTAAATTCAATTCCTCGCTGAGTATCTTCTTCATCGCCTCAACCATTGCCGGCGGACCGCAGAGATAAAACCTTCTTTCTTGATAACCCGCTATTTCACTCTTTATAATTTCTGTGTCTATCCGGCCTTCTCTACAACGAAATCCGGGGTCAGCTTCGCAAAGAACATGTACTACCTTTAGCTTAGGATAACTCTTCTGCATTAAATCAAAGTCTTGCTTAAAGGCGATATCTTTAGCTGTGCGGTTAGCATAAAGCAAAACTAAATCCGTGCCGAGATTACTATCAACGACAAATTTAGAGATACTCCTAATCGGAGTAATACCTATGCCGCCTGAGAGAAAAGCAACTTTTGCCTTTGGGTCTTTTAAAGTAAAATTACCCATAGGATATTCCACCCTCAAGGAGTCCCCTACTTTTAAATTATCCAAAACTTTAGAGAAGTCACTCTCTGTGATCTTTTTGGTGAATTCAATATACCCTTTCTCAGTAGGAGAACTGGAGAGCGAAAGATACCTCTTGCATTCTTTTTCAGAGAGAAGATGCACGCACATGAACTGGCCTGCCCGATATTCCCTTTCCTTACTAATCTCAAGACGTACACTCTTTACGCTATCGGTCCTTTTAATAATCTCTATAATCCTTAATTCTTCCGCCATCTCTACCTCATAATTGATCAATTATTTTCGCCATAATAAAATCATTCTCAGTCAGACCTCCCGCAGCATGAGTAAAAAGAGTGATCTTCAGTTTGTTATAATTCAAAGCAAAGTTCGGGTGATGCCCCTGTTCCTCCGCCTTCTCAGCCACCAGGTCAAAAAAATGTTTTGCTTGTTTAAAGTCTTTGAATTTGAATTCCTTTGTTATCGTCTTATCGTCGATCAATTGCCAATCTTTAAACTCAGCGAGGAGTCCCTTGATTTTTTCTTGCGGTAAAGGAGGTGTCCCTATTGCACAGGGCTTACACTTTTTAGGAAGTTCTTCCTTCATCATCTGCCTCCTCTTGATTAAATCTTTTCAAACTGATCTTTTCCCACGCCGCACTCAGGACAGACCCAGCTATCCGGAATATCTTGAAATTTCGTTCCCGCAACCACTCCATTATCAGGATCCCCCACAGCAGGATCATAGATATAACCGCAGACTTTGCATTTGTATTTCTCCATACCGCCCTCCTTTTTATTAAACTTCTATACCGAATACATGCCTGATAACTAACCCGATGACAAAGTTAATCGCTGCCACACCTACGCTTATTCCCGCCATCTCTAGGAATCTTTTCTTAAAATCCAACTCCTTAGCTACAGAGATATAATAGGTAAAAATAGAGATTATCAACAGCACAAATACGAGTACCAGGCTAATACATAAAAATATATTCTCAAGTAAGAGATAGGGCAAAATCAACAAAATAACCGTCCCGATATAAGCCAGGCCTGTATAAATACTTGCTTTCAGGGGGTTTTTTTCACCTTTTTCATGCCTGGTAGAAAGATATTCCGAAGCCGCCATAGAAAGAGAGGCGGCAATTCCTGTGATCAGGCCGACGATCCCCACTAAACGTGTATTCTGCAAAGCGAGACTAAAGCCCACCAGCGCACCGGTAAGTTCAACCATGGCATCATTCAAACCCAGGATTATAGAGCTTACGTACTTCAGACGATCTTCATCAATCAGATCTATCAGTTGATTTTCATGGCTTTTCTCATCCTGAATTATCTGCTCAACTTCAGCGGAGATTGATTGTAATTTCTCATAATCTTCCTGTGCAAGGTCTTCGCCTTTTTCAAGTAGTTTTAGGCTAAAGGTAAGACCAAATACTCTGGCGATAACTACAAAAAAACCTATCTTAAATCTATCCGGCTTAACGTCTAGGTTAGTTAAGGTTTTAAAGAGTTCATAATGTTTAAACTCCTCACCGGAGATCTTATCTAATACCCCTGCTTTCCGTTTGTCCTTGGAAAGAGAAGCCAGTTTACTATAAATCAACCGCTCCGTGATCTCATTCTTCTGAGCTAAGAGAACTTTTTCTCTTAAGGCCGGATCTAACATGTCAATTCCCTCTCTATCATATTTTTTTAAGTTTCTTCCACTTATCTTCACCGACACATTTACGCGCGTATTTACACCAATCAACGCAAGATGGCAATCTATCGCGGCAAGCCAGGCCCTTGCACTGAGGGCACTTAATTTCAACCTCATCAGAGAAAATCTCTAATTTGTGGTGGCATTGCGGGCAGGTGATTGTTTCGGCCTTCAGATTCCGATCATCCTGGCCCGGACATTGAAAGTTCATTTTAACCTGACTCCCTTGATACTAATCACTGCCTCTTTAAATTGAATGTCCTTCCCTGAGTCAGCAATCGCCTGTTTTATCGCCCCTGCCAACCCAAGACAACAGGGTACTTCCATGTGCGCGTAGGTTATGGTTTTTACATCATTGTTCTTTAACATCTGGGTAATCTTATCCTGATATAACCCTAGATCATCTAACTTAGGACAGCCCACTAAGAGAACCTTACCTTTTAATAAATGTTCGTGGAAATCCGCATAAGTAAAAGGAACGCAATCAGCGGCTACCAAGATATGAGCATCATTTAAATAAGGAGCAACCGACGGGACGAGCTTAATCTGTATCGGCCACTGCCTTAGCTGAGACTGAAGTTTAGAGTGGGTCTGCCTCATATCCTCAGTTCCTCCTCTGGAAAATTCCATGATCTTTGAACCGGGACACCCCTGATGCCCATGTGGATGTTCTGTGTGACCCCCTGCAAAGTCAACTTTAATCTTACGTTCTTTTAAAAAATCTAATGCCTCCTTAAGTAATCCCCCCTGATTATGTCCTTTGAGATGCTCCAGGTGGGCTTTTATCACATTTTTTCCCTGCTTAACGATATTCTCCATTACCTTCTTTTCATCGTACTCCTCGGCCTCCCTCTCCTCTATAGTTATTGCACCTTCCGGACAATGACCGATACAAGCACCCAATCCATCACAAAACAAATCGCTGATTAACCGCGCCTTACGATCAATCATCTGGATTGCCCCTTCCGGGCAGTTAGGAATGCACAAACCGCAACCATTACACTTTGTTTCATCAATTTTGATAATGTTTCTTTTAGCCATGCATTAGTCTTTCTATCTTAATAGTGAAGCCACTGTAATCCTTTTCAATTCTCTAAGCATTTGTTTTTCAATCTTATTTAACTTCTTCCTTAAAATACAGGCGCGCATATGAGGACAGATTAGTTTTCTAAAAAAACATTCATTTAAGCTCACTTTACCCTGGAAGGTCTCAATCAGATCCACGAGGAATATTTGATCCGCCGGCTTTGCTGCTAAAAAGCCTCCCCTCTGGCCCTTAAAAGATTCAAGAATCTTTTTTTTATTAAGTTTCTGCAGTATCTTTCTCAAAAAAGAACGCGGTATGCGTAACTCTCTTACCAGATCCGAAACTGAAATAACCTTATTTTTATATTTGAAGATATAGCAGAGTGCTCTGACTGCGTAGTCTGTATCTCTGGTGATTAATTTCATTTATTCTCCTTGATAAAAGAAACAGGGCAGTTTAAAGTCGTACCCAGGACAAAATACTGCAGCCTTCTTTACAATGTGCGACCGGTCGGAGCATATATCTGATAGTCGTATTCATCTGGTTCCTCCTTTCTCTATAATGATACCACTTTGGTCTCATTTGTCAAGTAGTTTTATAATTTTTTTGAATTAAATCAGCGGAAAATTATGTTAGCTATATATCCGACAAGCACAATCTGAGGGACAGTTACAACCGGCAACCATAATGCCGTCCGCCTTCCTATGTTAGTCCAAATCAACCCTATCTCGGTATAATCCGTAGCAACCCCAGCCATTAAAAATACGAAACTATTCCCGAAGGCTCCCGTCTGGCGGTATATCTCAAAAGAAAGCGGCGAGGAACCTTCCGAGCAAACTTCGATTATTGTAGCTAAAATAAGTGTAACAATTAAGCCCAATAAAGAAGGGCCCATGAACTTGTGAAAAAAATGCACCGGAATGTATGCGCCGGCAATACTAGCTATAACTATTCCTATGATTATCCACCAAAGCACCATATCCGAAAGAGCGAGGGCGCCTTTTACTATACCTTTAAGGTCTGCATGTAAATTGCTTAAACTAAATTTATAATCTCTCATACGCCCTTGAATATCTCTTTTAATAGAAAAATCTTCTGAAACTTCTACAGTGTTATGATTTATTTCAATTAAATTCCTTTTCTCTAAAAACATAAAAATAAAACCTGTATTGATCGCTATGACTATCGCGCTGATAACTAGGAATATAGCCTTTAGCCCAAAAAAACCGAATAATAATATGGTTATAGCAAAATTAGCCCAGGGGCTGGCCATGAGAAAACTGACCACAGCAGGATTAGAAGCTCCTTTTTTATGCAGCTGAATCGATAAGGCTAATATACCGTGACTGCAGGCACTCATTAGAAAACCTAAAAGTACGGAATTGAATATTGTAGAAGGTTTTCTGCGGGAAAGAACCTTGGATATGTATTCACGTGGTATGTAATAATCAACTACCCCCCCTAAAAATAGCCCCAATAAAACAGCCCACCAAACTAGCTTAAGATAAATTATAAAGTTTTCACGAAAAGGGATAAGGAAATCGAATAACTGAGAACTAATGAGAAGAAAAATAGTGATAGCGGTTATGATAAATAATCTATTCTTGTAGAATGGCTTTTTTACGGAAGGATAGCAAACCGCTGAAGCTGCAAGGGCCTGCTCTTTGAGGAACTTATCTTTACAGTGCGTACTGCAGAAAGAATATTCAATACCTGCCTTCTTTACCTTGATAGCATCTCCTGCCTTTACTTCCATCCCGCAGATCGGGTCTCTCGGCATATAGGCCTCCCTTGCCTATATTATATTATAAAGTTTATCAAATTCTAACGATTATCTTAGAGTTTTCTAATCAATTCTTGGGCGACTTTCTTGCCTGATAAAAGCATTCCGCCGAATATCGGGCCCATACGCGGGCCTCCGAATACCGCATTAGAACACATGCCGCAGGTATATAGACCGGGTGCGACTTCTTTTGAATTCTTGACAATCGTATCCTCAGCCAGATCTGCCCACATCGATTTTTCTCCGATCACCTTTCCGGTTTTAGTCTTAAGCCTGATGCCGGATTTCCTTTCAGCCACCCTGACTACCTCAGCGGCATGACCCGTAGCATCAATCACAAAATCGGCCCGCATGGTGATAGGGTCAACATGAAGACGGGCGATCTCAACTGCGCTCCAATTCAATACCAAACCACAGATACGGCCTTTCCTGATCATTACATCCTCTACGCTAAGAAGATTAAATATCTTAACTCCGGCCTTCACAGCCTTTGAGCAGAGAGTAGAAACGCATTCAATAGAATCAGCCAAATAATAACCCTTATCATAAACTCTGGTTCTAATCCCAAGCTCATCGGTGATTGTCTTTGCTTTATCCTGAACTACTATTTCGTTAAACATTATCCCTCCGCCCCACATCCCGCCTCCGACGGATAATTTCCTCTCGAAAATCGCCACCTTTTTATTCTTCTTGGCCAGATAATACGCACAACACATTCCTGCGGGCCCGGCACCTGCAATAGCCACATCTACCTCTAAGGCCTTGAGTAATTTATCACTGTAAGATTCAATTATCGCCCGGGAAATCTTTACATCGTCCAATTTCATCTTTCTCCCTCCATATTCTTTAAGGTTATTTTTTTAGCGCCCTTCTTCAGCATTTCTTTAATTGCCTTCTTTGAATCGCCTGTCTTTAAATCTACTCCCTTGATAGCATCAAGAAGTAATTTTACTTTAAATTTAAACTTTAGCGCATCGAGCACGGAAGACTTAACACAATAGTCTGTAGCCAAACCTCCTATGTAGAGCTCATTTATCCCCAGCTTCTTTAGAAGATTTATAAAATCAGTTCCGCTAAAATCCTCTGCCTGAAAAACGGAATAACTGTCTACTGCAGGATCCATACCTTTATACAAGAGAATCGCCTCCTTAGGTAATTTAAGATCAAGATGAAACGCCGCCCCCTTTGTGTTTTGAATACAATGAACGGGCCAGACTCCTCCAAAGTCCTTAAAATGTGCACTTCTTACCGGATGCCAATCGCGCGAGGCAAAGATAGGGAATTTTTTCTTGGCAGCAATTTTGATGTATCTATTTAATTTAGACACTATCTTATCGCCCCCGGGGACAGCTAATGCTCCTCCCGGACAAAAGTCATTCTGCACATCTACAATTAACAAAGCTTTTTTTGATTTCATCGTTCTTACTCCCCGAAATAAAAAACCCTATGCCGAAGCAACAGGGTTCGTAATTCTGGCTTCCCTACGCTGGCATTGCCCAGTTCAGGTTCATCGGGTAATCTGCTAATCAGCAGAACTCTCAGGCCGCTACAACGGCCTCCCCACATTTTTTATTTTAAATCCTGCATACATCTTTGTCAATCTAATTTATTTAGCAGGGTCTAACTTATTTTATCCATAACGGGTCTTTTTGCTTTCGTCTAAAGTAAATTTTCCTACAGTTAGCGGGTCCCTGCATCGCCGGCAAGGCAGGCTGTCTTGGAACGTTTCTTGCTTAAGCAGATTTTATCCTAAGGAATGGGTCCTGCCTTGGCTTGTTTCTCGCGCATCGTTCGAATTTCCCCAGCGTGGAAATTCTTCACTCGGAGAAAATTTTCGCTCTTGGATACTATTTCTTCAAAGCAAACCGTGCCTGCTCAAATTTTCTACGTGCGCTCAAAATCAAGCCAAGTCACCCATTAGCTCAGGATAAAATCTACTATGATCCCCATAACAAATGAAGCTAACGGGATTTTTTCGCACAAAGGGACTTTTGCGGTTTTGCTGGAGCGCACATTAGGATTTTTTCGGCAGATGTGTGCAAGGGATTACGGCGAACGGAGGATGCCTATACTGTAAATCTCTCCGGGAGAGAGCCGTAAACCGCAGCACACGGCGAAAAAAGACAGTGCGCGGAAGCGAAACCGAAAAGCCCCTTTAGGGGAGAGGATTCTTTTTTGAACTCCTTTCTATTGACTTGGGGGTTATTTGTGATAGAATTCTAACTTACCAATTAGGAGGAGATGATGGCTAAGATTAAGAAAGTTGTTGCAAGACAGATACTGGATTCCCGCGGCAATCCAACGGTAGAGGTGGATTGCATTTTAGATAACGGAATTCTAGGC
>JBDRLC010000030.1:0-2873 GCA_043813305.1 Candidatus Omnitrophota bacterium | reverse complement strand
TCTATTGAAAAAATTAAATTATATAGAAAGAGATTCCTTAACTCAAAAGGGATACTTTGCAAAAAATGTGTACGGATATGAACTGATTCTCTCTGAACTTTACGAGCAGAATATTTTAGAGCAATTGGATGAATTTGGATTAGGCGTACTTGCTGCAGCAGTGGTCTTTGAGCCCAGAAAAAATCAACGCCTGCCTCTAAATCTTTCAAAGTCATCCCGCAATATAAAGCGGGTCTGCGAAGAAACCTATGATCAAATAAAACATAGGGAAAGAAAATATAAAATTTACCCGTTTAGCAAACTACCCTATTTTCATTTAAGCTCAAGTATGGAGGCCTGGCTTAGGGGTGCAGATTTTGATAAAACATTGCGCTTCACAGATACTGATGAGGGTGAAATTGTGCGCTATTTTAGGATGGCTATACAGATCTTAAGAGAAATAAAAGATGCCCAAGTCTCCTCGGGCATCTTAAAGGAAAAAATACGCGAAACTATCCGCGTAATAAACCGCGATCTAGTGGATGCAGAAAAACAGCTGAGAGAAAATTGATCTAGTTAATCGTCCAGGTACCCTTTTGCTCCCAACCACCATTGTTAAATCCAGCATCATCTTTCACATAAAGATAGGTATTCTTGGTACCTAGGAAGTCTTTTGTAAAGCTTATATTCCAGTTAATGGTTAAGATATTATCCGGTGATAGATCGACTGTAGTCTTAGAGCAGTCTAGCTCGGCGTAGGTATTCTTAATCACATTGTCTGATTCAGGTGCAAATCCACCCTCCCAAGATGAATTAGCGTTATTCCTAAGGTAAAGTTTATCGGTGTTCTGATTGTAGAGGCCATAGAAGCAGTTATGCCCGGCTATCTGGGTGTTGATCAAGAATCGTGCGTCCATAATATCACTCGCGCCATCAGCATCAGAGTAGATGGTAGTAAAAGTCCAGGCCTCCTGGCCAACAGTGGACGAACCTAAGGATGGATCGATGGAGACTACCTGCGGAGGGTTAATTGTCTTTGGACTGTCAGCAAGGTGAGGGTTCTTCCCGCCAGCTGTATTTATGGCATAGGCATAAACAGTATGAGTTTTTCCATCTAAGAGTACTGGATAAGGTGAAACAGAAAAACCATGAAGGCAGCTATCGCCCACTTTGTATTGATCTCCTTTAACCCTACATACATCTGCTCTTTCCTTGTTTGCTACTGTTTCTCCTAACCAGACACCTTGGCCTGCAGGGCCGTCTCTGTAAAGATGAACTTTGATAGATGTCTGTGGCGCGTCAGGATCAATTGCCCAGCCTCCTAGCTGAGTAGCATCAGCTACATCAAAGTGACCGAAAGACAGCGAGTTTACGATATCTGCCTCGATAACGATACCGTCTGAAGAAGCCTCACTCCATAACCCTGCGCCGTTTATGGCTTTAACTGTAAAATAATAGGTCTTACCAGTCTGTAAATTTAAACCTCCCGCAGTAACATAGGGAGTCGTACCAGTTGAAGGCCACTCTCTGATCATGGTACCTGTGATAGAATCCTGGGTAATTTTATATTTATACTCAGCTAGGCCTGATTCAGGGTCGTCAGAAGAAGTCCATGAGGCATAAAGCTGGTCTGTTTTGGTAGTGGTTTCGCCTTCGTCAGTAACGTCGAACGGAGTAGGTGCTGTGGTGTCTGTTTGAACGCGAAGTGGCAAAGACGGCAATAAAGACGGATCATGGCTTAATGCCACAATGATAAAACGCTCAGTTACGACATAATTCAAATGAGTTGATCTTGTGCCGTCGCCCGGGTCTGGATAGAGAAATTGCGTTTGAGCAGTAACAGGCTTCTCAATAAATGTGCGTGCATAACTATTGGTTGCCTTATAATTCAGAAAGCTCCTCTCAAAATCGCACTCTGTGCCCAAAGCCAAACAGGGCAATGTTTCCGCTCCTGCTGTGCAGAACAATCCGGTATTTTGCCAATCTGTATAAACATTCCAGCTGAAATCCGCGGGATCAATGTACTGCTTGAGATTATTCCAGAGGGAAAGGATATTATGAGTCAATTCGCTGGGAATGGGTTTATTTGCTTTTTTGTAAACCAAAAATGCGCGCAGAAGAAAAGCCGGTTCAGCAGCCATATAATCAACCTGCGGCCTGATCGCATGATTAACTATCCAAAACCGCTGTTTATTCTGCCAGTGTCCCACAATAGGAATGTCTCCAGTGGTGCCGAATTTAAGAGGCAGATTTACACTATCATTGACCGCATCCCAAAGAAAATCATTATTAAAATCAGGATAGAAAATACCGTTATCAGCATCATATACGCCAATAGCGTCTCTAGCTGTATCATTATCATTCCAATTACCAATAATGGGCACAAGGTTTGTACTTGTGCCTGCAGGCCTGAAAGTATAACTCCTGTCAGAAGAGCTACTTAATTGATAATTACCGTCCCAATCAAGATAGAAGGTAAAATCGCTTGGCCGATAAACTCCTATATAACTCTTTGAAGAATTATTCCATTTTCCTGCTACAGGGATATCTCCGCTTGTGCCAAAATAATATATCTTGTCAATTCCGCTATCCCACTGCCTGTTTCCGTTATAGTCTAAAACAAAAGCCCCGCGTCCATCGTTTTCTATCCTAAAAGTCCCTATCTCATCCCTGCTATCCCCGTTCCAATCACCGATGATGGGCACATCGCCTGCCATACCAAAAGTACCGCTGGCTATATCCACACCGGTTTGCCACCTGCCGTCTCCGGTATCAAGATAAAACTTATTTGCTGAAGGCCGATACACGCCAATTTCTGATAAACCATCCCCGTTCCAATCACCGGCAAAAGGTAAATCAGTTGGATAGCCAAAATTATATTCCCTTTCAATCGG
>JBDRLC010000029.1:0-5760 GCA_043813305.1 Candidatus Omnitrophota bacterium | reverse complement strand
TATACTGAGCATCACAACGTATTTCGAGCATGGGCTATATCCTCCTTTTGTTTTGGGCTGCTCTTACAGCCCTTTAAAGAGGATATAGCCTTTTTTTATTTAAAGCAACTTATTCATTACACACTTTATTGTATGTTATCTTCTCCTAAAAGGGCCCTTTCGGTCTTGCTTTCGCGTGCTGAAATTTTCTGCCGTCTGTCCCTCCGCTTCGCTACGGGATCCTTCTTAAGAGGAATCCTGAGCCTATCGAAGGACTTCGGTTTACCCCGTAGCTGCAAGCAGCTATGGGGTTTACGGCTCTCTCCCGGAGAGGTTTACAGTATAGGCATCCTCCGTTCGCCGTAATCTCCTACCTGCCCTGACTGCCGTCAGGCAGGCGGCAGGCAGGCTCGCAGACTTGCATTCTAATCAAGAGTGCCAAAAGTAAGCCCGCAAAGGCCCTTTAACTAAGAGAAATATCAAAGAAAATTTTATCCTGTTCTCCATAACAAAGGAAGCTGGCGGGATTTTGAGCGCCTACCTGCCGGTAGGCAGGAATGTCGATTTTAGCCAAAGCACGCTTGAGTATTTTCGGGAATCCGAACGCGGAAGCATTCGGACGACGAGGCTGTCTGAGCCCGTCCTAGGCGGTAGCCCGACGGGCGAGTTCCGAGGAGCCGAAAATACGAAAGACCTTTGGCGACCCGCAAGGGCAAAATCGACGCTGAGCGAGAAACCCGACAGATTCGTTTGTTATCTAGAATAAAATCTCCCGCAAATAAAAATGGGCAGGTGCCTTACGGCCACTGCCCCTTTAAATTAAATCTCCGGGTGGATTATTCTGCTGCTTCTACTTCCTGCTCCTTCATCTCTTTGCCCTTCTTACACTTCTCCATCCACTGCTTCTTCATACCCATAAAATCTATCTCTACCTCTTTGATCAACTTCAGGTTCTTATCATACTTTAAAAGCTTATTCCCGAAAAGAATCGCAACTCCGCCGTCCTCGGTTGCAACTATCTTCTTCTCCATCATCCCCATCATCTTCTTATGCATGTCGGCTTTGCCTTCTTTGCCCATCATCTTCTTATGCATCATCATATCCTTATTCATCATCCCCATAGAGGTATCGCTCTCTACTGCTGCATCCTGTGCAAAAGCAAAAACCGGCGCAAGAAAAAATACCACCAATGCCACACTTAATGCTCTTTTCATCCTTACTCCTCCTTGTTATTACGATTTTTGCGGCAACCAATACAGGTTACGGTTGCGCGCAGACCAATTCTTTATAATTGAATAACCCATAAAGCGGAAAAATGCGTTTCTAAAACGTAGTTTTATAAGCAGAGAAAATGATTTAGAAAGGGAATAAAACCTCGCGTAAGCCTTAAGCACGTTTAACTGCAGTTGTTTTGCCGAGAGTAATTTGGGGTTAAAAACTATGTGCTGTCCGTCATAAAGGTTCCAGTCGCGGCTAAAAATCCTCTTTTCTTTTTCCAGGTCTTCGTGTACTTTTGTCCCGGGGAAGGGTGTTAAAATAGACATCTGTATGGTATCTATTTTCTGCTTTAGCGCAAAGCGCAGCGTCTCCCAGACTGTTTTTTCGCTATCGTCATCAGAACCTAATACAAACATCCCGTGAATCTTAATCTTCCTTTTATGAAACGATTTGATCGCATTGATTATCTCTTTAATAGTTTGTTTCTTATCATAATACTTAAGCGTCTTGCTGTTAACCGATTCAAAGCCTACTGCTACTGCAGAGCATTTTGCCTCGGCCATCATATTCAGCAAACTTTCATCTTTGGCAGCATCGCAGCGTACCTGACAGGACCAATTTTTAATTCTATCCTTTACCTTTAACATCAACTCTAATAACCTGCGCGTGCGCATAGGATGGGCAGTAAAATTATCATCGCAAAAAAAGAGTTGCCGGGTATTCACTGATGCTACTTCCTGCATTACGGATTCGGCGCTGCGAAAACGGTATTTACGGCCGAACATTTTTGTTACCGAACAAAAACTGCAGTCAAAAGGACAGCCCCTTGATGTGGAAACCGGCGCAATCCATGAAGGCAGTTTATATCCTTTAATCAGGGAAAAATCGGGAAATGGCAGACTATCCAGATTTTCAACCGGCCTGCCTGCAACAATTCTATCCTTAATTTTACCTTCGGCAACATCTGCGATTACCTCCTCTGCCTCGCCGACTACTACCTGCCGGCAAAACTCAAGGGCTTCTTCTGGAAGTAAACTTGCATGCACTCCTCCCATAATTACTTTATCCTTGGGAAACTTAGTGGCGATCTCATATCCGCGCCTGGCAGTGGAAGTAAGCATAGATATACCGACTAAATCTACATCTAATTTAGCATAATCCGGCCTGTAGAGATCTTCGCGATAAATCTGAACTTGATGGCCTCTATTCTTAAGTATCGTACCCAGATATACCGGGCCTAATAAAGGCATACACAGTTTACTGAATACATTCGCCTGAGTTGAAACAGGCTCGACTAATGCTATCTTCATAATATTTATTTTTTAGGAAACACGCACGTTTACTGCGCGGGATCCTTTCGGTGAATTTTCAACTTCAAACTCAACTGCCTGCTCCTCGTTGATAGAATCAAACTTATTATCAAGTACGCTGCTCTTATGAAAGAATATCTCTCTTCCGTCTGTGTCGCTGATAAAACCAAATCCTCTGTCTTTGATTAACTTCTTTACTTTGCCTGTATGCATTTAAATCCCCCTTTAATTGAAAAAAAAGCCCGGATCCGCAATGGAGCCGAGCTTTATTGCATGTTTCTCTTACAGTTTTACTACGTTCTTAGCTTGCTTGCCTTTAGGACCGTCTTCGACTTCAAATTCGACTTCCTGTCCTTCTTCCAAGGATTTATATCCGTCACCCTGAATTACGCTATGATGCACAAATACATCTTCACCTGATTCAGGAGTAATGAATCCGTAGCCTTTCTGATTTGAAAACCACTTTACTTTTCCTTTTGCCATTACTTACTTACCTCCTTTTCTTCGAAATTATAGCAAACGTAAATCAGAGTAATAAAAAACCGAGAAGTTAGTGTGTTCAACCGTCTCGGTTTACTCGCTCTAATCTCCTGTTTACTACAACGTTAGTTTACCACTTATCCCCCGCTTGTCAACATATATTATCAGTAATTCAAGGTAAATTTTCACTAAGGTTAACGGGCAACTCTCTTAGAACGCCACTGATCCAGAACGTTTATGAGCTTGCTGAACCGGGAGCAAGATTATATCGCGTATCAGAACCACCTGCTTGAAGCAATTTTGTCCCTCTCACGCCATAACAATAGACCCAGCCACCCGGGCCCGGGGATTCAGTATAGAGACCGGCCCAATTTTCCACAACCTCATAAGCTCCTAAAGGACCCGGTTGGTAACAAGTACATGTCAAAACTGTTTGTTCAGGATTTAGTTTTACTCTTGCAATACGCGGCTTAAATCTAGGCTTTTTCATGACATTAGTTTATCATCTTTTAGAAATATGTAAAGGTTTTTAAAAAATAGGGACGGCTCTAATTTCAAAAATTAAAACCGTCCCCTTGATTTAAAGGAGCGTGTATCTATTCTCCCGTAGCCTTACGACTAGAGTTCTTTTTAAGAAGACAGGCTTGACCCCTCTACTCCGGTAACACAAACTACATTAAAGTTACCGGCTTCATCATTTAGTCTATTACTATGCAACCTCTGTCCTGGTACACAATAAATCTCTGCGAAGTACGGACTATCAGTCCACCCAGAAGCACTAAGTACTGTCCGCTGGTTGCCAGTATAACAACTGCACACCAAAACAGCCTGTTCAGAATTTAGCTTAACACGAGTAATCTTTGGTTTGAATTTTTGTTTCTTCGTATTTTTCATTTCATTAAATTCAAATAATCCTACTACGATTTTAAAAGAATGTCAAAAAAAACTATTCAATTAAGAATAGCGGGTGAAATTAAAGGAGCGTCTATCTACATCTCCGTCGCTCTCCGCCTATGGTGGATCGCTCCTTAGGAGGAGACAAGCCCCCTCCTAATGCTGACCAACTAATTTCTCAATGGACGCTGTTCTCCCCCCTGCCTACCGGCAGGGAGGCAAGCGTGAGGGACATCTCTTTTCCCCCACACCCCCTTGGGAGAGTAGATCGACGTCAAGATAAAATAAAACCCCCACTAATTTAATAGCGGGGGTTTATTTTAAAGGAGCGTCTATCTACTCTCCCGTAGCCTTACGACTAGAGTACCATCGACCTTGAAGGGCTTAACTACCGTATTCGGAATGGGAACGGGTGTTTCCCCTTCAGCATGAACGCCCCAAAATTTAATGAGCACATAACTTACGGAGCATAAAATGCGACGTAAGTTATCTGTGCGAATTAATCCTGAGGCTCGCGAAATCCGCGAGCCTCAGGAAATCAATAACAGGAAATCAATAACTTGACAACTATAAGTAACGGTAAAACCACAATCTGCAAGTAAAAAAGAATTTAAAGGCCAAGCCGCTTGGCTGATTAGTACGCATTTGCTCAAATCCTTACGGATCTTACACGTTGCGCCTATCAAGGTCGTGGTCTACGACCGGCCTTCAGTGCCTTGCGGCACAGGGATACCTATTCTTGAGGGGGGCTTAGCACTTAGATGCTTTCAGCGCTTATCCCTTCCGAACATGGCTACCCGGCCTTTGCCCTTGGCAGGACAACCGGAACACCAGAGGTTCGTCTCTCTAGGTCCTCTCGTACTGAAGAGAGCTCCTCTTCAAGTATCCTAACGCCCACATCAGATAGAGACCGACAATATTGTTACTCTATTAATTAGAGGTCTAGGCATTTCTGCTAGACTCTGCATATCGCTATGCAGTTCGGACTGTATCTTATCCGCTTACGGCGGATTCTGGCGTACAGTCTCTGAAGATTCCAGACGAGACATTATATCTTCTAATTTTTGTTTACGATATCTTCCGCTAAAATTCATTGAATAAGCAATTTTTAATATCGTAATCAAGCTATTCTTCTTTAGATGCCCACCGCTTCCCATCAAACTGACAACTCGAGTAAATTTCTCAAAATCGTTTTGTTTAATTGAGATTAGTGGAGATTTCCTAAAGAATGGTATGACTTTATTACGGAGATCATTGATATTTCGCACTACATAAACTGAAGTTTTATCTTTTGGATTACGATAATCATTAGGCTTAATATATCCACAACCTAATTCTTTTTTAATTACTTCTAGAACTTCAGTCCTGTTTTGGTGCTGCGAAACGTGAAATTCTGGAATTACCTGAATTCCAAGCTTCACATTGCTGCTTCTCTGGATTGTTATCGAGAAACAACCTTCTCCATCAACAAAGCCTGAGATATATGGTTCTATCTCGCCTGGCCTTTCCTGCTGATTATCTGCACCCATATATTTTTACTCCCAACGATATAGTATCATATAGAGACTAAATCGTCAAGTAGTAATATGGGATTCTCAGATTTTCCAGCAATTAGCCAGATTTATAGACAGCTACCGGTCATTTAACTGTCTCACGACGTTCTGAACCCAGCTCGCGTACCCTTTTAACCGGCGAACAGCCGGACCCTTGGGACCTTATACAGCCCCAGGATAGGATGAGCCGACATCGAGGTGCCAAACCGCGCTGTCGATATGAACTCTCGAGCGCGATAAGCCTGTTATCCCCAGAGTACCTATTATCCGTTGAGCGATGGTGATTCCACATTCAACCACCGGATCACTAGCCCCTACTTTCGTAT
>JBDRLC010000028.1:0-7418 GCA_043813305.1 Candidatus Omnitrophota bacterium | reverse complement strand
CGGGATTATAGCAGGAGAAATCTGGCATTATCTGGAGGAACACGAAGAAGCCACCTTGTCGAACCTGATTAAGGGGATTGATAAATCGCGGGATAACGTGCTGATGAGCCTGGGGTGGTTAGCCAGAGAAGGGCATGTAATCTTACAAGATACAAACGGAGAATATAAGATCAACTTAAGAAAAGATGGACAAGCTTAACAGCCAGAAGAGCGGAGTAGCCTTATTAATAGCTTTAGGTACAGTTTTGATGGTTGCAATTTTAGGTTTAGTTTTCCTAAGGCATATTTCAAGCTCATCTAGCCTTACACAGCATCAAGTCGGGCGTACTCAGGCTTATTATGCGGCAAAGGCAGGTTTAAACTATGCTTATGATAAATTGCGAAAAGGGGAGTGGCAGACCACCCCGGCTTATTATGGCATTTTAAATGATGATCCTGTACTTAGTTGTCCTGCTACTTCTCAAGAGTGTATTACTGAACCTGAATTTCCGAGGACTATCGAAGCTGTTTGGATTGGTGTTGTTAGAAATGGAGAAAGCATTGCTCTTCCCTCAGGAGGGGTTCCTGATTGTAATCCCTGTACTCCTGTCACGGGAGCTGAATTTTGTATCTGTGTTGCAACACAATATGCCCTGTAATGTCTTTTAATCCTTCCACACTTCCCACAACAAAATCTATTATAATCTAAGTAATTCTATTATAAAATTATTTGTTTAAACATCGCCAAATTTACTTTTAATAACTTCCTTAAGTAAGTATGAGTAAGGTTAAGTAAGAAAATACTTGACAAATTAAGTATTTTATGTTTTAATTAAATTCAAGTAAGTTCATTATAAAAAAGGTAAGATTCATGCAAAGACTGATTGATATTGATGACTTGGCACATTATCTTAAACTGCGAAAACAGACTATCTATAATTGGCTGCATCAAGGCAAGATCTCCGGTATAAAGGTAGGGGGGGTCTGGAGGTTTGAACGTAGAGAGATAGATGCATGGTTAAAGAGTAAGAGATGCTCATCTAATTCAGGGGAGAAAAAATGAGTTCATTGGGGATATACTTTGGACCGAAATTAATTCAGGTTGTTGAGACAAAAGGCAAGAAAATAAAGAACAGCTTTCAGGTACCGCATGCTTCCTTTTCCTCCGGCGAACTAGAGGATAAGGTCTCGGAAGAAGAAAAAATTATAACTCTTTTAACTGATCAGCTGAGGAAAAATAACATAGAAGCAGATGAAGCTACGCTTTGCCTTCCGGGGAAGGATTTGATCATCCGCAGCTTTGAGATGCCCACTATGCCTCGTAATGAAATAGCGGGCGCGGTAAATTTTGAGGTAAGAAAGTATATACCTTTTAAAGTCGAAGACCTGAATTCAGCTTTCCAGGTTTATTCTGATAAGGCGAGCCGGACAAATTTAATTCTTTTTGTAGGCATAAAGGAAGAAACACTGAATAGCTATACCAGGATATTGCAGAAGCTGAACATCCGAATCAACTCGATAGAATATTCTGCTTTCAGTGTCTTAAGGATTTTGAAATTAAGCAGGTTAGGATTCAAAGGTGTGACTAGTCTTCTCTCGGTTGATCTTAAGAGTACAGATGAGATTAATTTTTTAGTCCTTGATAAGAATTTTCCCGTATTTAGCCGCGATATAGTCCTTGGTGCTGCAACCGAGAGCTTAAGGGGGATCCAGGAAGATTTTCAGAGCTTGGCGTTGGATAAACTAAAAGCGGAGATCCGCGTTTCGTTAGATTATTACCGAAGAAAATTCCCTGAAAAATATACCGATAAAATATTAATCATTGCGAATCAAAACGACCACGCAAGCCTTAAATCAATAACTTTAGATATCGGGATAGAGGCTGAGTTTGTCGATCTGACTAAATATGTTGACAGTTCCGTTACGGACTATTTAAGTTTTTTAAAGGGCTACACCTCTTCTTTATCTAACACTGTAAAGACTAAAGTTTCGGTTGATCTCCTGGTAGCAGCAGAAAAGAAAGAAGCGCAGGGAGAAATAACCCAGAAGGAAATCCTTGCTTTAGCGAAGGGGTTGAGATTGGATCGCAGGGTGATCGCTTTATGTTTATTTCTGATCATCGCTACCTATGTTTTTGGGATTTATCGGGTTCTACCTTTTAAAAGAGAACTAACGAAAATGGTTAATGCCAATAGTCAATTAGCCGGCGATAAGTCAGGAGCAAGCTACGAGGAAATGACTGCCTTAGATGAAAATTACAAGAAAAAACTAGATGCCTTAGATAATCTAATTAAGAATCAGCTTTATCTTACCGAGATAATAAATCTTATACCTAAGGTCATGCCGGAGAGGACTTGGTTTACATCAATCAATTATAGCAGGAATAGGGATGACAGGGTAGAGTTAATTCTAGATGGAATGACTTACTTGGGGCAGAGCGATAAAGAATTCTCTACGGTAAGTGAGTTTGTTTCACTTTTAAAGGTCAATCCTGAATTTGCTAAAAATTTTACCAGAACGGCGATCAGTTCTTTATCAAGTCAAGAATACAAAGGGAAAATCGTAACTTCCTTTAAAATATCCTCTAGAAATTATTAAAAGGGCAAAGTTTAATGGAAATAAGCGAATTAATCACTAAATATAAGGCTATTATTTTAAATATCACCATAATTTTATTTACTTTATTCATTATTAGTAAGATAAACACAAAACAGCAGAATAATCTGAAACTAATAAATCAAGGAATAAAATTCGAGTCTCAGAAGACCCAGCTTTTAGATAGTATAAGTAAAACAGAAAAAGAATTGACATCCTATGATAATTTTTTAGTGAGAAGAGACGAATCAGTAGTGATCAATACGATGAGTAATTTAGCTGCAGAGTCGGGGGTACAGGTTGCTACTATCAGTCCGGATTCAAGCCAGCAATACGATGATTATATAAAACTTCCTTTTAATCTGACGCTCAAGGCTCCGGATTACCATTCGCTGGGTAGGTTTGTCAGTAAATTAGAGAGTCACAGCGATATTTTTGTAGTGGAAAATACTCAAATATCATCAGGGTACAATCAAGAGAGCCTGGGGATCAATTTAAAAGTAAGCTACGTAGTCCTAAAAAAGTAAATGATAAGAGAAGAAATAAATTTAATCATGGTTATTTTTATTTTTATAGCTTGCATATTCTTACTTGCTTCTATTTCTCAGGGATCGAGCCCAGAGCAAACTAAGGAGGTTCCGCAAGGTTTTATTAGACCTAAGGTAGAATATAATGCCGGAGGTTTTATAGATCCTTTTGTAAACAGGGATAAGGATAAGGAAGAGGCGGTAGTCAGGACAGGACAAGTGGAGAGGTCGTTTGCACCTGAAGTAAGGAGAGATCCTCCGAAATTAGAGCTTCAAGGTATTACCTGGGGAGGAAGGTTTCCTCAGGCGATTATCAATAGCCGTGTAGTAAAAGCAGGGGATACAATGCAGCTGGATGAAATACAGGGAACAGAGATCGGTATTATAAATATTGATAAAGATGGCATAGTTTTTTCTTTTGAAGATAGCGAATATAAAATTGCTTCTCCGGCGATGATGGCTACGTCAGATAAAGAATCTAAAGGAGGACGATAATGAAGAAAGGGCTATTTAGAGTAAACTCACTTATTTTTATATTTTTATTTTGCTTATTCTTACCTAAATTATCCGCAGATCTGAGCGCGCCTTTTCCCGACTTAGGGCCTGAAATATCCATGGATTTTAAAGATGCTGACCTGAAGGATATTTTGAAGATTCTCTCCATTCAGTCAGGCCTGAACTTTATTGCTTCGGAAGTGGTGCAGGATAGGACAATAACCCTCTACCTGGATAAGGTGCCTTTGAATATGGCAATGGATAAATTATTTAAGGCGAATAACCTCTCTTATGAATTAGATGAAGAAGCCAAGATATTCATTGTTAAAGAGTGGGGGAAGCTTGCAGTTGAAACTATAACCCGTATTTTCTTCCTTAAATATGCCAGCGTGTCAAGCTCTTCTCTAAAATCAGAGATGTCAAAGTCACTTGGTGGTGAGGCGATGATGGTATCGATTAGTGGCGGCGAGAGTCAGCAGGAGGAAGGGGGTAAGTGGGCTTCAGAGCAAGATGTGGGTTTAACTAAGGCAGTAAAAAATTTACTCACTGAGCATGGTTCGTTGATCGAAGATTATAGGACCAATAGCCTGATTGTTACTGATACACCGAGAAATATGAAAGTCATTGCTAGTATTATTGCATCTTTAGATGTGTTGATACCGCAGGTATTATTAGAAGTTGAAATTCTCGATGTAAGTAAGGATGTCGTAGATGATATGGGCATACAATGGACTAATCCTTTTGCCAGCTTAAATGTGGTTGGTCAAAGATTGACTACTTTTCCTTTTGGCGGCAGCGGAACCTCAGGTTTTGGGAGAACAGGCACTGATGATGCTCTCAATGAGGCATGGGTGCCGCATCACTTTGCCCCAAGCGTGCTTACGGTTTTAGGCCAGACTCTAAATTTAGATCTTTTAAGGACTCATTCTGATACAAAAATATTAGCTAGGCCAAGAATTCTGACTTTAAACAATGAGACCGCTGAAATAAAAGTTGTAACACAGGAAGCAGTTAATATATCAACTATACAGGCTGCCTCCGGTGAATTAAGCACTGAAACTGCGGAGACAGCTGAGCGGGTTGAGACCGGCGTTAGTTTAAGGGTAACTCCTCAAGTCAATATTGAAACCGGAGAGATTACTATGTTTGTTCTTCCTATGGTAAAGGATACCTCCATCAGTAGTTTAGATTCCTCTATTAAAGATCCTGAAGAACGTTCAGCAAAGACAACCGTGCGGGTCAAGGATGGCGAGACGGTGGTGATCGGAGGTTTGATCCGCCACAATAAGAGTGAAACGATTGTTAAAGTACCGGTGTTAGGGGACATGCCTTTCTTAGGAGCTTTATTCAGGCATAGGAATAAAGATAAAGATGAAGACCGGGAATTATTAGTCTTCATCACTCCTCATATTGTCAAGGAGGAGATTAAGGAGATCGCTGGACTGAAGAAAGGATTACTGCCGGAGAGGGAGCAGGATACTCTCGGCGGTACCAGGCGCGAATTAGCCATTGGTTCTATATTAAATCAGTATGAGAAAAAGAACAGATAATGACTAAAGATAAATACTTAAGATTAGGGGAACTTTTGATCAAAGAGGGGATTATCAATGCCCAGCAGTTGGAGAAGGCAATAAGCGTTCAACGACAGGATGGCGGGCGTCTTGGTGAAGTATTGATCAATCTGGGTATAATTAAAGAAGATGATATGGTTTCAGCATTAGCCAAACAGCTTAATATTCCCTATTTTTCTTTAGGTACGGGTTTGCTTAAACCGGCAGCAGATCAAGACCTACAGCAGCTTATCCCTCAGGATTTTGCGATCAAGTATTTAGTGCTCCCTTTATCAAGGACATTAAGATCAATAACCGTGGCTGTTACCGATCCGCTAGATCTTATGCTGATAGATAACTTAAGAAAATTGACCAACTGTGAGATCAACCCGGTAATAGCGACAAGGCCTGATATTAGCAAGGCGATCGAACAATTCTATGGTAAATCAGCGATGTTTAAAAACGCAATAGATGCAAGTTATGATCTTACGTCTGAAGAGATGCCGGATTCAATAATAACGAGCTCGGATGAGGAGCTGAGTTTAGACAAGTTGATTGCTAGGGCTGAGGAGGCGCCGGTAGTTAAATTAGTGGACTTGATCATCCGTCAGGCGATCGATGAGTCAGCTTCTGATATACATATTGAGCCTTTTAAGGAGAAGATCTCTTTAAGGTACCGTATCGACGGAAAACTTTATGAAATACCCCCGCCTTCAAAACATTTAATTCTAGCGATCATATCACGCATAAAGATATTAGCTAAATTAGATATAGCCGAAAAACGCCTGCCGCAGGACGGCGCGTTTTTAGTGAAGATCGGACAGCTTCCCGTAGATATAAGAGTTTCTTCAGTACCTACTATTTACGGAGAGAAATTAGTTTTAAGACTGCTTGATAGGAGTAAGGTGATCCTGGATATGAACCAGTTAGGGTTTGATTCTAATCAGCTTGAACTTATACGTAGTACGATAAAGTCACCTCACGGACTGGTATTTTTAACCGGTCCAACCGGTAGCGGAAAGACAACCACCCTCTATGCGATATTAAACGAAATAAAGGATCCCAGTAAAAATATCATTACTATTGAAGATCCGGTGGAGTATAAATTGGACGGGGTAAATCAGGTTCAGATCAAACCGGAGATAGGCCTTACATTTTCGGCGGCACTGCGTAGTTTCTTAAGGCAGGATCCAGATGTAATGTTAGTCGGTGAGGTCAGGGATCTGGAAACCGCGCAGATTTGCTCCCGGGCTGCTTTAACCGGACACTTGGTATTAAGTACTTTGCATACTAACGATGCAGCTTCAGCAGTAAACCGGCTGATCGACATCGGAGTAGAGAGTTACATACTTGCGCCATCGCTTTTATTGATCGTCGCTCAACGGTTAGTGCGAAAATTATGCCCTGCCTGTAAAGAGGCCTATGAGCCAAATAAAGAACAATTGAAGAATATAGCCTTAAAGGCAGAATTGATCTATAAGTCTAAGGGTTGTTCAAAGTGTAATAATACCGGATATAAAGGAAGGATCTGCGTTGCAGAAGTGATGGCGATCAATGAAGAGATAAAGGAGTTAATTAACCGTAAAGAGTCTTTTCAGAAAATAAATGAAGCAGCCAGGAGTGCGGGAATGCAGATATTTTATGAATCGGGAATTAAGAAAGTGGAAGAAGGCATAACTTCATTAGAAGAGGCTTTTTCAGTTGTCTTAGGAGGAGAGTGATGCCGAGATTCTTTTATATTGCCAGAGATAAGAGCGGAAAGAAGAGGAGTGGGGCGGAAGATGCCTTAACGCAAGAGGAGTTGACTAAAAAGCTCCAGGCTCAAGATCTGATCGTAGTAAACATATTCCCCGAACGGAAAGAGAGCGTTAGGGGAGCGACGACAATAACTCCCAAAGCCAAAGTTAGACTAAGACACCATAGGATCACTAATGATGATATGGTGCTTTTCTGCAGGCAGCTAGCTACACTCTTGGGAGCTGGTGTCACTATCATAAGAAGCCTGGAGATAATCGCTAAACAGGTATCCAGCCGTAGGCTATACAGTGTGGTACAGGATTTAGGAAAAAAAATGGAGTCAGGATTTAGTTTTCACGAGGCAATGGGTAAGCACCCAAATGTATTCTCAAAATTATGGATTAATCTGGTGGAGAGTGGTGAGGCCTCAGGAAGCCTGGCACTTGTACTTAACCGGTTGGCCGGATATTTAGAGAGAAACGCTGCATTCAAAAGTAAAATAGTATCAGCTGCGATTTATCCGGTTATCCTCTCA
>JBDRLC010000027.1:0-6806 GCA_043813305.1 Candidatus Omnitrophota bacterium | reverse complement strand
GAAAAAATACTATTGCCTGGAGATGTTTCCCTATCCTTCCGGGAAAATCCACATGGGGCATGTGAGGAATTATACGATTGCCGACGTTGCCGCCCGCTATAAGATGATACAAGGTTTTAATGTTTTGCACCCTATGGGATTCGATGCTTTTGGGCAACCCGCCGAGAACGCAGCGATAAAAAATAAATCAAAACCGGATATATGGACCGATAAATGTATCGGATGGATGAGGCAGGAATTGAGGCGGATGGGTTTTGCTTACGATTGGAATAGAGAAATTTCTACCTGTGAAGGGGATTACTATAGATGGAATCAATGGATATTTTTAAAGATGTTTGAGCGCGGCTTTGCCTATAAGAAAGCTTCCTCTGTTAACTGGTGTCCCAAGTGCGAGACGACTTTAGCGAATGAAGAAGTTATTGACGATGGCTGCTGGCGATGTCATGCCAAGGTGAAGCAGAAGGATTTGGAGCAGTGGTTTCTGAAGATCACAGAATATAGAGAACGGCTTTTGGAAGATCTTAATCAATTAAAGCATTGGCCCCAGCGGGTCTTGAGTATGCAGACTAATTGGATCGGAAAAAGCCAGGGTGTAGAAATATATTTTCGACTCAAGGAAAGTGGTAAGATAATCCCTGTTTTTACTACTCGCCAAGATACGATTTTTGGTGCGACTTATATTGTTCTAGCTCCTGAGCACCCTGAGGTTTTAGAGATGGTTAAGGGGAAACCGCAGGAAAAAGAAGTGATAAAATTCATTAAGAAGGTAGCAAAAGAAAGCAAAGCCGTGCGTATAGCTTCAGATGTGAAGAAGGAGGGAGTATTTACCGGTATCTATGCTATAAATCCGGTGAATAATGAAGAAATACCTGTATGGGTGGCAGATTATGTCTTAATGGAATATGGAACAGGCGCGATTATGGCTGTGCCGACGCACGACCAGAGAGATTTTCTATTCGCTAGAGAGCATAATTTGCCGATGCGGATTGTCATTCTAGAACCTAGAACCCACCTGTCCCGAGCGCAGCCGAGGGAGAACCTAGAACCTAAAGAATTAAAAGAGGCTTACGAAGGCGACGGAACGCAGGTTAACTCCGGGCAATTTGATGGGTTGCCTAATACGCAAGCGAAAACAAAAATTGCAGAATGGATGGTGAAAGAGGACATTGGTAAGATAAAAACTCATTGGCGCCTGCGCGATTGGTTAATCTCCCGCCAGCGCTACTGGGGAACCCCCATACCAATGATATACTGTTCAAAATGCGGCATGGTGGGAGTGCCTTACGCAGACTTACCGGTCAAACTGCCTGTCGATGCGCCTTTTACCGGAAAAGGCGGCAGCCCTTTAGGTAAAGTTAAGGAGTTTATAGAAGTTAGCTGTCCGAAATGCAATGGTCCTGCCCGTCGGGAAACTGATACCATGGCCACATTCTTTGATTCATCCTGGTATTTCTTAAGATTCTGTTCTCCCAAGCTTGATCAAGACCCCTTTGATAAGAAAGAGGTCAAATATTGGATGCCGGTTGATCAATATATAGGAGGAATTGAACACGCAATCTTACACTTATTATACTCACGGTTTTTTACTAAATTTTTTAAAGACCTAAAGATGTTGGATTTCGATGAGCCGTTTACTCGCTTGCTTACACAAGGCATGGTTTTAAAAGACGGCGAAGTCATGTCTAAATCAAAGGGCAATATTGTTGACCCTGATTCTATTATTAAGAAATACGGAGCAGATACATTAAGATTATTTATTCTTTTTGCTGCGCCGCCTGAAACCGAATTAGAGTGGGATGATCGAGGGATTGAAGGGGCATTCAGATATTTGAATCGCGTCTGGCGCATAGAGGAGAATTTAAAGGAAAAAGCCAGCCCGGAATTAATCAAAATAATGCATAAGAAGATAAAGAAGGTAAGTGAAGACATAGAGAATTTTAAGTTTAACACCGCTATAGCCAGTTTAATGGAACTGACTAACTCTATATATCAAATGGGTGCGGATAAGGAGGTATTCTCTAGCTTAGTAATCATGCTCAGCCCCATAGCCCCGCATTTCGCTGAAGAACTTTGGCAAAAACTAGGTAATAAAGAGAGTATCATTAAGGCTGATTGGCCTAAATATGACTCTGAGATTCTAGTTGAAGAAACCGTCACTATTATTGTTCAGGTAAATGGTAAAGTCCGCTCAAAGTTGGAAGTCCCCGCAGACATTCCGGAAGACCAGCTTAAAGAAAAAGTCCTCGCTGATGAGAAACTCACACCCTGGATTCAAGGCAAACCTCTCAAGAAATTCATCGTAGTCCCCAAAAAACTCGCCAACCTCGTACTATAATTTTTGTTAGATTTATGATTATTTTTCGTCAATTATATTAAAGGGAGGAGTGTTTATGCTTAATTTTACCCGTCAGGAAAGACAGGTGTTGTTATTTTTAATCAGCATAGCTTTAATTGGTTCAGGAGCTAGATTTTTGGAAAAAAAATATTCAAAGGTCCAAGTCATGGTTAATAATTATCAAGATATCTGGAAAATTGATTTAAATAACTCAAGCAGCACAGCACTAATCAGCGTTCCGGGCATAGGACCTGTGTTATCCGGGCGGATAATCGAATATCGGAATAATCATGGGGGTTTTAAGGAAGTAGAAGAGCTCAAAAATATAAAGGGTATCTCCGGATATAAATACGAAAAGATTAGAGATTATTTAACATTGGATAAACAATGAAGCAGCCTTTGTCATGCTTGGCAGTGATTTTTTGTTTAGGGATAATTTTTGCAAATTTACTAAAGATTCCTTTTACGTTAATTTATTTTCTGGCGGTTTTATCTCTGATTTTGAGTTTTTTATCACTTAGGAAAGAAACTAAATTTGACCTTCTTTTATTATGCCTCTCTTTTTATTTAGGCGCCTTATCACTGATGAATTCCCAGACCCTGCCTAAGCATCACATATACAATTACATCTCTTATAAAGACAGCCAGTTAAAAACTATAAGTGGTTATATTGACAGCGCGCTGGTATTTAGAAATCACAAAACTTCATTCGTATTCAGAGCGCAAGAGCTGATAAGGGAAGAATCAAAAGTAAAGTGCAGCGGTAAGGTATTAGTCTATATAAATGGTAGGAAGGATTTGAGATACGGAGAGGTATTGATTCTAAAAGGCAATTTAAATATGGGGCGGGGTAATTTCGGGCGGTATTTAAATAGAAAAGGAATATATGCCATCTTAAATGTTAAGGAGCAAGTTGGAGTGGTGAAGCTCAATAAAAATAGAGGGTATTTTCTGAAAAAATATTCTCTAGAGATAAGAAAAGCAATGCAGGATGTGATCTTCGAAAATCTAGAGGAGCTGCCTGCGGAAATGTTAAATGCGATGATATTAGGAGAGAGGAGTAATATCCCTAAGCCTATCAGAAATTCAATGGTAAAATCCGGCACAGTACATATTTTGGTAGTGAGTGGTTTCCATGTGGGAGTGGTAGCATTTATCATAATTATGTTTTTAAAAGTACTGAGATTACCCAGAAATCCGCGTTTTTGTGCGGCGATTACCTGCCTGCTTATTTACTGTTTGATCACCGGCGCCTCTACCTCGGTAGTGAGAGCTACAATAATGGCAGTATTCTTTATAGTTGGTTCTTTAATAAAGAGAGAGCCGGATATATATAATTCCTGCGCTTTAGCTATGATATCAATATTAGCAGTTAACCCACGGCAATTATTCGATCTAGGCTTTCAGCTTTCTTTTGTCAGCGTTATCTCCATAGTTTATCTTTATCCAAAGATGAAGTCTTTTTTGCAGATAGGGAATTTAAAAATCAGAGTTTTGAGGTATCTGATTAGTGCTTCCTTAGTTTCTTTATCCTGCCTGGATAGGCACAATGGGGTTTGTAGCTTACTATTTCAGGATATTTTCTCCTATAACCGTATTAGCCAATATCCTCATTGTACCTTTAGCGGTTTTGACTATTTTGTGCGGCTTTAGTCTGATATTTATAGGCCTGATAACCCCGGCTCTTGCTTTGATATTGGCCTCAACGGCTGAATTGGCGGTGGGATTACTGCTTAGAACTAGCTATCTTTTGACCAAGATACCGGGAGCCTATTTCTATTTATAAAGAGGCTTTGGAGGGACAATTTTGGCTTTAGTGACAGAACCGGTACTCGGGTGGGGGGTGTTTAATGGGTTGACAAAGGGGCGGCTATGTGTTAAATTTAGACTACTATGAAGCGTAGAATATTGATTTTTTCCCTCTTGATCTTCAGTCTGACAGTAGGTAAAGTTTATCCTTTCTGGATATGGTCACCAAAGACCGGGAAATGGGTAAATCCCAAGACCGCGGTTAAACCCGATCCTAAGGATCAGTTTGCCTATGCTCAGAATCTTTTTGAGGGCGAGAAGTATAAAGAAGCTAAGAGCGAGCTGAAGAAGTTAATTGCGCATTACCCGCGTTCCTTTGAAGCCGCAGAGAGCCAGTATTACCTCGGCCTGATAGAGGAAAAGATGGGCAATCCTTACCAGGCATTTCTTGAATTCCAGAAAGTAATCGACAAATATCCGTTCTCCGAGAGGATCCAGGAGATCATTGAGCGTGAATATAATATTGCCGAGGCATTTATGTCGGGTGAAAAACGCAAGGTCCTGGGAGTGGCTTTACCGGTCGAGAATCCGGCAATAGAGATCTTATACAAAGTAATAGAGAATTCTTACTATGGCCCTTTAGCCCCAAAGGCAGAGTATAAATTGGGTTTGGTTTTAAAGGGTTTGATGAGATATTACGAGGCAGAAGAGGCATTTAATAAGGTTATTTCCAATTATCCTGAAAGCGAATGGGTGGAGCCGGCTAAGTACCAGATTGCTCTGGCCCGGGCCTCAGTATCTCGTGGCCCTGATTATGATCAGGGAGCCACGCAAGAGGCACAGGAAAAGTTCGCCGCTTTTATCGAAGAACATCCGGATGCGGTCTTATCCGATAAGGCGGAGGATAACATCAACGAGCTAAAGGAGAGAGAGGCGGAGAGCAGCTATAATTCCGGTAGGTTCTACGAAAAACAAAAGAAATTCGAAGCGGCAAGAATTTATTACGGCGATGTGATTGGTAACCACCCTAACAGCCCCTGGGCAGCGAAGGCCTTGGAAAGATTGCATATAATGGAGAAGACAGAGAGATGAAAAGAACTCTGGTTTCATTAGTTACCTGCTGCAGCTTATGTTTAGTAGCAGGCTGCGGTTATACTACTCGCACTTTAATCACGAATAAATTCTCAACTGTTTATATTACGCCTTTTGTTAATAAAGTGGATATCACAGGAGAAATATACACCCAGAATAAATACCGGGTAAACCGGCCGATGCTGGAGACAGAGATTACCGGTAAAGTGGTAAATAGATTTCTTATGGACGGGAATCTTCGACCTGTCAGCGAGGAGTCAGCCGACCTCTCTCTCAAGGGGGAAGTGGTTGAGTTTCGCCGGGATCCGCTTAGATATGATGATAACGAAAATATCACTGAATACCGCATCAATATCATAGTGAATATCAAGATGTGGGATAATATTGACGATAGATTAATGTGGGAGGAGAACGGCTTTACCGCAGACACCACTTATTTCGCCACCGGCTCAGAAGCAATATCCGAAAGCCAGGCGGTAGATAATGCCTTAGATGATTTAGCCCGCAGGATAATCGAAAGAACAGTTGAGCAGTGGTAATCAAAAATGACCTACCTATTGTTGGGACAAGATAGCTTTTCCAAGAGTGTCCAATTAAATAAAATCAAAGCGGAATTTCTCACTCAGGGCATGGAACAGTTTAATTTTGACATTTTGTATGCTAGGGAATTGACCTTAGGAGATTTGCAAAGGATGCTCTTATGCCTTCCTGTAAACCCCGTTAGAGGCAAGACACCGAAGGTGTCTGACGGCCGCCTTCAGCAGCCTGCCTCTAACGGGGTAAAGAGCCCGAAGAGAATCGTAGTAATCAAGGGTGCACAAAACTTAAAAGAGGATTTAAAGAGTTTTCTTACAAGGTATGTGAAAAGCCCATTTAAAAAAATAATCCTTATTCTGGATATAGAGCAGCAAAGTAAGAGCGACGCGTTCTTAAATAATATATATAGGTATGTGAAAACCATCCGTTTTGCAGAGGCGAGAGAGCCGGATACCTTTAGTTTAAGCCGTTCAATAGAGCTGAAGAGGCCGGATAATGCTTTGAGGGTACTGGGTCGGATCTTAAAGAATGGAGAGAGACCTGAGCGTATCCTGGGAGGATTAAGGTATGCTTGGGAGAGGGGTGTAGCAACTCCCGCGGAGTCTAAAAGAAGACTCAGTCTATTACTTGGCTGCGATAAAGAAATAAAAACGGGTAGACTCAAGCCCGTTTTTGCCTTAGAGAAACTAGTGGTTAGCTTATGTTCTTTTGGGTGAGTTTTTTCGCTAAGCGGGATTTCTTTCGGTCAGCTGTCTTTGGATGGATGACTCTTTTTTTTGCTGCTTTATCAAACCGGGAGAATACTTCCTTTAAGAGTACCCGAGCTTCTTGTGTGCTGTTCGCAGAAACCAGCGCCTGAAATTTTTTTAATGTCTTCTTCAGTTCCCTCTTTATCTTTAAATTATGCAGGTGCTTTTTTTTATCTGCGCGTTTTCTTTTTATTGAAGACTTGCGTCTTGGCATAGTATGTTGCCCCCTTTAGTTCGTATATTATTATCATAATAACCGAGTTATGTCAACAGGCAAATCTGAACAATTTAATCCCCGTAAAAGCATCGCAAAATCAGCAGGTATAATCAGTCTGGCTACGCTG
>JBDRLC010000026.1:0-6277 GCA_043813305.1 Candidatus Omnitrophota bacterium | reverse complement strand
AAAACACCACCTATTACTATAGAGTAAGAGCCTATAATACAAGCGGTAACTCAGGTTATTCCAACACCGCCAGCGAGAAGACGCCGAAGAGGTAGGTAGGACTGAGTTAATTCAGAAGGCCCTGGGAGAAAATTTTCCCGGGGCTTTTTTTATTTATAAACTTACCTTTTAAAAATTTTTCTTGACAACTCTTAAAATAGTAGTATGCTCTCTAGGTAGGGAGTGAAGGAGGATGCTATCTCTAACGTTTACTTAATCAAAGACTTAGCACAACTAAGCGGACATTCTATCCATACAGTTAAGTACTACCTTAAGATCGGCCTGATTAAGGAAGTAAGCCGTAGTCCGCAGACCCGCTATCGTTATTTTGATGACTCCACTCTTATAGCACTTGAGAGGATTCATGCTTTAAGAAAAGAGAATTGGCCAATAAAGAGAATTAAAGATGAGTTACTATAAAGTATTCGGATTAGATAAGGAGCCATTTTCTACCAGTCCGGATCCGGAATTTTTCTATCAGTCCTCGAGCCATTATACTGCTTTAAAGCGTCTAGAGATTGCCATACGCCTACGCCGGGGATTGAGTCTTGTTTTGGGGGATGTAGGAACGGGGAAAACTACTCTTTCCCGTACGCTACTTCAGGCTTTTCATAATGAAGACGATTTCATTTTTCATATGATTTTGGACCCAAGCTATAAATCCGAATTTCAGTTCCTTCTAAGCCTGGTTAAGATGTTTAATATCACTCCTGCTTTTAAGTCAACGTTAGATTTTAAGGAAGCGCTGGAGAAATATTTATTCCAGAAGGGAGTGGAGGAGAATAAGACGATTGTTTTGCTTATTGACGAGAGTCAGAAATTGAATTTCCAGAATTTAGAAGTATTGAGGACCCTATTGAATTATGAGACCAACGAATACAAATTGCTGCAACTTGTGATTATGGCCCAGGTAGAACTATTGCCGCGTATCAAGCGAATAAATAATTTTATGGATAGGATTGCTTTGAAATATGTGATTAACCCTCTTGATCAGGTCGAGACTAAAGAAATGATAGATTTTAGGCTGAAGCAGGCTGGTTTAGTCGGAGGGGATTTATTTACAGAGGAAGCAACAAAATTAATCTATACACATACACAAGGTTATCCTCGCAGGATCGCCATGCTCGCACACGATGCATTAGAGATGATAGTGATGAGAGAGCAGTCGATTGTGGATTCCGAAGTCATCCATAGCCTGATCGGCGAAGAGGTAAAAGTATAAGATATGAAGGATAATATTTCACCGGAAGAAAGGTTATTGAGGCTGATACGGGGCAAGAAGAAGGAAGCTTTGGATAAGAAGGTTACAGCTGTGCCGTCAGCCAGGCCTATCTACTTCACGGGATTCCTATCATTTGCTTATTTCACAAAAGCAATCAAGGTAGTTTTTGCGGTTTCTTTAGTATATTTGATTTTTACCTTTCTCTACCCTCTATTTATTCTAAGGGATGCTCAATTGCCCAAGATCGATCCAGAGGAGGTTGTTTTAGATCAGCAGATCGAACCGGTTAAGGATAGGAAGCCGGTCGAGTTCTATCTGCAGGATATCAAGGAGAGGCAGATATTTGACACTCCTCTAATGCAGAAAGATACGGCTAAAGAAGAAGTTTCAGTCAGCCGGGATTTTATCAAGGACTTAAAACTGCTGGGAATTATCTCAGGGGATGATCCTCAGGCGATTATCCAGGATAAAAAAACAGAACAGACTTATTATTTATCTCGAGGGCAATTGGTTGGAGAAATAAAGGTCGAGGAGATCCAAGAGGGTAGAGTAGTTTTAAATTATAAGGGTAAGAGATTTGAGCTTTATTTGTAAGTGAGGACATAAGTTATGGAGTTATTTATTAAGAATAATTTAAACGACATAACTTATCTGTCCGAACTTACCCCCACACCAATTTGGTGTGGAGCGAGTATTTCAATAAATTGGTGTGGGGGTTAAATTCGCAGACGGCCTTATAGCCTATAACTTATATCGCTCTAACGAGCTCCATGAGTTATCTGTTCATTTAAGGAGGTAAGATGAAGAGAAAATTACTTATTTTATTTTTAATTAGCTTATTCTTTATGGGATCTGTTTATGCCGAGACGCAAAATAGGATATCGCTGGATATTAAGGGTATGGATATTGTTGATGTAGCGAAGATGCTAGCCTCACGCGCAGGGATGAATATTGTAGTGGGTAAGAACGTAACCGGTAAGGTGACCTTATTTTTAAAGGATGTAGATGTCTGGGATGCCTTTGAGATTGTCCTCTTAGCTAATGAGCTGGCTTACGAGAAAAAGGATAAGATTATCAACGTGATGACACAAAAGAATTATGAATTAAAATACGGGCAGCGTTTTCAGGACCAGAGGCAGGTAAGGGTGAAGAAGCTGCAGTATGCCAGCGCCGCTGAATTAGCTAAATCCTTAAATCAAATTAAGACCAGTATCGGAAAGATCGTAGTCGATGGGAGCACGAATACGTTAGTTTTAATCGATACGGAAAGAATGATTGAGGAGATGGAGGCGTTTATTGATAGCACGGATCTGCTTACCCAGACAAGGATATTTGATATTAATTATGCGCAGGTGGATACTCTGAACGAAAAAATTCAAGAGTCAATTACCAAAGGGGTTGGGTCGGTTAAGATAGATGAGCGTACGAATAAGATTGCGGTTACGGATTTTCCGGAAAAATTAGATGAGATCGCAGAGTTAATCAAGGCCTTTGATGAAAGGACATCCCAGGTGCTAATCGATGCCCAGATTATCGAGATCAGTCCATCGGAGTCATTCGATATGGGCATAGATTGGGATTTTTGGATAGACAAGCACTTTAGAATGTCAACAGTACTTACCGGTATCACCGGTACTGATAAACTATCAATTGGAACAGCAGATATTACTCCTGGAGAACCGGGACAATATAAAGCAATCATCGATATATTGCGGACTATCGGAGAAACAAATATACTCTCCAGCCCAAGGATTATGGTCTTAAATAATCAGGAGGCAAAAATATTAGTCGGCACCAAGGAGGCCTATATCACTTCCACTACTTCTTTATCTGGAGACAGCACAGTCACTTCTCAGAGTGTGAATTTTGTTGATGTCGGAATCAAGCTTTTTGTCACTCCCACCATAAATAATGACGGTTTTGTCACAATGAAGATAAAACCCGAGGTAAGTTCTGCCACCAGAACAGATATTACCTCAGAGGGACAGATTACTCAGATCCCGATTGTTACTACCTCTGAGACAGAGACTACGGTTATGATTAAAGACGGCATAACTATCATCATCGGTGGCCTGAAAAAGGAGCAATTGGATAAGACGGAGAAGAGGATTCCGATACTCGGAGATATTCCATTCCTGGGTGCGATTTTCCGCAGTAAAACAGAAGAGAAGAATACGACAGAGTTGGTGATTCTGCTCACCCCCCATATCATGTCAGGGGAGAGCTCCTTTACGGAAATTTCTCAGTTACAGCCTAAGGATGGTGCGATAGCCAGGATGGATGATAAAGGAAAGATTGTAACCGAAAAGATAGTGACAAAACTGGAAGCCCCGGAATTTACGGCTTCTAGTTACTATAATCTTATCTCCGAAAAAGTACGAAAGTTAGCCCTGTCTAATAAACCTAAAGGTCATCAAGGCAGGGTAAAAGTGGGTTTTAGTCTTTCCAGGAGCGGTAATTTAATTGACGAGCCCGAAGTCTTGCAGACGGATAATGCTGAACTGAACGTATTTGCTATTGAGGCAGTAAAGTTTGCTTCACCCTTTCCTGCTTTCCCGGAATCTTTAGAGGAACCGCGACAAAGTTTTAAGATCTTCATAGATTATAAATAAACCAGATTAATTTTCCCGCAGCTGTTTTTCTGCATCTATTAGGATGTTTGATCAGACTATGGAATCGTTTATTTCTCGATCAGATAGGCCTAAAAAGAATAAGAAACCGTTTTCAAAATATAGGGTTTTACTACTTAAAATAGACTAAAAATAAGTTATACTTTAAGTAAGATATATATAGCTTTTAAATAATATAACCAGGGTCAGGTTATAAATGAGTGATTTTATTTACAATTTAGGGGAGGTATTGATAATTTTATCCGTATGGGATAATCCATACGGATTTTTTTTATGAGGATATTAAAGAGTTTAAAAAAGAATAAAAAAAATGAAAGGGAGAGGCGGAGAATGAAAAAGTACAATTTAAAATTAAGGTTATGGGTTATTTTCTTTTCTTTCGTTGCTTTAAAATTTGGATTTATTCCTCTTGGTTTTGCTGCTAATTCGCCTATCGGTTATTTTGATGGAATATCATCAGATGGGGTTGCTGGGGGATGGGTGCTTGATCCTGATAGACCAGGTCAATCTACGGATGTTCATTTCTATATTGACGGTCCTGCTGGTAGCTCAGGGATTTTTGTCGGTAGCGTTACTGCTAATCGACCCCGACCCGATGTCAATGAGTATTTTAAGAATAACGATCATCCAGAATATACTGGAAATTATGGTTTTGCTTTTTATATTCCTTATGAATTTAAAGATAATAAGGAGCATCAGCTTTATGCATATGGCATTGATATGACCGGGGATCAAAATCTTTGCCTTCCCGGATCTCCGATGCTATTTACGTTTGTCCCGGATGATAGTAATCCACAATATATTGTAATTGATGCATGGAATCCCGGCGGCGATAATCCGGAAGTGATAATTTCTCCGTTTGATAATAAGCCCTATGTTACCTCTAACAGCAATCCTGTTTGGATAAGTGAAATGATTAATACAATAGGGACAAAAGGAACTCCTGCAAGAAGGTTAGCCTTTGGTGAGGTAATTTATCTTTGGAACACCGATGAGTCAGAAATAAGGGCTTGTCTTCAGAATTTCTTTTCTATTTCAGAGGACTTAGACGTACCAATTTTTCTTCACTTAGAAGAGGAGCGGTTTTGGGAGTATCGACCTGATCTTTGGAATTGGTTTGATACTACTAAATCCGGATATAATCCCGATAACAAATACAATGTGGAATGGAGTAATTGGGATGAACCGGTAGATTTCAGCTATATCAACTGGGGATCCGTTATTCGCCTTAAACCAAAATCTTGTTTTGAGAGTCAAGTGGTAAGAGATGAATTGAATAGGAAATATACTATTGTAGCGGAAGAGGTTAATAACTGGAGAATTCGCTTAGCACAACTAGGTCAGGATTATCTTTTTGCCGGTATTCATGCAGGATGGGAAACAGGAATTGATAGTTATAAAAATGTTACCTGGCAGCCCTTTCCGCTTGAGCACAAAGTTTCATTGGGGTATAATGCGCTTTCCCAGCGAGGTTTTAGTAAATATAATCCACCCGCAGACATTGATACTGAGTTAGAAAAAGTAGTAAAGGATTTTGCAGAGTTTGAGGTAAAAGGCTTATTCGATAACAGTATCCCTAAGGATAAACTTTATACTCATATTTGGGGAGCAGAAGGCATTCAATCAGGTGGTTTACATGCACCTATAAATGTAGCTGTAAACGATTACAGCCTTGTCGGGCTTTCTCTTTATCCTAATTTTTATAATTTTTCTAAAGTAAGCCAACTTGTTAGCCCGCTTGGGGCTTGGGCTATAGTAGAGACGCCTCCTCCGATAAATGAAACGGATTATAAAAATTTAATTAATTTAATGCGCATAGGTAATTGTAGGTTAGTTGATTTTGCTGCTTGGGGAGCTAATATAAAAGGAAATCCTGCAGCAATATCAAAGATTAGGCAGCTTTTAGCTTCTCCTATCCAAGATAATACTGAGCCCACTCCGTTCGATGTTTCTGATGAAGGCCTAACCACCACCAAAACAGACCAGCTTTATGCTTCCTGGACGGATTCTACTGACCCTGAATCAGGCCTAGCTGAGTATAAATATAAAATTACCCAGGATTCTATCACAGGTACCATGATCAGAGATTGGCCTTCAACTGGTACGACTCCCTATGTTACTGCGGGAGGTTTAAATTTACAGACCGGTAAGACCTATTATTTTTCAGTTAAAGCCATAAACGGCGCAGGGTTATGGAGTGAGGCTTCTTCAGACGGTATCACTGTGGTAGGGAACCTCCCATCTCTTAGTCCCTCTACTACCCAAGTTAGTTTATTTCTCACTAAAGACTACTCTAGCCCAAGTGGCCTTACTCTTGCTACCGGCTTTACAATTTCCAACACCGGTAGTACTGTTACTGGCTGGCAGTTATACAATAATCAAGATG
>JBDRLC010000025.1:0-2725 GCA_043813305.1 Candidatus Omnitrophota bacterium | reverse complement strand
TACCAGTGTTTATTTTTCCAGTCTGATGACTGAGAAGAGGGGTGTGGATACAGAGGAGTATGTTTTGCAGGCATTAGCTTTGGCTGAAGCAGGGGCAAGTCACGGCCTCTCGGAGTTAAGAGAGCGTATCCGTACGGATTTGGATACCAGAGTTCAGGGCGTTATTCAATCTTCCATCTTTTTGGGCTATGTAGATAGTTCGGATTCCCTGGGTTTTTTGAGAGATTATGCCTGGACCGTAGGAGATGCTCAATTTACAATCTCAGGTCTTGAAGCGACTATAGAACAAATTGCGGAGGATGCCGAAGGATTAGGTTCGCGAATCCAAGGTAGCTATAGTTGGACTATCGTAGTTAAAGCCGATGGCAATCCCACTAATCTTTCCGGCGACAGGTATATCTTTCCTTATGTTTTTTCGATTGAATCGCTGGGCCAGGTTACCAATGTGAATCCTCCTATTCAGAAGAGGTTACGCTTGGTACAGGGAAATTTTTCTATTACTACCCGGCGGGACAATATCTCTAAATTTGCACTTTTTACTGCCCACCATAGAACCTCCGGGAATTTAACAGTATGGTTTACTGAAGATACCAACTTTACCGGGCCGGTGCATACCAATGAGCGCTTCAGTTTTGCTAATAATCCCGGAGCGCATTTTACAGAGGATACCACCCAGCATAATTCAAATGCAAGATTTTATAATAACGGCCGCCCCATACTGCGTAATGCGGATAATAATTCAGATATAGATGTTCCGATCTTTGATAAAGGTTTCCAAAGAAGCGAGGATATTATTAATCTTACTTCTTCTGTTACACAGGATGATTTAAGGAACCAGGCCTTAGGAGGAATGGCTGATCCGGGTAACGGGATCCATGTTCCTAATGACGGGGCCTGTGTAAAGGGAGGAATTTATGTACGCGGTAACCAGGGGCAATCTGCGGATGATGCTGTAATAAATATGAGCGTAGGTGTTAACGGTCCGATTTATGCAGTTAGCCAAAGCTCAACCACACACACCATAACTGTCGATTACGTAAATCTTCAAACGCAGGTTGAGACTCCCAGCGGCACTAATACATACTGCGGTATTCCTGACGGTACGGGCGATCAGGGAATCATACTTTATGTAAACGATGACATCGGGGGCCTGGGAGGGACGGTGCAAAAGGATTCAGGCGTTACAATTTCCTCAGAAAGGGATATTGTGATCACGGATAATGTTGTTTATGAGCAGTATAATCCCGATCCTCTTAACGCAGAAGGCTATACTAACCTCTTAGGGATTCTTTCCTGGGGAGGAAATGTAAGAATTGGAACTTCTGCTCCTGATAATGTAAATATCCACGGTGTGGTTATGGCTCCTCATGGAGTATTTGAAGTTGACAGCTATCGACAGGGTTCTCCGCGGGGAGAAGCTACTCTTTTGGGAGGCGTGATCACTGATTTCTACGGGCCTTTCGGTACATTCGATAGTGGGGGGCAGAAGTCAGGGTACGCGAGAAATTTTATCTATGATGCCAGGATGTTAGCAGGGATGGTGCCACCCTATTTTCCATATTTGAGTAATTTTATATCCACAGAGAACGGTTTGAATACTAAGCTTATCTGGGAAGACCAAGGAGCCTAAAAATGAAAAGGCCAATAAAAATTTTATTTTTCTTGAGTATTTTAATTTTTTTATGTATAATAATCGTAATTAATTTAATGCTTAAGAGCACTGAAATGCAATCCGGATCTTTATCTCCTGCTTCGGTTCAAAAAGAGCAATCAATTATCAAAGAAGACCTGCAGGGGGAAGAATCAAAGTTCGAACCGTTAGATCTTGAAGAGTTAGAACCGGAATTTGAAGAACCTCTTCCCGAAGGTGAACCGCTGATAAACTAAATTTATGGGTTTTCTCCCAAATCTAAAAACCAAATTGAGTAAAGATAGGGTAACTATAGGACTTGATTTTGGCAGTAAAGAAATAAAAGCCGTTAAATTAAAATTCGAACAAGAGAAAACTGAGTTTTGCGGTTTCATAACAGAACCAAATCAACTGGATCCGGTTCAGGCCTTAAGAAAGATTAAAGAGTCTTTCGCCGAAGATCTAGTGAATATTTCTTTCTCCGGGACTTCTACGGTAATCAGATATATTGAATTTCCCCGAATGAAAAGTGAAGAGTTAAAGCAAGCCTTAAAGTTTGAGGCGCAGAAACACATTCCTTTTTCTCTCGAAGAGGTCAATCTCGACGCCTGCATTATTAATCAGGGCCTGCCTAATAATAAGATGCTGGTTTTAGTGGCGGCAGTAAAGAAAGAACTGGCACATCAACGCATCAAATTAATTGAACAGAGCGGCTTTAGAGTGAATAATGTAAATATCGACTCAGTTGCTTTGATCAATGCTTTTAACTTTATAAATAAAGAGAACGAAGGCTTAAAGGGTAAAGCCGTAGCTCTGCTGAATATTGGAGCCTCTCTTAGTAACCTTAACATCCTGGAGGCTGCTATTCCCCGCTTGAGCCGCGATATCCATTTTGCCGGTAATAAATTTACTCAGCGCATAGAGGATAATTTCGGCATAGATTTTAAATCCGCCGAAGAACTAAAGATTAATCCTGAGAAAGACAAGGGAAAATTTAATCAATTAGCTTTGGTAATTGAGCCGGTATATAGTAATCTTGCCGGAGCGATCAGGACTTCATTTGATTTTTATGAAAGCCAAAATGCTTCGAGCGTA
>JBDRLC010000024.1:0-8570 GCA_043813305.1 Candidatus Omnitrophota bacterium | reverse complement strand
GATCATGAGATAGCGATAGATGCGTCTTAGCCATACAGATAGGCAGATTATCCCAGCCCTGCTTAGTAAAGAGCTGAATTTTTTCTTCCGCTTCTCCTGAATATTCTACATCTTTAGCGCCATAGATCTTCGTAGCGATAGACTCGATCTTCTCTTTAATCGGTATATCTAACGGATAAAGAAACTTGAAGTTTTTAGAAAGCGAGCTTGCCTTGATTACGGCTCGACCTAACTCTAAGCCCCCCTTTGATCCCTTAGACCAAACTTCGCTGAGCTGGCAATCCTCTGCCCCGAATTCAATCGCTTTACGTTTTATGAAGTCTATCTCTCTATCCGTATCAGAACTGAATCTATTCACCGCAACCACTACCGGTACGCCGAAAAATTTAACATTCTCTATGTGTTTCTTTAGGTTACAAAGCCCCTCTTCTAAAGTAGGTATATTTTCCTTGAGTAATCCTTCATCCAGAGGTTTTCCTGCTACCACATTAAATCTCCCACTGTGCGCCTTTAGCGCGCGAACCGTAGAGACGATTACTGCCACATCCGGAACCAACCCGCTCTGGCGGCATTTTATATTAAAGAATTTCTCTGCTCCGCAATCAGCTCCAAAGCCCGCCTCCGTAACAACGTAATCCGATAATGGCAGAGCAATTTTATCAGCCAGAATCGAACTATTGCCGTGAGCAATATTGGCAAAAGGTCCGGCATGTACAAAACAAGGCGTATTCTCTATTGTTTGGATAAAATTCGGTTTTATCGCATCCCTTAAAAGCGCGCTCATTGAACCGGCGACTTTAATATCTTCCGGAGTAACAGCTTTGCCATCAAAGGTCTCGGCCAAAATCATTTTTCCGATACGCTTACGCAAATCATTTAAATCATCGGCTAAAGCCAGGATTGCCATGATCTCTGAGGCCACGGTAATATCAAATCCACTATCACGGGGAATACCGTCGCTCTTTGAACCAAGACCGATCTTTATATTCCTTAAGAACCTGTCACTTACATCCAATACCCGGCGCCAGTAAATACGTTCGGGGTTAATATTCAGCCTGTTCCCCTTAAAAAAAGAATTATCTAAATATGCCGCAGCAAGATTATGCGCCAGGCCTACGGCATGTACGTCTCCGGTGAAATGAAGGTTAAAATCCTCCATTGGCAAGATCTGCGAATAACCTCCGCCGGCAGCTCCGCCTTTTATACCGAAAACCGGACCTAATGAAGGCTGCCTGATACAAGTAGAAGTAAGCTTCCCTAATCTGTTTAAGGCCATCGAGAGGCCGATAGTAGTTACGGTTTTGCCTTCTCCTAACGGCGTGGGAGTGATTGCCGTAACCAGTATATATTTACCTTTGGGTTTATTCTTTACTTTCTCTAAAATACTTAAATCTACTTTGGCAATATAATCGGTATAAGGTATGAGAAATCTTTTGTTTAGCTTTAACTTTCTAGCTATTTTTTCTATGGGAATCTTTTTTGCCTTCTGAACAATCTCGATATCAGACAACATATCGCTCCTCCAACTCAAAAGCATTCTTGATTAGATTAATTTGCGGTGAGTTTTTTAAATATATCATAGAAACAACGTCAAATCTAGCCTTTTTATTTAAAAGTTTATTTTTCTGAAGATACACCAATGCGGCTTTAGAGATCTGTCTTTGCTTGAATCTAGAGATAGAATCAAGCGGCGAGCCAAACCTCTCAGTCCGCCTCATCTTCACTTCCACAAAACAAATCGTATCTTGATCAACAGCAACTATATCTATTTCTCCGAGTTTAGTTCTATAGTTTCTCGCTAAGATCTTATAACCGTTCTTTTTCAGTAAATCTACTGCGCAGTCTTCTGCAGACCTACCTAAACTTAGATTATTCTCAGACACAACGGAAAGTTTTTCTATGGATAATTGAAAGACCGATCTTCTTTAATATTGCCCTGTGTTTTTTTGTGGGATAACCTTTGTGTTTTACGAATTCGTATTGCGGGTATATCCGGTCATATAGATTCATAATCCGGTCACGGATTACTTTTGCCACGATTGAAGCAGAAGCGATACTCTTTGATTTAGCATCCCCTTTGATGATGCCTGTATAAGGGTAATCAATATTCAACGCGATATCTCCGTCTACAATCACGTGGATCTTAGGAGTTTTTCCGGAATTGATTTTAATCAGGAGGGATTTGATCGCTTCTTCCATCGCAATGCGGGTGGCCTCTAAAATATTGATCCTATCGATTAAGCTTTCGCTGGCTATGCCGACGCCAAACGCGTAATTTTGTGTAATTTCCCAAAATGCCTTTTCTCTTAAGCGGCTGCTTAATTTTTTTGAATCATCTATGCGATTTCCAAAACTTCGCCGCCGGTTGAGTGCTACCGCCGCTGCCACAACCGGACCTGCCAAAGGTCCTCGGCCGGCTTCGTCTACACCAATGACTAAACTATAACCTCTTCTTTTTAGTTTCCTTTCGTAATAGAGCACTGTTTTATCGTAACTCGTAAGCTCGTAATTCGTAACTAGTAATTTTAAAAAAATTACCAGTTACTAGTTACTGTTTTTCTCTTTGGACTCTATTTTTGTGGCATGTTTACCGATTTTACCTCTTAAATAATATAATTTTGCCCTCTTTACCTTGCCTGAACGTAGAACCTTGACACTCTGAATATTCGGGGAATGCAAAGGGAACACTCGTTCAATCCCCTCTCCGTAAGAAACCTTTCTTACGGTAAAATTCTCCCTTAAGCCAGAACCTTTTTTAGCGATTACCAGGCCTTCAAAAGGGTGTAAGCGCGTCTTATCCGGTCCTTCAGGAATCTTCACCATGATTTTTACGGTATCCCCTACGTTAAATTTAGGAATTTCTTTTTTTAGCAATGCTGACTCAATTGATTTTAAGTCTTTCATTTCTTTTTCTCCTTTTATTTGGATTTAGAACAAAGAAGATCCGGCCTTCTTTGTCTGGTTCGTTTCATGGCTTCTTTCTTTCTCCAGGCTTCGATTTTTTTATGGTCACCGGAAAGGAGTATTGCAGGTACACGCATACCCCTAAAATCAGAAGGCCTTGTATAGTGCGCGTATTCTAATAGATTACCCTCAAATGACTCAAAATTCAAGGAATTTTTATCGCCCAAAACTCCGGGAATCAATCTTACTAGAGAGTCAACTAAGACCATTGCCGGTAGCTCGCCGCCGGTTAAAACATAATCACCAATTGAAATTTCTTCGTCTACTAAACGCTGCCTTATCCGGTCATCAACTCCTTCGTAATGACCACAGATTAAAATCAGATGTTTATATCTGGACAATCTCTTAACGGTCTTTTGATCTAACCTTCTGCCTTGAGGAGAAAGCAAGATTACCTTAGATTTTTTGGTTTTTTCTTTTATACTCTCGACCGCATTAAAGAGTGGCTCAGGCGTCATCACCATACCTGCTCCGCCGCCAAAAGGCCGGTCATCAACCTTTCTATGCTTATTAGAGGTATAGTCTCTGAGGTCATGCAGCTGAATTTTAACTTTTCCTTTTGCTCTAGCCCTTTTAATCATCGACTCACCTAATACAGGCTCGAACATCTTAGGAAATATAGTGATGATATCAATACGCATAATTAACCTTTAAAATGATTGTATTTATTTAAAAAATCTTTTTTGAAACTGACAAATTCACACTTTTTTATCGATTCCCTCACCCCTCTCATCAGATTCAGGAAGAAATGAACGTTATGCAGCGCAATTAACCTCAAGCCCAATATCTCGCCTGTATTAAATAAATGGCGCAGGTACGACCGGGTGAAATTCTTACAAGTATAACAATTACATTCGGGATCTAAAACAGAAAAATCTTCGATAAATGGCGAATTTCTTATAGTTAATTTACCTACACTTGTAAAGGCAGTACCGTTTCTGCCGTAACGGGTTGGAACTACACAATCAAACATATCCATACCCAACCCTACCGCCTCGATTATATCCTGAGGAAACCCTACGCCCATCAGGTAACGCGGCTTCTCGGAGGGCAATAAATCAGCTACTAGTTCTACTGTATTATATCTTAAATTCTTTGGCTCGCCAACAGAAACTCCGCCTATTGCATAACCCGGAAAATCCATATCTACTAATCTTTTTGTGCACTTCTTTCGCAGATCCTCGTAAGTGGCACCTTGAATGACGGCAAATAATAGCTGGGGGTTCTGGGTTCTGGGTTCTAGGTTCTGAAAGAATATTTGTCTAGAACGCTTAGCCCAGTCAAGCGTCCTCTTCATAGCAATTTCTGCCTGGTCCTTCGCACAAGGGTAGTGAACACATTCATCCAACTGCATCATAATGTCAGTTCCTAAATCCGTCTGAATCTTAACCACGTCCTCGGGAGTTAAAAAATGCTTAAAACCGTCTATATGAGATTGAAACTCAACACCCTGATCATTTATTTTTCGCAATAGCGCCAGGCTGAATATCTGATAGCCGCCGCTGTCAGTCAATATCGGTTTATCCCAGGAGATAAATTTGTGTAATCCGCCTGCTTTTTTTATAACTTCGGTGCCGGGCCTTAAGAACAAATGATAGGCGTTAGACAACATAATCTGCGTACCGCTTTGATTTAATTCTAAAGGCGAGAGTGTTTTAACCGTGCCCTGAGTGCCCACCGGCATAAAACAGGGGGTCTCGATCTCTCCGTGCGCAGTCACCAACTCCCCCAACCGCGCCTTACTCTTCTTATCCTTCTTAATCAGCTTAAACATAATTATCTATTTACTCTCATCGCAAAGGGTCTTTTCGGTATAATTAGATTTTATCCAAGGGAATGGGGCCCTGCCTGCCGGCAGGCAGGCTGCCGAGGCACATTCCTCGCGTCACCGCTCGATTTTCCCCAGCGTGGAAAATCTTCGCTCTAGCGGAAGTCCTCGCTCTTGGAAACTAAATTTAACGAAGCAAACCCTGCCCGCTTGGACTTCCTTATGTGCCGCAAGAAATATGCCTCGTCACCCAGTGGCTCAGGATAAAATCTCCTGATGTTTCTCTTCGTCAAAGGGGCTTTTGCGGTTTTGCTGAAGCGCACATTAGGCTTTTTTCGGCAAATGTGTGCAAGCCTACCTGCCCTGACTGCCGTCAGGCAGGCGGCAGGCAGGGGATTACGGCGAACGGAAGATGCCTATACTGTAAACCTCTCTGGGAGAAAGCCGTAAACCCCATAGCTGCTTGCAGCTACGGGGTAAACCGCAGCACACGGCGAAAAAAGACAGTGCGCTAAAGCGAAACCGAAAAGACCCTTTTATTGAGAAACCCGACAGATTCGTTTGTTATGCTGCGATGAATTATCACAAGATCAGCATGGCGTCGCCGTAGCTGTAGAATCTATATTTTTTCTCAATTGCCTCTCGATATGCTTTTTTTGCCAACTTCTCCCCGGCAAATGCGCATACCAGCATAAAGAGAGTCGTGCGCGGCAGGTGAAAATTCGTCAGGAGACAATCAACTAGATTAAATTTGAATCCGGGATAAATAAATAAATCCGTATATCCTTCTTTAACTCCGGTTAAAGCGTATGTCTCCAGTGCACGCAGAGCTGTTGAGCCTACGGCAAAGATGCGTTTTTTCTTTAAACGCAGGGCGTCTATTTTATTAATTACCTTGCCGTTGATCCTAAAATATTCCGAATCCATTTTATGCCTGGTAATATCATCTGCTTTCACAGGCCGAAACGTACCCAGCCCTACATGCAAAGTGATAAAGCCTAAATTGACCCCGGAAGACTCCAGCTTGTTTAGAAGTTCTCTTGTAAAATGCAACCCTGCAGTCGGAGAGGCGATTGCGCCGTCTTGATCTGCATATACTGTCTGATAATAAGTGCGATCCAGGTCAACTGATTCTCTTTTGATATAAGGCGGCAGGGGCATCACGCCTAAATCATACACTGCATCCATATCCTTAAGCTTAAAGGTTATTTCATCCCGGGCGCTAATCGTCCCGTAAGATTTCCCCCGGTTAAACCCCGTTAGAGACCTTGCTCCTCTTTGCTGTTTCGATTTAGTCTCTAACGGGGTAAAGATTATTTTCTCTCCTAATTTTACGCGTGTAGGTTTAATCATCGCTCGGAAAGTCAAGTTGCCTTTGTGCCGGATAAGCAATACTTCGACTTTGCCTCCGGTCTTACGCGAACCTAGAAGACGACTTGATAACACCCTGGTATCATTAAGAACGACTAACTCATCCTGCCTAACATAATCCGTTATATCCTGAAAGATTCTATGCTCGACTCTACGTTTCTTGCGGTCCAATACCAGGAGCCTTGCACTATCCCTTTTCTTTAAAGGAAATTGTGCGATCAGTTCCTGGGGAAGTTCATAATCAAAGCTAGCTAGCCTCATCTGATCAGTGATATTTCTGACTTGGGATAATAGTATTTAAGGATCTGCTCGGCAGTGGCATTATTTTTGGCCATGAAATAAGCACCCCACTGACATAAGCCCACTCCGTGCCCCCAGCCATAACCTTCAAACACCGCATCCTGCCGGACTATATTTACGTCAAAATTAGTACTCCGGATAATATTCGGGCCGATTATATTCCTGAAGTCCTTAGCAGATATGATTAATTCACTACTATCACCTACCAGCTTGAGATCTCTAATCCGTCCGGAATTATTTCTGCCTAATATAATTATATCTTTTATCTGATCTATTTTATATCCGGAATTCACTAATTTATCCTTTATCTGGCCTAGAGATAAATCATAATGCCAGTTAAAATGAGGAGACTGATCACAGAAACCGCATTTAACTCCTTTTAGCGGCGGTATATCTACACTCCAAAGCACTGAGGCACGCTCTGTGTTGCCTGCACAGGTAGCGTGAAAAAAAGCAGGAACCGCTCTACCCTGATATATAATTATCTTTCCCTTTGTCTGGTCAACCGCGTTATTTGTCCGGTAGCGCTCTGATGTCTTTCCGCCGTAAACCTGGGAATATATATCACTGGTAACGTCAAATTCATGAATCTTTCTTTCCTCCATTTTATAAACTACAAAGGTACGGCTTGCTATTGCCTGTGCCTTAAGCGCTTCCATAGGCCAATAGTGCGAAGTTTCATGATAGAGGATTCCTTTAATATAATCCTCCATGTCGACGAAGTTGATTACCGAGATTTTGGACTTAGCGTCTTTTAGGAACTTTATCTTGCCTCTGAACCTGCGGCCGTTTATGACGATCTCGTCATCTGCCTCTACGCAAAGGAAGATCTTATTCATGAAGAAGTTTTCCCTATCCAGAATTATCCCCTTTTCATAACCGGTTACCGTGGTCTTCAGATTTTTCCCTCTGGATAAAATATCGCCCGAATCCGGGTCAACTATTTTATATCTACCCTTTACCTGCAGGCTTAAATACTGCACATTCTCGGATACTAAGACCCTTACCGGATCTTGCGAATCAGCCGAAGCTGACAGCGAAAGCGTGCCAACCAAGAGAAAGGATATTAAGGTTATCTTCTGGAATCTAGGGATTAACGACGAAACCATAGCCAAAATATTAAAGAGAGGATAAAACTCAACACAAGGGAAGTTGCTATAGGAAAATAAAATGTGAAATTTCTCTTTTCTATGATTATATCTCCCGGCAACCTGCCTAAGAAGGAAGGCTTATGAACAAAAGATAATAGCACACCAAAGACAATTAGAATAATCCCAAAAATAATTAATCTTTTTGCAATTTCCTGCATCTCTCTATCTCTGAATAAAGACACCCGCAATATTTCTGGCAGTATATACCTTTGGATTTTGCATAATCATGGGCCTTACGAAAACCCTTCCTGAAATCCTCATAGTGAAACTGGGGGCCTTCCTCTTCGGCTATATCTTGACCAATCCGGTTCAAGGCCTCCAGATCCTGATAAGGGCTAACTAAGAGTGTTGTGGAAAAATAATCAAATCCCCTCTCCTTTGCTTCCCTTGCTGACTTCTTCATGCGCAGATACCAACACACCGGGCATCTTTCTAACTTCTCTTCTATAAGGCTAGTGACCTGAAAAAAATCTTTTGGATTGTATTCCGGGTAAATCACCTCAATATCCGACTCTTTAGCGATATACTCTAGCGCTTTCTTTCTTTTCTCATACTCAGAGTAAGGATGGATATTAGGGTTGTAATAAAACCCGCTTACCTGGAATCCCTGCTCCCTTAACCGCTCCAAGGGATAAATCAGGCACGGCGCACAACATGTATGTAGTAGTAATCTCATAACCTTAAATAAACTCGCTCATAGACTTGTAATTGGGTAAGGGTAAGGATGCCGGTATGGTTTATGGGTAAGGTAATTGGTGTTTAAACACCTAACCCTAACCCAACTACCAAACCGGCTTCCTAACCTTAACCCTAATACAAGTAGTTAATGATCGATAGAATTAAGTCTATTTAAAGAGTTCGGATTGTCTTCGTGTTTAAGGCCAAAGTGCGTATATGCTAACTTGGTAGCGAGCCTGCCGCGCGAGGTGCGTTTCAGGAAACCGGCTTTGAGCAAATACGGCTCTACTGTATCTTGCAGCGAATCAACTTCTTCGTTCAGGCTGGCGGATAAAGAA
>JBDRLC010000023.1:0-10901 GCA_043813305.1 Candidatus Omnitrophota bacterium | reverse complement strand
CCCTGCTTTTCGGAGTAATGCTCAGGGAAACTACCGGCGTAGGAAACTGTATCGCCTCTAATAAAAACGGATTATCAGTATCGCAAAGCGTATCCGCGGTTACCGTATTAGAGAGCCCGACAACCGCTACGATATCGCCGGCAAAAGCATATTCTATATTCTCTCTCTGATTGGCGTGCATCTGTACAATCCGCGAGACTCTTTCTCTTTTATTCTTTGTAGCATTCAAGACATAAGAACCGGTCCCCAGAAATCCGGAGTAGATCCTGACATAAACCAATTTTCCCATATGCGGATCAGCCTGAACCTTAAAAGCCAGTGCACTTAACGGCTGATCAGGATCTGCTTTAAGTTGGGTAGTTTTTTTAGGATCATCAGGATCAGCCGCCTCAACCGCGGATAAATCAACCGGAGCAGGCAAGTAAAGTACCACTGCATCGATTAGTTTCTGGATCCCTTTATTTTTTAAGGCTGAACCACAGAGTACAGGAACAGCTTTATTAGCGATTGTCCCCCGACGGATAACCTGGATCAATTCTTCGTTAGTCACCGAGGCCTCTGATTCCAGATATTTCTTCATCAATGCCTCGTCAAGAGAGACCGCCCTCTCAAGTAGGATATGCCTATACTCCTTCGCCTTCTCCAGATACTCCTGAGGTATATCTTCTACCTGAAATGTTTTTCCCTGCGTCTCCTCCTCATATAGATAGGCCTTCATCTCTATCAGGTCGATTATCCCTTTAAAATCATTTTCACTGCCTAATGGGATCTGTAAAGGTATAGCGTGATCAGTTAATTTCTCCTGGATATCCTTTAAGGCCGCAAAAAAATCAGCACCCGTACGGTCCATCTTGTTCACGAAAGCGATCTTCGGCACGTGGTATTTATTAGACTGATGCCAGACGGTTTCCGATTGCGGCTCCACCCCTCCCACAGCGCAAAAAACTGCCACTGCACCGTCGAGAACGCGCAGGCTGCGCTCTACCTCAACCGTAAAATCCACATGGCCGGGAGTATCGATGACGTTGATCCTATGCTCATTCCAAAAACAAGTGGTTGCAGCCGAGGTAATCGTAATCCCCCTCTCCTGCTCCTGCTTCATCCAGTCCATCATCGCTTGGCCCTCATGCACCTCACCGATTTTATGGGTGCGTCCGGTATAAAAAAGAACCCTCTCGGTCACGGTAGTCTTACCAGCGTCGATGTGTGCCATAAAGCCGATGTTCCTTACTTTATCTAATTCGATCCTCGGAGGCGGATGAGATTTTTCTTTTACAGCGAGTTTCTCTGTCTGCTCTAAGACTTTCTCCAGGCCTTTTAACTCTTTAGCCTTTACCTCGGATATCTCTTCTTGAGGTTCTTCTTCTGCGGGTTTTTCTTTGACTTCCAGCTTCTCCTCAACAGGAACCTCTGTTTCAGCTTCCTCCTTGAGGGACTCATCCTGCTTAGTCTCCTGCGGCAAAGTAATCGATACTTCCTTCTCCTTTGTCTCCAGCTGATGCTTTAACTGTATTATCTCCTCGGCAAACCTCTTTAACTTCTCCTCTTTCTCCTCAAGCTCCTTCTCTATTTGGGTATATTCCTCATTCAGCTTCTTAAAATCCTGTTTAGGAACCCACTCGCTGATATCTTCCTTCTTTTTAAACTTATCGATAGTCTTTAAATGCTCCTTGACTATTTGTTCACTCCTCTCCAACTTATGCTTCAGAGCTTCGATCTGATCAGTCTTATCTTTATAATCCTCTCGGAATGCCCCTATCTTTTGATTGAGATCTTTTATCTCTCTCTCCAAATTGACTTTCGTAGTAAATCCCTGCTGTAACTCCTGCTCTCTAGAGGTAAACTTATCCTTTAGCTGCACATTGTCTTCTTTAACCTTATTTAATTCTCCCTCGGCCTTCTTGACCCACTCTTGGCGCCTAAGCAGCTCTTCCTTTAATCGCGCTTCTCTGATACCGGCCTGATCAAGCTGTTGCTGTAAAGTGTCGTGGCCGGACTTCATCTCCTCCAGGCCCTTCTCTAAAGAAACTGCCTCCTGTTCCAGGGCTTGGATCTTCTGCTCCTGAGCAAGGACTTTTTGTTTTTTAGCGTTTAAGCGGACCTTAAGCTCGGCCTTTATACCGGCAAATGATTCTTCGAAGAATATCAGATAAACTGCGTAGGCAATCAATCCGAAAGCAAATATTGTCAGGACTATAATCGGTAACGTCATAATTTAACCCTACATCGCATCGATCACATTTTGCGAGACTCCATGCTGTTGTAGGTAAGCAATATCATCGGCGCTAAGATTAAATCTTGAATTACTCAGACGTATCTTATCAATGATCACTTTTTCGTCAATGTTTTGATCGGTAAACTCGATGATCTGCTGTATGGACATCTGATTGGGGTTAGCAACCGTAACGCTCGGTGCCGGCTCTTGTGCCTGTGCTACGGCCGGAGTCTGAGTCGCAGCTGGTTGCTGGGGTTCTTTCTCTATCTGGCTGCCTACGATTGCGCCGGTCACTGCCCCTGCTGCTGCTCCGATAGCAGCACCCTCTCCTCCGTGGTGACTCTGGTGCCCGATAATACCGCCTGCTGCCGCACCTAATAATCCTCCCAACACTGCGCCCTCACCTGCACGAGTTTTACTACTCTGACAACCTAAAGCAATAAAGGTAAAACCCAAACATAGAGCAGATATAAATATCTTCTTCATTCTTCCCCTCCTTTTCGCAGTTTATCCAGACGCTGTTTTATCTTCGCCTCATATCCTATCTCCGTCGGTTCATAGTATTTCAGGGCCCGCCTGGTATATTTTTGGTTTACAAAATGTCCTTCGTAATCATGGGCATATTTATAACCTTTGCCATGCCCTAACTTCTCGGCACCCATATAAGAGGCATCCTTAAGATGGTCCGGGACCTCCTGGGTTTTCTTCTTCTCGATATCGTCCAAGGCCTTGTCGATCGCCAGGTAGCTGGCATTGGATTTTGGAGCACAGGATATATAAATCACTGCCTGAGCCAGAGGAATTCTCGCCTCAGGCATACCGACAAATTCAGAAATCTGCAAAGCGGCATTAGCTAAAACCAAGGCGAGCGGATCAGCATTGCCAACATCTTCTGCTGCCAGAATGCAAATCCGGCGGGCAATAAACCTAGGGTCCTCTCCGGCATAGAGCATTTTCGCCATCCAGTACAAAGCAGCATCCGGATCCGAACCACGCATGGACTTGATAAATGCCGAGGCAGTATCATAGTGGGCATCTTCATCCCGGTCATAGAGAATTGCTTTCTTCTGAATCGACTCAGAGGCGACCTCGAGGTCAAAATAAATAAAACCGTCCTTAGATTCGCACGTTGTAAGCACGCCAATCTCAAGCGCGTTTATTGCCCTGCGGGCGTCACCTTCGCAGGCCTTAGACAAAAATGCCAGCGCCTTCTTATCTATTTTAATCTTTCTGCTCCCCAGGCCCCTGGCTTTATTCTCAAGACAACGGTTGAGAATCGTAGCAATTTCGCTATCCTTTAAGGATTTTAGTTCGCAAATTAAAGAGCGCGAGACCAAAGGAGAGGCAATGGAAAAATAGGGATTATGCACGGTTGCGCCGATGAGTATCGGATTGCCGCTCTCCACATCGGGTAGAAGTACATCCTGTTGGGCTTTATTAAAACGGTGTATCTCGTCGATAAAAAGGATGGTTTTGCGCCCCGCATTAGTCAATCTCTGTTTTGCCGCAATAATAACCCGCCTTAATTCCTCTACATTGGAAGTAGTGGCATTGACTAATACGTAATAAGCCTTGGTCATATTGGCGATGCACCAGGCCAGGGAAGTCTTACCCGTACCAGGAGGACCGTATAATATCAGGGAGCTAACGCGGTCCGCTTCTATTGCACGACGCAGCAGCTTGCCCTTACCTAATATATGGGCCTGGCCGACAAATTCGCCCAGGGTCTGCGGCCGCATGCGCAGCGCTAGAGGTAAGTCTTTATTATTAACTTTCTTTTCTTCGCCAAATAAATCTGTGGGCTGGGTAATCATTTATTGGCTGGTTATTCCTCGCCTAAACGCTTGAAGATTCCTGACGAAATCTTCTTCGTAGGCTCGGGATTATTTCGCGCAAATAACTTACGCCGCACTTTCAATGCTTCCGTAAGTTATACGCTCAATAAAAAAATCCCCGCATTGTGCCGTTGGAACGTACATGTATGAACCGATGTTCATTCATGTGGGCACCCTCTCCAAAACGCGCTAACGTTAAGGAAGCAGGGGATCCCTTTAAAATGGTGTTGGTTCAACAATTGTTAAGTTCTCAACGGACACAGCAGGGAATTTAAAAGAGCGTAATATTTGTCTTACAAAAAAAGTATATCATAAATTAACGGACAAGTCAATCCTCTTATCTCATTTTTGCAGCGAAGCGTTCTCTCAACTCCTTGCATATAGCAGCGTGAATAGGATTAATCTCTGCCTCGGTCAAAGTCCGCTGATCAGAGCGATATTCGCATGATATGGTAAAGGCCTTGTATCCGGGGGGGATCTGTTTACCCTGATAGCAATCGATTATTCTTACGTCTCTTAAGAGCGGCTTACCCGTCTCTTCGATCTGCGCCAGAGCCTGCTTTATAGAAACGCTCTCCTTTAAAATCACGCTGATATCCCTAGCTATGCCCGGGAATTTAGGCAATGATCTAAATTGTTTCTCCAGGCTGGCATGAGAGAAGGCCCGGTTCAAGGATATCTCTAACGCAAAGATCTCCTTATTTTTTATATCAAGCTTATCCAGGACAGCGCGACTTAACCTGACCAGTGAACCGAGATGCTCTTTGTTTACATAAATCGGGACCGCCTCGGGGTTCCCTTGGTCAATGAAGTCGTAATCCTTTATTCCTAATCTTTTAAATAATCTCTGCGCTATGCCCTTCAAATGAAGTAATCCAAATTCCTCTTTTATCGCACCCTGCTCAAAGAGCAATGCCTGAACTCCGCTAAAGGCAATGCCTAAAACCAGCTCTTCTCTGGGTAGAGTCCCTGATGCTGAATAGGTATTGGCGATCTCAAAGATATTCACATAATCCTGCTTTTGGTTGAGATTGTAGGCGATACAACGGCTAAGACTAGGTATAAGATTGGGTCGTAAGACCTCCTGCTCAGAACTTAAAGGGTTAAGAATCTCTATTACCCCTTGGGCATCGAATCCAAAGCTCGCGAGTAAATTCTTATCGATCAGGCTATAGGTGATCACTTCCTTTAACCCTAGACCAACAAGGGCTCTTTTGGTGATTGAGACTAACTCCTGCGTATTGTCTCTGGTGACTCTGGGCGTGATTGCCGGCTGAGTCGTAGGTATCAACTCAAAACCGTAGATCCTGGCGACCTCCTCAATCAGATCTACTTCTAAATTCAAGTCCTGACGATAAGAGGGAACCTCGACTAAGAAAATATTTTTTCTTCCGGCTTTCACCTTTAACCCTAAGTCAGCTAAAATTTTTTTCACGCGAGAAAGCGCAATATTAACACCAAGATTAACATTAACCCGGGACACATCTAAAGCTATTGTTCTGTTCTTTGATTGCGCTGTACCTAAGGCCGCTGCCACAACACACCTGCCGCCTGCAATCTTCTCGATTAATGCGGCTGCCCGCAGCGAAGCTGCTTCGACGATCTGCGGATCTATGCCCCTTTCAAATCTGTAAGATGATTCGCTTTGTAAGCCTAATTTCTGCCTGCCGCGGCGCACAAGTGTCGGATCAAATATCGCTGCCTCCAAAAGTATGTCTTTGGTCTGTACGCTTACCTCTGTATCTTTACCGCCCATCACTCCGGCAATAGCCACCGCCTTTTCTTGATCGGCAATAACCAGATTCTCCCGGTTAAGCATCCTTTCTTCTTCGTCTATGGTAAGGATCTTTTCCCCACCCTTGGCCCTGCGCACGATTATAGTTTCGCCGCTTAGCTGCCCCAGATCAAAGGCGTGTAACGGCTCTCCGTATTCAAATAGAACATAATTAGTAATATCGACGATATTATTGACGCTGCGGCAACCTACTGACTCCAGTCTCTTCTTCAGCCAATCCGGCGAAGGGCCTACTTTAAGATCTTTTATTATCTTACCTGTATATAGCGGACAATCCTTTTTATCTTCAATCTTAATTTTGAAGCTTAGGTTTTGGGTTTTAGGTTTTAGGTTTTTAGTTTTTAACCTAGAACCGAGAACCGAACAGCTAGAACCTAGTTTCACTCCAGTAATCGCCGAGACTTCTCTGGCTATCCCGAGAACACTCAGGCAATCCGGCCGATTTGAGGTAACTTCTATCTCAAAGACTACATCCCCACCGCGCTTCTTTAGGGAAGTAACTTCCAGTCCGGCCATAGTCAACTTATCAGCGAGTTTCTCGGCGGATAGCTTAATCTCCAGGAAATCTTTTAACCATTGATAGGTAACTTTCACCCCGTTAGAAACCTCCGTGCAACCCCGCTAGAAAACAGTTTCTAACGGGGTACGTCTTAAAATTGTTTTAGAAACCTCAGGTCGTTTTCAAAAAATAGCCTGATATCATTGATTCCGTATTTGAGCATGGCGATACGCTCAACGCCCATCCCGAAAGCAAACCCGCTGTACTTTTTACTATCTATGCCCACATGCTTCAAGACATTAGGGTGGATTAACCCAGAGCCTAATATTTCAAGCCATCCTTTTCTTCCGCAAACAGAACAGCCCTTACCTTTACAAATGATACAAGAGATATCCGCTTCCGCGGATGGTTCGGTAAAGGGGAAAAAGTGCGGACGAAACCTCATTTTAATATCATCTGTGAAAACCGCTTTAGCGAAAATCTCCAATATGCCCTTTAAATCCGCAAATGTGATATTTCTATCTACCATAAATCCTTCGATCTGATGGAACATAAAAGAGTGGCTCGCATCCACTGCATCCGGCCTGTAAACCCTCCCCGGGACCACTACAGCCAAAGGAGGTTTCTGTCTTTTCATCACTCTAATCTGAACGGGTGAAGTATGGCTTCTTAATAACAGGTTCTGGGTTTTAGGTTCTAGGTTCTTGGCCTTAAGATAAAATGTATCGAATACATCCCGGGAAGGATGTTCCAGGGGAATATTCAATCCGGTAAAATTATTGTATTCGGTCTCAATTTCAGGCCCTTCAACTACAGCAAAACCCATTTTTTTAAATATGCCACAAATCTCATTGAGGATCTGGGTTAAAGGATGCAGAGAACCCAACTCCTGGGCAATACCAGGCATACCTATATCGTATGTCCTCCGACGTGAATCACCGAAACCTGAGGCAATCGATCTCTGTTTCTCCTCGATCAAAGCCGAGGCTTTATTTTTTAAGGCATTGACCTCCTGCCCGAATGCACCACGCTCTTGGGGAGGAAGATTAGGGATGGAGCTGGTAAGCTGGGCGACAATCCCCTTTCTTCCCAGAAACTTCACCCTGAATGCCTCCAGAGACCTAACTGAATCTACGCTTTCTATTTCAGAGTCTATCTGCGTTTTAATAGCATCAATATCCATACTAAGCAAATTACCCCCAATAATATAATTACCAGATTTCTTTTGCCGATTACCAATCTCTCTTTAATAATCTTACCACAGCTGAGTTTTTTTATAGATTGGGCGTGTATATCCAACTCACCGCCGTGCCCAGGACAGGCGCGATTAAAAATACCCGATATTTCTATCCAGTCTCCTTTAGATTTATAATCTCCCGTAAATTCAATATCCTTGACTAAACCACGATCGGCCCAAACACCAAGTGCGCTTCTGCCGTCATTGACATTGAGCCAGACAAAATCACCGCGCCTCATTATATCACCGATAACCTCTCCTTCATAGACTACGACGCTACCGTCATATTCTTTGGCGTTATTGATTAATTCGCTGCTGGAGACAGACTGAGCAAAACAAAAAAGAGGAAACACAAAGCAGATAAAAATAAATAACAAACAAGCTTTTTTGATTTTACGATATGCGATATACGATTTACGATTTACGGACATATTTTTCACTTGCCCTTTATTGTTGCTACAAAAAACCCGATCAGAGCAAATATAGACATGAATTCCAGACGGCCTGCCCACATCTGCAGGATATATGTGACCTTCAGCGCGCTTGCCATGCTCACGTTAGTAATCCCGCATGATAAACCCACGTTAGCCCCTGCCGAGGTAGATTCAAACAGGGCGTTCAAAAAAGGATACCCCAATATCATCCCGACAATTGCCCCTATTCCATAAAGCGCTAAATAGATTACCGTGATCAAGAGTGCTGAACGCGCTAATTTATCGGTTAAGAAAATATCTTGGATATGGTGAAGCTTCTGAATCACCACACTTTTCTCCGGCAGCATAATCCTCTTCACTTCCTCAATCAGGGTCTTAAAAATTATACCTACGCGCAGGTTCTTTATCGCTCCGGTGGTAGAACAAACAGCACCACCCAAAGCCATAGCGCAGAGTACGCCGATAAGAGCTAAGTGGTTCCACTCGGTAATAAACTGCGGGGCATATATCGACTGATAACCTGTGCCTGTATGAGCGGAGACGAGCTGATAAAATCCTTTACGAAATAACATCAGCGCCTGAGGATAGATGCCCGCCTGGGTAAGGCCGACGGCAGTCAATGTAAATAAAACCATGATGCTGATAAACAAGGTTACCGTCTCTATATTCCGCCATATCTCCCGGCGGTTCCCTGTCCAAAGGTGATAGTGTAATTTAAAATTAAGCGCCCCGAGGATCATGATGATGATCGTAAGCACCTCAAATAACAGGCTGTGGTAATACATTATGTTCTGAGACTGCGGGGTAAAACCCCCGGTATCAAAGGCAGCCATGAACAGACAGGCACCGTGAAAAAAAGCATTCGCCGGCTTAAGGCCGCTAAATATTCCCGCCAGGCCAAGGGCAAGAGTCCCGAGGATAAAATAGACGATACTCACCAGCCAGATAAACCTTGCGGTATGTATGACGTTGGGGAGGATCTTTTCATCGCGCGCTTCCCCCATATACATCTTAAAAGCGCCTGAGAATCCCCTGATAAAAAAGGAGAGGGCGACAATCGCAATGCCCTGGCCTCCGATAAACATGATCAAATGCCTCCAGAAATTATGCGTGCGGGAGAGATGGTCAAGATCCTGAACTAAAATCAGGCCGGTCGTAGCAAATCCTGACATAGAATCAAAACACGCATCCAGATAACTCGCCCAGTGGCCGCTTAGATATAAAGGTATCGCCCCTAATATCATCGCCACCAGCCAGGAGAGGCTGACGATAATCATCCCCTGCATCCAGGTAGGATTCTTTTCTGTATAACATATCCTATTCATGATCAACCCGAAGATTATCGCGATCTCCATGGCGATGAGAAAATCTAAGGCTGGATTAATCTCGCGGAATCCCAACCCCAGAAAAATGGGCAGAAGCATAGTGAAAGCAAGGCCGAGCATAATCTTGCCTAAATAAAAACCGGTAATTTTAAGATCGTCTAATAGGCGGGGTTTTAATATCATATCCGAACGGATAAAATAAGACAGATTAAGACTGCCGCTGCAACAATCGATAGAGCAAATAAGACTTCACTTACGATGCCTAAACATATTTTTACTGGTAATGTGAATTTAATCATAGCTTGCCGGCCAGGGCGTTCAACAACAACTGCTCGTTCCCGGTTAAGGTTAAGGCGATAACATCGTCCCCTGGTTTAAACATAGTATCACCCCTCGGGACGACAACCTCTTCGCCTCTTAATATAGAAACTAATACTGAATCAGTTGGCAGTTTTATATCTTTCACTGCCTTATTAATCACGGGTGAGTCTTCCGGAAGATCCAGGCGCACGATTGAAAGCTTGCCCCGTTTGAAACTCATCAAATTCACTATATCCGAAAACGACGTCTCCTCTTCGATAATCTTGGCGATGATCTTTGTGGAATCAATCGGCACATCCACGCCCAATTCATTGAAAGTACGTTCATTGTCGGGATTATTCATTCTTCCGACGGTACGGCCGACGTTAAACCGCTTCTTAGCTAACTGGCAGATGATCAGATTGTCTTCGTCATCACCGGTAACCGCGGCCAAGACATCTGCACGCTCAATACCTGCTTCGGCCAGGATCAACGGATCGCAGGCATCGCCGTTAATCACCAGGGCCTGCTCTAATTCCTTAGCAATTTCTTCGCAGATCGCTTTATCTCTATCTACAACACTAACAACGTGCTTGCTGGCAATAAGCCGCTTTGCTAAAAAATACCCCACTTTACCTACGCCGACAATTACTATATACATAGCTCACCTCACACTTCTACGCCTAATAAGTGTTTGATCTTCTTCAGGCTGGAAACTTTTACCACCGCCATTAAACAATCTTTCTCCTCTACAACAGTGTGGGAATCAGGGATGATGATCTCGTTGATCCTCTTTATCGCCGCCACCAATAATTCGCCCGGAACATTAACTTCCAATACGCTCTTGCCTACTAACTTATCTTTCACCTCGATCTCAAGGATGCTTAAATCCTTGGATTCGATCAGATAGCTGGAGAAGCGGCTCTCGATAATCTTGTCCCTTAACATCGCGGCAAAGAGAACCGTTCCGCTGATAATATCCAACCCCAGGGCAGAGTATATGTGGGCCCGCTGCGGGTCATATACGCGCGTGAGCACTTTAGGAATTTTGAATATTGTTTTGGCAACCTGCGCACAAATTAAATTTGTATTGTCACCGTTAGTTACCGCACAAAATGCGTCTGCCTTCTCAGCACCAACCTGCTTTAATAATTCCAGATCAAAACCATTTCCCACAGAAGTCAAGCCGTTAAATGTATTTCCCAGGCGTTCAAAAGCAGAACGATTCTTATCAACCATCACCACATTATGGCCTTCGCTA
>JBDRLC010000022.1:0-3106 GCA_043813305.1 Candidatus Omnitrophota bacterium | reverse complement strand
AACGCTGGGATGAACAATCATATTAATGTAACCATCCTGATTAATCTGAGGTACCACGTTGAGACGAATACCTATCTCCTGATAATAGTCAAGGTCCTGAGTTATGGTTGCGCCTGTTCCAGACCCGGAATCACCGGCAGTTACTGTAGACTTCAAGATAGGGGTATGATAACCTACCAATATAGCTGCCTCTTGGTTATCTAAAGTCAATATCCTCGGTGCAGATAAAGTATTCGTACTCGTATTCTCTTCCAGGGCATGTATTATCGCTTCAAACTTTGTTCCGCTTAATTTCTGAAAGACAAATTCTAATCCGGCATCAAAAGGCTCAATGGCATTTATTTCGGTTGACTTCGGACCAAAAACAGAAGGGGTCGCCTGAGCGCCTAATGACTGGACACCTAATCCTATCTTGCCGCCTTTTAACGCCTCCGTAGTCAATGTGCTGGATTCAGCCTGGGTTATGCTTCCTATGCCCCAATCTACCCCTAAATCCCTCAGATCATCTTCATTGACTTCCATCAGCCTGGTTTCGATCAATACCTGCTTTGGCTTTTTATCCACTACAGGTAAAATTTCTGTGCGGATTCTTTCCAGGGATGCTACAGTATCAGTAATCACCAATATTCTTGATTTTACCGACGGGTTAAAATCTGCCTTCCGGGAAACAAAATCGCCTGCAGCGGTTTTTTCTATAGAAATAGTCTCAGTTGCGCCCCTATCCGCCGCTTCTCTTACTAACCCTTCTCCACCGGCATCCTCTGCTCCTATTTTAAACGTTCCGAACTGCCACCCTTTTTGTCCTCTAGCATACAACACAGAGATTTTTCCGCGGGGCGACATTAAAGGTATCAATATCTTCTGAGCATCCTGAGCATCAAGAAATTTAAGATGAAAAATCTCTGTCGTTAGCGGTTCCTCCGATTGGATCTTTGAGATATTCTCCATCTTTGTAACCAGAATAATGTTAGCCTGTCTTTCGTAACCGTAACCATAGGTCTTTAAGATTACGTCCAGCGCCCTATCCCAGGGAACATCAACAAGACGGATAGTAACACTCCCCACGACATCCGGAGTAGTGACAATATTCACTCCCGATTTATAGGAAATTATCTTTAATACATTCTGAATATCGGCGTCTTTAAAATCTAAGGTGACATTCTGCGCAGCGCTCAAACCTTCCTCTGTTGAGATACCTGTTTCATCCTGAGCGAATACAGGTATGACGATTAAAACCGCGATGCAAAAAAATAGAAAGACACGAAATCTGTTTCTCATTCCCCCTCCTTTTCTAATAAAATCTCTGTGATCTGACCTTCTTTACTGAAAAAAACTTTATTCTTTTCGATTTTTAAGAGCTGATAATCATTAACCCTATCCCCTACCATTACTACTTCAGCATTAACTATGGCGTATGATTTCCCATTTTCGTCGAATATTATACCTTCTAAATACAAACCAGTGCCGCTTCTCGGAGCATCCAGTTTCAGCAGCAAGCCTTCGGAAGTAACCAGGGGCGAAAAAGGATTGCGTTTACCTCCTGCATCAAAAACATAATCCTGATCAGCATTCGCTACAGTAAAAAAAGCAACTATGAATAAACAAACTAAACCGATATGCGATACCCCACGATTCCGCTCGAGGCAGGCGCGATATGCGATATACGGATTATATTTATCTGCCTTATTTTTTGACATAAGTCAATAACACTAAGGAAACTTTCTGCATGTTAAAATCTAACTGCTGAGGACTAATTTTAAAACTCTCAGCTGCCATAAAAAACGCACCATTCTCTAACTGATTAATAAAACTACCCAAATGATGGTAACCGCAAGTTAAATTCAGCTTAATCAAAACCGGCTTAAGGTTTTTTAAATTAGCTGCCTCCGCCTTGGATACCTGCTTTTCTCCGGAGGGGTTCATCTGTAAGATCTGAACATTATTCTTTCTGGCAATGAGGGAAATATTCTGCAGTAAACCCACCAATTCATCGCCGGAGATGAACTCCTTTACTCTTTGAGCCTTCCCTTTTACTACTGCCTGCCCTTGCTCTAGGCGCTTCATCTTATTCAAATTAGCCACTAACCCGTCCAGGTCTTTTTGTAATTTCTCAATTCTGGGTTTCCCCGCCTTAATACCGTTAAGCTGGCCTTTTAGAATATAAGAAATATCCGCATAGACCAAGAAACCAAATACAAGAAAGACTAAAATTATTTTTTTATTATCTAAATTCAGGCGGTCGAATTTTACCTTGAAAAAATTTAGTTTCTCCAATTGAGCTTTATCCAGCTTAATCTTGCTTAACCCCAGCTTACTCAGATCTAACTTATCCAGCTTTAGCCCGCCCAATTTTAACTTATTAAATATTTCTTTCATCTCTTCTTTAATTTCCCAAGCAGGGAAAAATCAGCAATTTCGTAACCGCCGATTTTTCTTGTCGTAACAGAACCCACCTCTAAATTATCAAAATCTTTATAGAAAACTAAATCCTTCTTTAGGCTATCAATAAATTTCTTTATCGAGCTGACTTCCTCTTTTTCTAAAGAAATTACAGAACCATAAAGCGCCAAATCATTATCCGTGGCAGAGATACCGGTAAACCAAATTCCCATCGGCAAATGTAAACTTAATTTATTCAGCTTCTCCGACCAGATTATCCTCTTACTAATCAACTGCTCGATTATCCGGGCATCTTCCGACATTAAAGAGTACTCCATATTAAAGCTCTCTAATGACTTCCTGTCATCCGAAGAAACTTTCCATCTCCTCTCTAGCTGTATCAATTTGGCTTTTGTCGCTATCGATAGTATACCCGCATAGAGATGGACGCAGATTAACACTGCTAATATAAAAGGTATAATTAATACAAGATACTGCGAATTTATCTTATATTGAGTCTTCCTGCTTTTGGCGAGTTTTTTCTGCAGGTCTTCTGGTAATAAATTTATCTCTATCATGCTATTGGCTTAAAGCCAGCCCTAAAGCGACCGGTAATTGGGTAGAATATTGCTTAATCTTCTCGTGGTCAGCATCGGGAGAGCATTGAATCTTCCCTATCGGATCCCAGTAATCAACTTCAACACCTAAAAGAGTTTTCAGTGTATCC
>JBDRLC010000021.1:0-2447 GCA_043813305.1 Candidatus Omnitrophota bacterium | reverse complement strand
AGAGAATCCGCCGGGAAAATAATTTGTGCTATGGAGTGTCTCACAGACAGTATGGTTGCCGCTTAAACAATAGCGGCAGGCGTTGCAGGGAACGTGATGAGAAACAAATATCCTGTCACCGACTTTAAACTTTTTGACTTTCTTGCCAATTTCAACAATTTCACCTGTAGCCTCATGGCCTAAAACCAGCGGTGCCCTCTTCACCCGGTACCACTCCATCACATCGCTGCCGCAGATGCCGCTAGCTGCCACTTTCATTAGGACTTCATCGTCGGAGATCTGCGGTTTTGGCAGTTCTTTTAACCTTACATCCTGATTCCTGTAATACATTGCAACTTGCATTATTTCTTTTTCTTCTTAGATATTGTTTCTTGATAAATTTCCTCGGCATGCTTTACACTTACATTTTCATGAATGATCGCCCTTAAGGCCCTTGCCATAGCTACCGGGTATTTTCCCTGCCAGACATTTCTTCCCAGATTCACTCCGATTGCGCCATCTTCTATTCCGCTATGGACGAATTTAAATACCTCTAGTTCTGATTCGCATTTTGGGCCGCCGGCAATTACCACAGGAACCGGGCATCCGCAGACAACCTTATCAAAATCTTTTTCGCACCAATAAGTTTTAACAATCCGCGCCCCTAACTCAGCACAGATCCGGCAGGCTAAACCAAGATAACGCGCGTCACGCTGTTCTAATTCACGGCCGACAGCCGTAACTGCCATAACCGGAATCCCGAAATTTTCACAATCATTTACTAAATTTGATAAATTTAACAGGGTTTGCTTTTCGTATTCGCTGCCCACAAAAACAGATATCCCGACTGCGGAAGCATTAAGCCGAATTATCTCTTCTATCGAAGTAGTAAGCCCTTCATTTGCTAAATCAGCTCCTACCATACTCGTTCCCCCGGAAACCCTCAAGATTATCGGTTTTGTGTTGCCTGCATCTACGCAAGCGCGCAGAACTCCCCTGGTGACAAAAAGGCCGTCAGCAAACTCCAGAAGCGGCTTGATCGTTTCGCCCGGTTTCTCTAGACAACGGGTAGGACCCTGAAAATATCCGTGGTCAATCGGCAAAAAGAAACAACGCCCATCCGACTGAATTAATTGGTTTAAACGATTCTGCATTCCCCAATCCATTATGCACCTCCCCTTAAGATTATGGTTAATGTAACCACTAAATTACAATAGAAATTACCCTTGTGTCAAGAGGTATTATTCTTTCGGACAGTGGCGTGGCCGGCGAATTTAAGGGCGACATCATCGATAATTGCGTAAATGCAAGGCAGGGCAATAAGAGTTAAAGCGGTAGCGCAGATAATACCCCAGATAATAGTAAGCGCCATTGGCTTTAAGAACGGGTCTCCTCCTCCGATTCCATAGGCTGTAGGGGTCAAACCAAGGGCAGTAGTTATTGTAGTAAGGATAACCGGCCTTAATCTAAGCTGCCCGCCCTGGACTATCGAATCCCGCCTTTCCACACCTTTACGACGCAGATTATTTATAAAATCGACTAATACGATAGAATCATTCACTACGATTCCGGCAAGGCCAACTGCTCCCATCATCATAAAGAAGCTTAAACTCAAACCGTGAAAATAAAACGCCCAGATAACGCCGATTAAACCAAAGGGAATCGCCATCATCACCACTAAAGGCTGTATCAAAGAGTTAAAATTAGCCGCCAGAATAAAGAATATTAAAATAAAAGCCAGGATGAATGCCTTGGCAAAACTTTTCATCGAGCGCACGTTTTCTTCCTGCTCCCCTGAGTATTCTATGCTGTATCCCGGATAACTCTTGGGAATATCTTTAAACTCCTCTGCTAAGGCCCGATTAGCCTCCAAGGAAGTAATGTTCTTATTATCCACATCGGCTCTGACAGTGACTACTCTCTTACCGTCTAAATGACGAATACGCACCACTGATGTCTTATCCTCAAGGCGGGCTACTTTATTTAAAGGAATAAGATTGCCGAATCTATTGGGGATCAGTATCTTATCAAAGGCCTCCATTTTAGTACGATACTCTTCCGGGAACCGTACAAGCACATCGATCTCTTCTTCTGCTTTAACCGGTTTAATCGAAGTGGCAACGCCTCCTTTAAAGACATTACGGATGGAAGCGGCTATCTCGCCCACAGAAAGATAAGCCTGCGCTGCGCGATCCTCATCAACAACTACCCTAATCTCTCCCCGGCCAAGTTCGTAATCCGAATCAATGTCAGAAACACCCTTTACTCCCCCCAGGAACGCAGACATTTTATTAGAGATTTTTTCTAACACGGAAAACTTCTCACCTCTGATCTGCACCGCTACGGGCTTTCCAACCGGAGGGCCTCCTTCGTGCTTTTCAAAATATAACTTTTCAAAACCGGTTAGATCCTTGGTCTTTTCTCTGAGATCATCGATAATCTGACTAACGGTCATCTTCCGATCTTTA
>JBDRLC010000020.1:0-24358 GCA_043813305.1 Candidatus Omnitrophota bacterium | reverse complement strand
AGAGCAATTTGGTAACTTAAATCCTTTTAGGCTGCGTAAAGCTATTGAGAAAAAACTTCAGGAAATCTTCAATATTCACTTCGGCCGTCGAAACTCTTATCCCGGCCCTCTTCGGTAACATTCTTTAATGAGTCAATAGTTGAGCACGTGACTTATGGAGCATTAGGTTTTGTACCGTAAGTCACTGTGCGAATTGACCACCACCACAAACTCACCTAGTACTTTTTTACTCTGCAGTTCCCGTAGAACCTCTCCTGCGCTCCCACGCTTTACCTCTTCGAACTTTTTCGTAAGTTCTCTGGCCACTACAACTTCTTTATCCCCAAAGACTTCCTGTACGTCTTCCAGAGTGGCCAGGATCCTATGGCAGGATTCGTAAAAAATAAGCGTGAGCCTGGCTTCTGCAAATTTGCGTAACTTATTTTTTCGTGCTACGGTGCGGTTAGGAAGGAATCCGGCAAAGATAAACTCGTGTGCCGGCTTGCCGGAGAGCACTAAGGCGTCGATTAAAGCACTCGGTCCGGGAACAACAGTAATTGCGATCTGATTCTTAATCGCCAGGTTGATGATATGGTAGCCCGGGTCGAGTATGCCGGGCGTCCCTGCGTCTGAAACTAACGCTACTGATCTTCCCTCTTTCAGCGCCTCAAGCAGATACTTACCCTTTGTAAAACGGTTGTGTTGAAAATAACTTGTGGTGGGAGTTGCGATATTATAGTGTTGGAGTAAAATCTTAGTACGACGGGTATCTTCGCAGGCGATCAAATCCACGCTCTTTAAAACTTCCAATGCGCGCAAGGTGATATCTTTGAGATTCCCTATGGGTGTGGCAACTATATACAACATCTGTTATTTAGCTATTCTACGGTAACGGATTTAGCAAGATTGCGGGGCTGGTCCACATCACAACCGCGCTTAAGGGCAATATGGTATGCTAATAACTGCAGGGGTAAAGCAACGACTAAGGGTGAAAAAAATTCATCGACTCCAGGAATATAGATTACTTCCCGGGTAAGTTCTTTGATCGTATTATCCCCCTCTGTTGCAATCGCAATAATATTAGCGCGCCTGCTGTGTATCTCCTGAATATTAGAAATCATCTTCTCATAAACCTTGGATGCCGGAGTAATACATACTACTGCCCGATATTCATCGATTAAAGCGATCGGGCCATGCTTCATCTCACCCGCTGCATAACCCTCAGCCGGTATGTAAGAAATCTCTTTTAGTTTTAACGCGCCCTCGAGAGCAGAAGGGTAATTAATATTTCTGCCCAAGAAAAGGAATGAGCCGAAGTGCGAATGTCGCCGGGCAAGCTTAGCAATATTCTCCTGATCCCTTAAAACCTCATCCTGCACTTTGGCAATCTTACCTAGCCCGGACAAATATTTATCAATCTTTGGCTGCGGCAGGACACCTCTTATCTTGGCTAAATAAAATGCCAGCAGGTAGAAATCAATCAACTGCGCGGTATATGCCTTAGTCGAAGCAACTCCGATCTCCGGTCCGGCATGGGTATAAATCACGCCATCTGACTCGCGGGTCAATGTCGAACCTAAAACATTGCAGATAGAAAGCACCCTGGCTCCACACTTCTTCGCCTCGCGTACTCCGGCTAAAGTATCCGCAGTCTCCCCTGACTGGCTCACTGCAATCACTAACGTATCCTGATCAAGCAGCAGATCCCTGTACCTGAATTCGCTGGAAACATCCACTGTCGTAGGTACACTACAGACAGATTCTAAAATATATTTTCCCACCAACCCGGCATGATAAGCTGTGCCGCAAGCCACAATAGTAATATTCTTGACGCTCTTCAGTTTCTCTTCAGGGATGTTCTGCTCTTTAAAGGTAATTTTATTAGTCCACTTATCGACAAAAAGATTAAGCAGGTTTTCGGTAATCCCGGACTGCTCGTTAATCTCTTTAAGCATAAAATGCTTATATCCCTGCTTCTGGGCCTGCTCAATATTCCAGCTGATCCGGGTAGGCTGCTTAGTAAGTTCCTTGCCGTTTAAATCGGTAATTTTATAACTATCCTTGGTCAAAACCGCCATCTCATTCTCGCCCAGAAACACGATGTCTTTGGTGGATTCTAAAACTGCCGGCGCATCTGAGGCGAGAAAATTTTCATTTTTCCCCAGGCCGACGATTAAAGGGCTCCCCAGGCGCGCACCGATTAATTTATCCGGCTCTCTCGTGGAAACAACGGCAATCGCAAAAGAACCCCTAAGCAACTTCAGGGCTTTGCGCACCGCGTCCTCGAGCGAAAGGTTCCTATAGAATTTTTCAATCAGATGGACAATCACTTCTGTATCCGTCTGGCTATGAAACTTATGCTTTTCTTTAATCAACTCCTCCTTCAGGGGCTCATAATTTTCAATAATCCCGTTGTGTACTAAGGCAAGCTCACCGCTGCAATCTGCATGAGGATGGGCATTGGTCTGATTAGGGGCTCCGTGCGTTGCCCATCTGGTATGGGCGATACCTAACACGCCGGCAAGGGGTTTCTTCTGAAGCAGGTGTCCGAGAGCGCTGATTTTCCCGGGGATCTTTCTCAGTGAAATCTTCTTCTTATTAGAAAGCATCAGGGCCATACCGCTTGAATCATATCCGCGATATTCCAGGCGCTTCAACCCGGCGAGCAATATAGGCTGTGCCTCTCTCTCCCCGATATATCCGATTATCCCACACATAGTATATAGATAATAGTATAAATTTACCCTGCTGTCAACTTGGCATTAGACGAAACACCAGGCCCAGCCTATCCTCTGCCAGGATTTTAAACCGTTGATCAGCCCTGATCTGTTGGATTAGCCTGTCAAAATAATTTTTGCCTACATAGCCGTACCAGCTAGCGAATTCGTCTTTTAGCAAAACGTAAGGGTCTTTGGCCCTGCCAAAAGCTATATCCCGGTAAAGGTTATATTTTCTTGGGTTCCAATAATACATATAGATCGGATCGAGCGTAACAAAATAATCATATTGAGGGGCCAGCCCGATAAAATACTGCGAGTCTGACCAGTTAGCATGAAAAACAGTCTCTCCTTTTGGGACATACCTGGATATCCACCCTGCCGCGTGTTCATAGTGCTGGTTGTACTCCTTAATCCTGGAGGCATCGCCGAGAAAATCCCTGTAAACATAAAACCCGGTAAAGAAAAATATAGCTACGGCAACTCCCAGAGAAATATTCCTGAGGTTTCTATTCTGCCTAATAGCCCCTAACCGCACTTCGCTCCCCCACCAATCAGAGATATAAGAGGCCCCGGATACTAATATCATCGGGTAGCTGTGAATGATGTAGCGCTGGGAGAAGAGCGATAGGGCAAAGAAGAACCCAGCCACACACATCCATATGCGAGTCGCAATCCCCACCTTGTTACCCTTGCTCATCCCTAAAGCTATCAACAAAAATAAACCAACCCAGACAAACGGATAACCCAAAACCAAACTCCTGGTATCAACGGGAAAAAATTCAGCGCCTAACTCCAGCCCCCATTTAAAGGAATAAAGCGGCACCAGCATGCCGTTTAAATAAAACACCAATATATTGTTCGGGAAGTTAGGGTGGATTAAAAACCCTAATAAGATACCGAACGCCACTGCCCTAAGAGACTTCCAGAAAAATTGACGGTTATAAATAAAGCGCACGGTCTCCGCCGCCAGAGCAATAACAAAGAGAAACGGGCTGGAGACATGGCTTAAGGCATAGACCACTGCGATCAGGCATAAAGGCAGCTGTCTTTTCTGAATCAAAAAGTGTACAAAAAGCAGGCTGAGAGCGATAATAAAAACCATGTTCCGCGGCCGGTTGATCGCCTGCAAAAAATGGGATGAGCACAGAAACATTAAAAGGAAGAAAGGAATCAGCGCCTGTGCCGTGCAGTAACGCCGCAGCATATAAGCAAAGACCAAAAATAAAAATAGCGCAAAGAGAACCGCGGCAACCTTGGCCCCGAAAAATATACTGGGAAAAAAAGTGAAGGGGATCAGCATCAGATGGTACAAAAAATCCTTATCAGCAAAATTTTCGGCAAAGGTAGAATAGCGCGCCCAATGAAAATTCCGGATTACCCCATCATCCCGCGTGAACTGAGCCATTCTGATATGCAGATACCCGTCAGCGCCGAAAATCGTGGGGATAGAAAACTGCGCTGCCAAGATTAAGATAACACAAAATACGATTGTCGCGGCCTGAAAAACTCTTGTTTGCATAATATTAGGTGGGGTTAATAAAAATGACCCCGACGGGATTTGAACCCGTGTCGAGAGCTTGAAAAGCTCTTGTCCTAGACCGGGCTAGACGACGGGGTCGAATCTATATTTAATAATTTTCTAAGGTATTGAGGGCTTTTGTATCGCTTAAGCTCATTCTCCCGCTTGCGCGCCTCGGTTCTTGTGCTAAGCCCTTCTTTATAAATCAATATAAAGGGGCCCTTGCACTTAGTAGACCTTACATTATTCTTAGTGTGCTGCCGTAATCGCTTCTCTATATTATTCTGACAACCGCCTATATAATGTATGCCCTTGCTATTTTGCAAAATATACACATAATACATACTGCCCTTGTAGTTATGCTTGCTGCCTAGAATAAATTTATGTCCTAGACCGGGCTTCCCGATGATCGCGCTTCTTCGAAGCTTCTCATCGGGATCCCGACTGCTATGGCTTAGCCGGTCGGGAAGACGGCGGGGTCTATTTTAATCTTCTTCTTGAGCGACGTGGGCAACTGAAGAAACTTTATCTTTGGGAGCTAATTTTATCAACCTCACGCCCTGGACCGAACGTCCGGTGGTGCGGATATCTTTTATCGCGCAGCGCAGGAACATACCGTGCTGAGTGATAACCATTAATTCATCTCTGTCGTTGACCATCTTCAGGCTTACTGCTTCACCGTTCTTGTCGGTCACCTTGATGTTAATTACTCCCTTTCCTCCGCGGCTGGTAAGACGGTACTCCTTAACCGGCGTGCGCTTGGCAAAACCTAATTCTGTCACCGTCAAGACGGCGGAATCTTTCTGGGCCAATACCATACCAATTACACTATCCTTCTTAGCCAAAGCAATCCCTCGTACGCCGCGTGCGGTTCTGCCCATATCCCTGACCTTGGTCTCCAGGAACCTTATAGACTTACCCTCCCGCGTACCGATGAGTAATTCCTGTTTTCCATCGGATAGATTTACCCCGATCAATTCATCTCCCTTGCCCAAGGTAATCCCAATAATCCCGCCTTTACGCGGATTACTATAGGCATCAAGCCTGGTTTTCTTCACCATCCCCTGCCTGGTGACCATGACTAAAAATTTATCTTCGGAAAATTCCTTAACCGGAATAGTTGAACTTACGTTAGCTCCGGCTGCCAATTGTATCAGGTTGACTATCGCCTTCCCTTTCGAAACGCGGCCCGCCTGCGGGATCTCGTATACTTTTAGCCAATACCCCTGCCCTTGGTTGGTAAATATCAACAGGTAATCTTTTGTTGAAGCAATAAAGAGGTGTTCGACAAAATCCTCATCCTTGACGCCTGCACCCGTCGCCCCCGTGCCGCCGCGCTTCTGCATACGGTAAGCACTTATCGGCAGGCGTTTAATATACCCGCCATGGCTTATGGTAACCACTACATCCTCTTGGGCAATCAAATCCTCTATCTCCAACTCTTCTATTGCTCCTACGAGACCAGTCCTGCGCTCGTCACCGTATTTTTTCTTTAAAATCTCCAGCTCTTCTTTAATAATGCCTTCGATTTTTTTCTCGGAGGCAAGAATGCTTTTACAGAGCTCGATTTTTTTGAGCAACTCCATATATTCGGCGTCAATCTTATCCCGCTCAAGTGCGGTCAAACGCTGAAGCTGCATCTCTAAAATTGCCTGGGCCTGAATCTCGGAAAGCTTGAATAGTTTTACCAGACGCTCGCGGGCGATCTCCGTGGACTTGGAGGTTTTGATTGTTTTGACTATCCGGTCTATATATTTAAGGGCGATTTTTAATCCCTCTAAAATATGCGCGCGCTTCTCTGCCTTCTCTAATTCAAACTGGGTACGCCGACGAACGATTACCTTACGATGCTCAATATAATACTCGAGCACCTGGCGTAAATTCAACACCCGCGGCCGATTATCTACTAAGGCCAGCATGATCACGCCAAAGGTAGTCTTTAGGCTGGTGTGTTTAAAGAGCTGGTTCAGGATAACCTGAGCCTCGGCATCCCGCTTCAGCTCCACAACAATGCGCATACCATCTTTATCGGATTCATCGCGGATATCAGAGATGCCCTCTATCTTTTTATCCTCCACCAGGCCGGCGATGGTTTCAATCAACCCTGCTTTCTGTATCTGATAAGGGATCTCAGTAATGATTATTAAGTCCTTGCCTCCTTTTTGACGCTCTACAGTCGCCCTGGCACGCACTTCCAGTTTCCCCCTGCCGGTAGTATATGCATCTTTGATCCCGCCCTTGCCGCAGATAATCCCGCCCGTCGGGAAATCCGGTCCTGTTATGTATCTCATTAAATCCTTGATCTCTGCTTGCGGATGATCCAAAAGATAGATAATCCCATCCGCCACCTCTCCTAGATTATGCGGCGGAATATTAGTCGCCATACCCACAGCTATACCGCTTGATCCGTTAACTAAGAGATTAGGCAGGGCCGCCGGTAATAAAAGCGGCTCCTCTAAAGAGGAGTCAAAATTAGGCCCGAAGCGAACGGTGTTCTTATCAATATCCGTCAGCATTTCATCAGAGATCGCGGCTAAACGCGCCTCGGTGTAACGCATCGCTGCAGGCGCATCTCCATCGACAGATCCGAAATTGCCCTGCCCCTCAACTAATGGATAACGCAGGGAGAAACTCTGCGCCATCCTCACTAAAGTATCGTAAACCGCTGTGTCTCCGTGAGGATGGTATTTACCTAAAACCTCGCCTGTAATACGTGCGCATTTTTTATAGGGCTTGCTATGGTTCAGGCTCAGTTCCTGCATCGCAAACAGTATACGCCTGTGCACAGGTTTCAGGCCGTCGCGCACATCGGGAAGTGCGCGGCCGACGATTACACTCATCGCATAATTTAAATAAGAATCTTTTACTTCCTCTTCGATATAAACCGGGATTATCTTTTCGTTTCGGGTATACATTTACTGAGCAGATAACTTACGTCTTCCACAACGTAAGTTATAGCCCCCCAATTAATGGTTGTAGCGTCTACGCATTTAACCCCCACACCAATTGTTCATTCAACGATAGTCGTTTTTTACAATTGGTGTGGGGGTAAGTTAGGACAGATAAGTTATGCTTACCTTGCTCCCTGCCTGCCGGCAGGCAGGCATAACTTATGTCCTCACTTAGATGTCTAAGTTTTTGACCTCGTGTGCATATGTCTGAATAAATTCCCTGCGCGGCTCCACCTGATCGCCCATCAAAACCGTAAAAATCTTATCTGCCTCAACCGCATCCTCCAAAGCCACCTTTAGCACAGTACGCTTTTCCGGATCCATGGTAGTATCCCAAAGCTGATGCGGATTCATCTCTCCTAAACCTTTATATCTCTGGATGTGTATGCCCTTTGTGGCAGCTGATTTTATATAGGCTAACACCTCTTTTAACGCGAATATATCCTTTTTTTCCTTCTGGTTAGTAATCCGGTAAAGCGGCTTAGCCTTTTTAGTTGCGCCCTTGGAAGGCTTGGCTTTATTATTGACCGGCGCTCCTGCATAGGTGGCAATATCCAGCCCTAATTTACTGATTTTGGCTATAATCTGCTCTAAATCCTGCGCCTCAAATATCTCCAGCACATCCAACTCAGCATTCTTGCCTGCTTTGCTCGTAAGGCCGGCTAATTCCTTGTCAGAGTGGCAGAATTGGTAATCATCCTCCACTTTTACCCTATAAATAGGCATTTTTTTGGTCTTATGGTGCATAAAACTGAGGTATTTTGAAAACTTTACTCCCCTTTTCTCCAAACTACTCGCTATCTTATCCAATTCTACCAACTGAGTTAAAAGATCCTTGAATTGATTGTCTGTAAAAGTACGCTTATCCTTAAGCCTTATGAAGGAATGGCCCTCCCTGCCAAGCTCAAGGAGCATCTCGTCCATCTCTTCTTCGGTCTGTATATACTCCTCGCGCTGGCCACGCTTTATCTTAAACAATGGCGGTTGAGCAATATATACATAGCCTCCTTCTACAAGCTTGGTCATCTGGCGGTATAATAAGGTCAATAAAAGAGTGCGGATGTGAGACCCGTCAATGTCTGCGTCAGCCATCAGGATTACTTTATGATAACGTAGTTTACCGATGTCAAATTCATCCCCGACGCCGGTTCCTAGCGCGGTAATGATCGTGCGCACTTCTTCGTTTGATAAGATCTTATCCAGCCTGGCCTTCTCAACATTTAAGATTTTACCTTTTATCGGAAGGATCGCCTGGAATCTGCGGTCCCTGCCTTGTTTGGCCGACCCCCCGGCTGAATCGCCTTCCACTATGTACAATTCGCATAGCGCGGGGTCTCTTTCAGAACAGTCTGCTAATTTGCCCGGCAGGCCCCCGCTCTCTAACGCCCCTTTTCGGCGGGTTAATTCACGTGCCTTGCGTGCGGCTTCGCGCGCCCGCGAGGCAACGATCACTTTATCTACTATCTTGTTAGCAACCGAAGGGTTCTCTTCGAAAAATCCTGATAAGGCCTCCAGGCTCGCCGAAGCTACCACGCCCTCTACTTCGGAATTCCCCAGCTTGGTCTTAGTCTGCCCTTCAAATTGCGGATTCGGGATCTTCACGCTGACCACAGCAGTTAACCCCTCGCGCGCATCATCCCCGCTGATAGCAATATCTCCCTTGAGTAGATTCTTTGATTTAGCATATTGATTTATCGCGCGGGTGAGCGCGGATTTAAACCCGGATAAATGCGTTCCTCCCTCGATGGTGTTGATGTTGTTGGCAAAAGAAAACATTGTTTCCGCATACCCGTCGTTATACTGCAGGGCAATCTCTATGATGATGGTGTCTTGATTCTTTTGCGCATAAATCACTTTTTTATGCAAGGGGTTTTTATTTTTGCTGAGGTGCTCGATGAAGGAAACAATCCCGCCGGCGAATTCAAACACCGCCTCTTTATCGCGGCGTTCATCTATAAGCTTAATCTTTAAATTACGGTTTAAAAAGGCGAGTTCTCTCAGGCGCTGAGAGAGCACGTCGTAGGAAAAATCTATGGTGCTAAAAATGGTTTTATCTGGCTTAAAGGTAACCTTGGTGCCTGTGGTATTGCTCTTGCCGATAACTGTTAGTTTAGAGACGGTCTTACCCCGCTCATACCGCTGGTGGTAAACCTTACCATCTCTTTTGACCTCAACTTCCAGCCAGTCTGAAAGCGCATTCACCACACTCACGCCCACACCGTGCAGGCCGCCTGAGACCTTATAGACCCGATGGTCAAATTTACCACCGGCATGCAGCTTGGTAAGCGCGACTTCCACCGAGGGCTTTTTCTCTGTCTTATGTATGTCAACGGGAATCCCTCGGCCGTTATCCGAAATACTAATACTATTATTGGAGCGGATCTTAACCTCTACATAATTACAATGGCCGCCGACAGCCTCGTCAACGCTATTGTCCACAACCTCATAAACTGTGTGATGCAACCCGCGCGTTGAGGTGTCGCCGATATACATCGCCGGCCTGCGCCGTACTGCCTCTGTCCCCTCTAAGACCTGTATATTGGTGGCATCGTAAATCTTGTTTCTGTCCTTGCCTGGGGCGGAAGCTTTAGCTTTGGCTTTAGATTTAGGCGTAGCTTTAGTGTTCTTTTTTTTCATTCTACGCTTCCGATACGAAAACGGATCTCTTTGATAGTCTTATTTTTGCTATTCAGCTTGTCCAATAGCTCTTCTTTGCCGAGGCTCAAGCTGTACAACCACACAGAAGAGTCTACATTCGCCCCGATAATCCCTTTGCGGAAATATTTAAACTTTATATGCTCTCTTTGTTTCTTTGTCAAGCTTTTTTTAAAAATGCTTTCAACGTCACCGCTGGCCTGGGCCTCTGTTGTTTTGTGCATCAACCCTTCCATCACGCCAACAAGAGCATCTTTAATTCTCACTGCCTTCGCAGGACGTACCATTGCAGTCATTGTTTAACTTAGGCGCATCGGTAAGACGATGTAAACATACCCGTCAATGCGTATAACCCCGGGCTTCTCCGCATCGGTAATTTCGAGCTCTACGCACTGATTGGTTAAGTTACGTAAGACATCGATTAAATAAGCGGGGTTAAAGCCAATAACTAATTCCTTGCCTTGGTATTCAACCGGCACCTCTTCCCTGGATTCTCCCACATCCGGAGTGGACTTAGAGATTACCAGTTTATTTTTAAAGATCTCGAATTTAACTGCTTGATAATCCGGGGTAGAGAGCAGCGCAGAACGTTTTGTAGCCAAGAGGAGTTGTTCACGATCGACTTTAATCTTATTGTCTGAGGGCGACGGTATAACTTGTCGGTAGTCCGGGAATTCTCCTTCGATTAAACGTGATACAATCGTCACATTATCTAATTCAAACATTATCTGATTGGTACCTAAAATCAAGGATAATTCTCCGTCTTCTTGGAGGTTGCGGTCTAGTTCGCGTACCGCCTTTAGTGGTACAATCACACATATATCTTTATTGACCGTTTGGCTCAATTTTTTCTCGGCTATAGCCAATCTTTTGCCGTCGGTGGCGACTAACGTTATGGTGTTTTTATTAATTTTAATAAGTATACCGTTTAAGATATACCGAGTTTCATCGGACGAAACCGCAAAGGAAGTCAGGTTTAATAACTGCTTGAGCCCTCCCTGTTTTAGCTTAATCACTTCTTTATCTTTAAAATCGGGTAGTTTAGGAAATTCCTCCCGCGGCAGACCCATGATTTTAAACTGACACACATCAGCATCAATTACGACTAAATTATTCTTTTTAGCGTTAATCTGCGCATCTTCGCTCGGCAGCTCCTTAATAATATCATTAAATCTTTTCGCCGGTATAGTAATTGCTCCCGGCTCCTGGACATCCACAGGAATCACACAGCTTATACCTACATCCAAATCTGTGGCGGTTAGGCGCATAGAGTTATCCTGTACTTCAATTAAAATATTGGAAAGTATGGGCAATGTTGACCTTGCGGTAATAATATTATTCACTGACTGAATGCCTTTTAACAGAATGTCTTTACTGCTTTTACACCTCATCATTATTCTCCTTCAATATTATTATTTGTAAGTAAAATAGTAGTAGTAGTAACCGGTTTTATTTCTGTGTAAAACTAGCTTAATATTCCATCACCGCAGCAGTTAGTAAAATAATAACCTTGTAACAACCTGTTAATTCACTGTTTAATAATGTGGATAATCCTCTCCACCCTATCTTTTAAAACAGCGTTGGAATTTAAATCAGCCTTAATCTTATTATATGAATGCAAAACCGTAGTGTGGTCTTTGCCGCCGAAAAACCCCCCGATTTCCGGAAGAGACAGATCAGTTAACTCCCTGCTTAAATACATCGCGACCTGCCTGGGGAGCACTATATTTTTATTCCTGCGCCTGGTTTTGAGATCCTGCAGAGAGACCCCGAATTCTTCGGCCACGCAGCGTTGAACGAAATCAACCGTGATTAATTTTTTAGGCTCTTTCAACAAATCCCTCAATACTTCTTTAGTTAAGGCCAACGTGATTGCTTTCTCCTCCAACAGCGCATAGGCGATAGTGCGAATCAGCGCGCCCTCCAGCTCTCTGATATTGGTCTTGATCAGCTGGGCGATAAAAAATATCACCTCATCAGGCACGACCACCGATTCCCTCTCTATCTTCTTCTTCAATATCGCTACGCGCGTTTCCAGGTCCGGGGGCTGGATGTCGGTGGTGAGCCCCCAACCGAACCTAGATACCAGCCTCTCTTGCAGGTTTGCTATTTCTTTAGGCGGCCGATCTGAGCAGATGATTATCTGTTTGTGCGCATCATAGAGAGTATTAAAAGTGTGAAAAAATTCCTCCTGCGTTGATTCCTTCCCGGCGATAAAATGGATATCATCGATAACCAGCACGTCGACATTTCTATATTTCTGCCTGAAGGCAGCCGTGGAATGGTGTTGTATGCCGTCGATTAATTCATTGGTAAATCGCTCTGATGGCAGATAGCATATTGTCGCCTTTCGGGCAGATTTCTTCAGGATGAAATGACAGATCGCCTGCATCAGATGTGTTTTACCCAGGCCCACGCCCCCATAAATAAATAAAGGATTATAGGTTTTTGCCGGTGCGTCTGCAACCGCTAAGGAATAAGCATGTGCATGGCGGTTAGATGAACCAACGACAAAATTTTCAAAAGTATATCTGGGGTTCAGGCTTGTAGCCGATACCGGCTCTCTAAATTGTGTTTGCAGGCTCTCTGGCAATTGGGCGGGAGCAAATTCCTGGGGTGCTGAGCTGACATCAATGCTCACGCTGATCGTCCGGTCGGCTGAATTCATACGTAGCTCTTCTTCTATGAGGTGTCGGTAATTTCTTTCTACCCAATCTTTAAAAAAATTGTCCGGCGCCTCAAGCATAAGGAAACCTTTATTATCACTCTTTAGCTTGAGAGGTGCGATCCAGGTTTCAAAGACAGTCTCGCCGAGCTTATCCTTAAGGTTGCTTTGAATTTGTTGCCATACGGCAGGCACTCTCGTCATAATTCCAGTAAATTCACGATATTCACAGCTTATTCACACCCTGCATAAATCTGTGGATAAGTAGATTACCACATTGTTGCGTATTGGGCAAGAAAAAATAGTCAAATTAGTAGACGCATACTATTATATAATAATTATTTCATGCGTCAATAAAAAAGAATTACTTGCGGGACAAGAGGTTTTATTCCTGATAAAATTTCTTTGACTTGACGCTGGAAGGTTTATGTGTTAGAATCCACTTTTAAAGATTGACTTAAAATACTGGTATGTTATAATTACCACTCATTCAAAATCAGGAGTATTTGAAGCGATGAAGAAAAACATTAAAACACCAACCAATATCGTAGGCAAGCGCAGCCATGGTTTCCGACGGAGAATGGCTACGCGTGCGGGAAGAAAGTTACTGGCGCGTCGGAGAAGAAAGGGCAGAAAAAGCATAAGCCATTAATGCTCGTTAAGATTATTTGTAAGCTCATAAGTATCTACCAGCAAACCCTACGAATGATTCTCCCCGTTGCTTGCCGGTTTTCGCCCAGCTGTTCGCAGTACACTAAACAGGCGATTCTAAAATACGGTTTCTTTAAAGGCGGGCTTAAGGGGCTAAAAAGGATAACCATTTGTCATCCTCTTTCCGGGAAAAGTGGTTTCGATCCATTAATTTAAATTTATGGAAAAACGTCTAGTCGTAGCTATTGCTTTGTCGTTGTTGATTTTATTAAGCTGGCAGGCCCTAGTTTCTAAAACGCAACTCATTGAGACACAAGACGTTGCATCAGTATCTCTCCCTCAAAATCGGGCAATCTCTACGCCCGTGCCAGCATTATCCGTAGAAAAAGAGATTCCCTCTTCCTCGCTGATAAGTTATTCCCGCGAAGAATTTGATTTACTTTTTGTTGAACCGCAGGCTGCGATCAAGGAAATTATCTTTAGAGATTATAAAGATTACCATCTTGATTTGCACTCTGCCTTCCTATTAGAAGATAGCACTTTGGTATTTGAAAAAACAAGTAGCAACCTAGATAAGATTACTTTTGTCCATTCTGACCATGAGAAAAAGATTAGCAAAGTTTTTATTTTCTCTAACATTTTGTATAACATAGAGTTAGAGATTGAAATTGAAAATTTGTCCAGCGAACCCTTGGATGTTAACTTACCTTTGTCGCTGGGAGTTCTTGACTTTGCTGCTGACCGGATGATGTCCAGATATTTAAATGCTGCAGTAGGTAGGGATGGCAAGGTTAAACAAATCAATGCTCACAAAAGTTCAAACCAGCCAGATATCCGTTTCTTAGCATTGCGAGAGAGATACTTTGCGGCAATCATTGAACCAATAGATTCGCAGTACATTGGCGTGATTACTAAGCTAGATTCTCAATCAACTCGGCTCGGTTTGTCACCTATTGAAGCCAGGTTGCAGGTCGGAGACAAGCTCAAAGAGAAATTTTATATCTACTTGGGGCCACAGGACTTAAAATTGTTAAATAATGTTCATTCGGAATGGTCGGGGATAGTGAATTATGGTTTTTTTGACTTTATTTCACAGATCCTTTTACAATTACTAGGGTTCTTGCATAGCGTAGTACACAACTGGGGCTGGTCAATAGTAATCTTAAGTATATTAGTTTATGGTTTTCTTTATCCGCTGTCCTTAAAACAAATGCGCTCTATGAAGGAGATGCAGGCATTACAACCGCACATTGAGGAGCTGCGTAAACTTCATAAGGATAATCCGCAGAAACTAAATAAGGAGATCATGGAGTTGTACCGTGAGCATAAAGTTAACCCTTTAGGCGGCTGTTTGCCGCTATTGCTCCAGATGCCCATATTTATATCATTGTACCAGGCTTTAATGCGTTCTGTAGTATTACGCGGGGCCGATTTCCTATGGATTAAGGATTTATCAGGCCCGGATCGCTTATTTGTTTTGCCTAACACATTACCAGTAATCGGCAATGAAATTAACCTGTTGCCGATCGTAATGGGTATTGGTATGTTCTTTCAGCAAAGAATGACCATGGCTACTGCAGCCAGTGGATCGGCTGAACAGCAGAAGTTTATGATGATCTTTTTACCGATTATTTTTACGTTTATTTTTTATCATATGCCGGCCGGGTTAGTTTTATATTGGTTTGTTAATAGTACGCTGATGTTGGTAAATCAAATCCGTATTAAGCAGCAGCAATGAAAAATCGCAGAGAAATATCCTGTATTGAAGTTGAGGGCAACACGGTGGAGGCGGCAATAAGGAAGGCCCTTAAGGAGCTAAAAGCGCCTCGCGAAGAGGTAAAGGTCGAAGTTCTCGCCGAGGAAGTGCGGGGGTTATTCGGTATGGCTGGTGAGAAGCTTGCCAAGGTGAGAGTGAGCATAAATAATAGAAAAAATAGTTGACAAAACCGTTAATGTTTAGATAATAGTATTAAGCCTAAAGGAAGTTTCCGCGTGGAAACTTCCCTAACTTTATAAATACCAATGGGTAAAATTATCGCTATCTGTAACCAGAAGGGCGGTACGGGTAAAACCACCTCTGCGATTAACATATCTACCTACCTATCATTAGCCGGTAAAAAGGTTCTATTGATCGACCTTGACCCTCAGGCTAACACTACCAGCGGCATAGGTATTAATAAGCATAATGTCCAAAAGAGCACTTATCATCTCCTCTTAGAGGAGACAGAACTAAAGGACATTTTACACCCTACGGCAATGACTAATCTGATGCTTGCTCCGTCCAATCTGGACCTGACCGGCGCTGAAGTAGAGCTAGTTGGTGTCCTGGGGCGTGAGCATAGATTAAAGAGAGCCCTAGACAAGGAAAAGGATAATTTTGATTATATGATTATTGATTCTCCGCCGTCACTAGGCTTACTAACCATAAATGCCCTAGATGCAGCGAATTCCGTATTAATTCCTGTCCAGTGTGAATATTACGCCCTGGAAGGATTAACGCAACTCAATAATACCATTAGACTTGTGAGAGAAAACCTTAACGCAGATTTAGTGATTGAAGGGGTCCTGCTTACTATGGCTGACTTCCGTACTAATCTTACCAAAGAGGTAATTCAGGAAGCCAGAAACCATTTTAAGGAGAAGGTTTTTAATACAGTCATCCCAAGAAGTATTCGATTAACAGAGGCTCCCAGTTTTGGGAAGCCGATTGTATTATATGATAAAGATTCGGTGGGCGCTCAGAAATACGAAGAATTGACTAGAGAGCTTTTGGGTAATAGCACGCTTAGCCCACATTGTCAGAAGGAGAAGCATGATGGAGAGAAAAGCCTTAGGTAAAGGAATAAACGCGCTAATACCGGAGAGGGAGATCGGCCGAAAAGAAGAGATTATTTATGTCCAATCTGACCGTATTCAGCCCAATCCGTTTCAACCGCGCGAAGATTTTGATGACCAGCACATTGAAGAGTTGGCTCAGTCAATAAGAGAGAAGGGGATTATACAGCCATTGTTAGTGAGGCGTAAAGGGGATAATTTTGAATTAATTGCAGGAGAGCGGCGTTTACGTGCCTCTAAGCTATTGAGCCTCAATGAGTTACCAATAATAATTAAGGATGTTCAGGATCAAGACTCATTACAATTAGCTTTGATTGAGAATATCCAGCGGCAAGAACTCAATGCGATAGAGGAGGCACACGCCTTCCAATATCTGATTGAGAAGTTTCAGGTCACACAGGAGAAGATCGGTGCGGTTTTAGGAAAGTCTAAGGTTTCTGTCTCTAATATTTTGCGTTTGCTGAAATTGCCTCAGGATATACAAGGGGAAATCAAGAAAGGCCGTATTTCGTTTGCGCACGGCAGGGCATTATTAGAATTGCCGGATATAATTTTGCAGCGCCGCTTAGCCCAGGCAATCATCAGCAAGGGGCTTTCAGTCAGAGAGCTGGAGAGCTTGATCAAGCTGCGCAGGCCCCTAGGTGCTAAACAACGCATGAGGCCATCGGCTCAGGAGCCTTACATCAAAGCTTTAGAGGATCAGCTGCAGCATGCCTTGTCAACCAAGGTGAGAATTAAAAAAAATAAAAAGCGCGGAGAGATTACCATTGAATTCTATTCTGATGAGGACTTAAACAGGATCGTCAACTCCATTAAGAGGTAAAAAAATGAGTAATGAAGCTGCGTTAATACTGATCAAGCCCGACGGGCTGAAAAAATCTTTAACCGGGAATATCTTAACGCGCTTATCGGAGACTAAGCTTGAAATTGTAGCGGCAAAGATGGTGCGCGTCTCCGAAGAGCTGGCTTATGAACATTATAAGCACTTGAAGGACGAGCCTTTTTTCAAAGACCTGATACGATATATCCGCGGGGAGTATCATGACCGGCGTAAGGTTATGGCGTTGGTCTATTGGGGTGAGCAGGCAATACAAAAATGCAGAGAGTTAGCGGGTGCTACAAATCCGGAGAAGGCAGAGTCTACCTCGATTAGAGGTTCTTATGGCAGGATTACAACTTTAGGAGTATACGAAAATGTGATTCATGTTTCCTCAGACAAGACAGAGGCAGAGAGGGAGATTAAACTTTGGTTTTGCCCCGAGGAGATTATTGTTAATCTGTATTCTACTAAAGAAACCGAAGAAAAAGCGCAAAAAAAGAAGGTCTGGGCATAATTTCTATGAAGAGCATGACTGGTTTCGGGAGCAAGGAGGCTGTTGCTGCCCCCTTCGGTAAAATCTGCGTTGAATTGCGCAGTACAAACCATAAATTTTTGGAGACGGTATTTCATCTGCCGGAAGGGCTGTTGTCTTTAGAGGAAAAGATAAAGAGGGCGGTCTCTTCCAAGATCAAGCGCGGCCGGGTGGTTTGTGTAGTGACTATCGTAGGCACGAATTTATCTGGCGCCTTTATTAATCAGCCGCTGCTTGAAAATTACGTGCGAATGTTAAAAAAGATGAAGAAGCAATTGCGTATCAACGACGAGATTAGCATCAATACCCTAATGCATCTACCCGGAATACTCTCTTTGAGAGAAAGTAAGATGTCGTATCTTCAGGTTTGGCCTAAGCTGAGGTTATTATTGAATGCCGCGTTGCTTGAGTTAGTGAAGGCCCGCCAGAAAGAGGGCAAGGCTATTTACGGTTATTTGAGGAAGAGAGTAGAGATTCAAAATGAAAGCCTGGAAATTATTAAGACAAGATTCAAAAAGGTGATTAAGGAAAAGTTAAAGCTGATTAATACTGATGAAGAACGGTCCAGCTTCCTGAAAGATGCGGATATCACAGAAGAGATAGAGAGGCTCAGTTTCCACATCAGGAATTTCAAAAATAAGCTTGCTAAAATCGGCCCTATCGGAAAGGAATTAGATTTTATCGCCCAAGAGATGCAGCGGGAGGCGAATACATTAGGAGCAAAGTCTATTGACACCAAGATCTCCGCCAAAGCGATACAGATAAAGAGCCAGATTGAGAAGATACGTGAGCAGGTTCAGAATATAGAGTAAGGATGATATTTGTGATTTCCGGTCCTTCGGGATCAGGCAAAACAACATTGCGCGATAAGTTGCTGGAGGATAAGGAGTTAATCAGGGGAGGGTTGACTAAATCCGTATCTCTGACCACCCGGCCGCGAAGAGAGGGAGAGCGCAATAAAAAGGATTATAGCTTTATTACTGAGGCGCAATTTAAACGCAAGCTAAAAGGAAAAAAAATTCTTGAATGGACGAAATTTTTGGGGTATCATTACGGCACTCCCAGAGATTTTGTAGATGGGCAATTGAAGAAAGGCAAGAGTATTATACTCTGCCTGGATCTCAAGGGTGCTTTAAAAATAAAAAGAATCTATCCGCACCGCGCAGTAAATGTCTTCATTGTTCCGCCTTCGCTCAAGGAGTTAAAGAAGAGGATCATCGGGCGCTCCAAGGCCCAAGAGGAGGAGATCCGGAAACGGCTGGCGGTGGCGAAGAGAGAGGTTGTTTCCTGTGGTATTTATGATTATCGTGTAGTGAATAGCAATTTATCCCAAGCAGTAAAAGCATTAAAGGAGATTATAGTAAAGGAAAGAGGCATTAACTAACAGCGAGGTAGGATATGGCATATAGTATTTCCGTAGAAAGCCTTCTCGATAAGAGCAATAATTCACTTTATAAGCTGGTGATTTTAGCCTCTAGGAGGGCTTTAGAGATCGCCGAGGGCCAGCCTAAATTAGTAGCAGGGAATTCTGCCACTAAGCCTTCGACTATTGCCCTGCGTGAGATCGCCGCGGGGAAAGTAACAGCCAAGAAAGTAAAGTCTAAAGAATAACAAGATGGCAAAGGGTAAGAATATTATTTTAGGCGTAACCGCCAGCATCGCAATATACAAGGCCTGCGAAATAATGCGTAGATTGCAGGATGCGGGATGTTCGGTTACTGTGGTTGAGACTCATGAGGCCGGGGAATTGATCCGCCCGATAGTTTTTCAGAGCCTCTGTGGGAATAAGGTTTATCAGGATTTATTCGAGTCCCCTGAGGCCTGGGGTGTAGAGCATGTCTCTTTAGCAGAAGAGGCGGATTTAGTTTTAGTTGCGCCGGCAACGGCGAATATTATTGGTAAGGTTGCAAGCGGGATCTGCGATGATTTATTAACCTGTGTTATCTGCGCTACAAAAGCGCCGGTTTTGATCTGTCCGGCGATGAATGAAAACATGTACAGGAATAAGATTGTGCAGGATAACATTACAAAATTAAAATCTTTGAAATATAGATTTGTTGAGCCAAAGAAGGGGAAGCTTGCTTGCGGTAAAACCGGTATTGGCTGCTTGGCAGAAGTAGAAAATATTGTTAAAGAAGTGAAAAAATATCTGCATTAATGCAGATATTTTTTGATCCCGGGGCAATGTGCCGCGGGCAAAAGACTGTTTGACATATGGCGCGGTAGCCAAGTAGAAAGGCGGTGGTCTGCAAAACCATTATGCGTGGGTGCAAATCCCACCCGCGCCTTTATACAGCGGTTCTCCCGGCTAGCTATGTCATAGCGGCCGGGATCCCGATGGCAACAGAAGGATAATACATCGGGAGAATCCGCTCGTCGCCTCCAAAAATAAATGCCACAAAAGAGAAAAGATTTAAAACTCCAAGGCCCTAATCTCTGGTATCTCGTGGGGCTAATTACAAGTGGTGGATGTTTGTCTATCGATGGACGACACATTAATATTACATCGAAAGACCACGGATTCTTAGAGAAATTGAACGACCATTTTAAAATAGCACGTAACATAGGGATTAAGAATAAAGGAAGAATAAACCAGGCATTTTTTGTAGATTTTTCTAATAAAAATCTTTATGAGTTTTTGTTATCCATAGGATTAACATCAAACAAATCCCCGAATTTAAAAGCACTTGCTATCCCTAAAGAATTTTTTGTTGATTTTCTAAGGGGGGTTATCGCTGGAGATGGTTCAATGCGCAGCTGGTTACACCGGACAAATTTGCATGAACAATGGTCTTTAAGGATTGTTTCGGCTTCAAAAATATTTATAAAGTGGCTTCGTAATAAAATAGAGGAATATCTAGGATGTAAAGGTAAGATTTATTCTGAACTTAGACAGAATCGAAATAATTTTATCTATACATTAAAATACGGTAAGATTGCCGCCAAAAAGATACTACAAGACTGCTATTATAAGAATGCCTTTGCTTTAGATAGGAAGATGAAGCTAGCTGATAAATGCCTTGATTCATATAGGGGTTGCGATAGAAGTAAGACAGTTCTTAATAACGATATATTCGCCGGGGTGGCGAAATTGGCAAACGCACGGGATTTAAAATCCCGCGATCGCAAGATCCTGTGGGTTCAACTCCCTCCCCCGGCACAAGGGGCGGTTAGCTCAGTTGGTTAGAGTATCACGTTGACATCGTGAGGGTCACAGGTTCGAGTCCTGTACCGCCCACCAGAAAAATTATGAATTTAGAAACACTACGACATTCCTGTTCACACATCATGGCTGAGGCTGTAAAAGAAATATGGCCAAGGGCCAAATTAGGCATTGGCCCCCCTATCGAAGACGGCTTTTACTATGACTTTGATAAGAAGGAGCCTTTTACCGATGATGATCTGGTGAACATAGAGAAGAAAATGCGGGAGATCATCGCCAAGAATGAGAAATTTATCCGCGAGGAGCTCTCCAAGAAAGATGCCCTGGTATTATTTGAGAAGCTCAAGGAAGATTATAAGATTAAGTTGATCAATAAAATTCCCGAAGATAAAGTTTCGATTTATCGCACCGGAAATAAATTCCTAGATTTATGCCGCGGCCCGCACGTTGAGTCAACGGGTCAAGTTAAGGCCTTTAAATTATTATCCGTAGCCGGTGCATATTGGCACGGCATAGAGACGAATCCGATGCTACAGCGCATCTACGGCACCTGCTTTGAAACAGAAAAAGAAGTAAAGGAATATTTAGACAATCTCCAAGAACAGAAGAAGCGTGACCACAGAAAATTAGGGCCTGCTTTAGAATTCTTTGATATTTATCATGAAGAAGCCGGCCCGGGTTTGGTATTTTATCATCCTAAAGGGGCATTGGTGCGTACGCTGATCGAAGATTATGAAAGACAGGAGCATTTAAAGCGCGGCTATCAGATTGTGATTACCCCGCACATTATGCAATCAGGGCTCTGGAGGACCTCCGGGCACTATGACTATTACCGGGAAAATATGTACACCTTTAAGATAGAGGATAAGGAGTTTGTCTTAAAGCCGATGAATTGCCCGGGGCATATGCTGATATATAAGTCCAAGATCCGTAGTTACAGGGAGTTACCGCTGCGCTTCTTTGAATTGGGTACGGTTTACCGTCATGAAAAAGCCGGGGTATTGCATGGATTATTGCGTGTGCGCGGTTTTACCCAGGACGATGCGCATATTTTTTGCATGCCGGAACAATTGCGCGAAGAGATTAAATCGATCATTGATTTTGTTTTTGAGACGATGAATGTATTCGGATTTAAGGACGTGGGCATCGAATTAAGTACGCGCCCTGAGAAATATATCGGCTCAGAGGATGATTGGAAGCGCGCAACCGATGCCCTGGAAGGCGCACTGAAAGAGAAGGGATTAGAGTATGATATTAACGTAGGGGAAGGTGCATTCTACGGCCCAAAGATCGATATTAAATTAAAGGATGCCCTGAAAAGATCCTGGCAGTGCGCGACTATTCAATGCGATTTTGCCATACCGAAAAGATTTGCTCTTAGCTATGTAGATTCCAAGGGAGCAGAGAAGCAGCCGATTATGATCCACCGGGTTTTACTAGGCAGCCTCGAGCGTTTTATGGGTGCTTTAATAGAGCATTATAATGGAGAGCTTCCTTTATGGCTAGCCCCGACACAGGTCTTGATTATTCCGATTCACCCCGTTAGAGGCAAGGTACCGCAGGTGACTGACGGCTGCCTTCGGCAGCCTGCCTCTAACGGGGTTAAAGATTCTCTCCAGGAGTATGCACTGAAGGTCAAAGAGGCACTTTTAGATAATGCGTTGAGAGCAGAGATCGATAATCGCAAGGAGACGCTGGATAAAAGGATACGTAATGCGGAAGTAAATAAGATACCCTATTGTCTTATCGTCGGAGAGCGTGAAGCCAAATCAGGCCAGGTTTCGGTAAGAAAAAAAGGTAAGGGTGATACCGGCGTAATCGGCTTAGAGGAATTTATTAAAAAAGTCAAGGCAGATGTAGAGAAGAAGGTTACATAAGTAACCCGAAGAAAGGAGAGGTGATTACTATAAAACAGTTTATCCGTGTTAATGAGAAGATTCGCATACCGCAAGTGAGGGTTATTGGCCCGCAAGGGGATCAGCTGGGAGTAATGCCGACACAACAAGCGCTCGGTTTGGCTAATCAATACGAATTAGATTTGGTGGAGGTTGCGCCCACTGCTAAGCCGCCCGTGTGCCGGATCATTGACTTCAGCAAATTCAAATATGATCAGGAGAAGAAGGAGCGCGAGGCCAAGAAACATCAGCAACAAGGAAAACTTAAAGAGATACGCCTGAGGCCCAATATTGACGAGCATGATTTTCAGACCAAAGTTAAACACGCGATCTCGTTCCTGCATAAGAAAGACAAGGTAAAGGTTAGCCTTTTCTTCCGTGGCAGGCAGATGGAGCATCTTGATCTGGGCAAAAAGGTTTTAGATAAATTTATTACTGACACACAACACGAAGGACAGGTTGAAAAGCCGCCCACCTTGGAAGGGCGGGTTATGTCCTTTATGCTTAGCCCCAAACAAAGCTAGCGACGGAGGAGTTCGAGATGCCAAAGTTAAAGACTAAAAAAGGAGTAGCGAAAAGGTTTAGGTTGACCAAAAGAGGAAAGATCATGTATTCCAAAGAGGGCAAGCGTCATCTGTTGTCTAGCAAGCGCAAGAGTAGAAAACGCAAGCTAAGAGGCCAGGCTGTTCTCGAGGGAACGCAAGAAAAGAAATATATCAAACGAATGTTACCGTATGGATAAGTGAGGACATAATTCGCGTATATAATTTACGTTCACTTACCTGCCTGCCGGCAGGCAGGAGTTCCGTAAGTTATGCGCTCATTTAAGGAGTGATACAATGGCTAAGGTGAAACATAGCGTAGCAAGTCGCAAGAGAAAGAAGAAAGTATTAAAGAAGGCAAAAGGTTACTGGGGGGACAGGAGCAAACAGTATCAACAGGCGCGCCGGACCCTGATGCATGCTTTGGTGTACGCCTATCGCGACCGACGCGTGAAAAAGAGAGAATTTCGCAAGCTTTGGATCACGCGCATCAACGCAGCCTGCCGCGTTTCAGGAATACAGTACAGCAGGTTTATCAGCGGCCTGAAGAAAGCAAAGATTAATCTGGACAGAAAGGTTTTAGCTGATCTGGCAGTCAAGGACAGCCAGGCATTCAAGAAGCTGGTAGAGATTGTAAAAAAAGGCTAAATAAGGAGCCAATATGTACGTGATCATAGTAGGATGCGGTAGGGTTGGTGCGGAACTGGCACAATTATTATCTAGCGAAGGCCATAATGTGGTGGTGGTTGATAAGAATCGCTCTGCTTTTGATCGTCTGGGCAATACCTTTAACGGCTTGACTTCCGTGGGCAATGGTTTTGATCTGGAATTATTAAAGCAGGTGGGTGCTGAGAAGGCAGACGCATTTTGTGCGGTGACTAACGGAGACAATACAAATTTAATTTGTGCGCAGGTCGCCAAGACAATATTCAAAATTCCCAAGGTGCTCACCCGCGTATATGATCCGCAGCGCGCCCATATATACTCTGCCCTGGGGCTGGATATTATCAGCGGCACTGTCCTCTTTGCCTCGATGTTAAGGGATAAGATTATCGAGAGCCGCTTTTCCAGCTATCTGATCGAAACCAAGGATTTAAGTATCCTTGAGATCGAGGTGAAAGATAAGTTAGTAGGCAAGAGCGTATTGGAAATCAATGTTCCGGGCGAATTATTGGTGGCGGCGATAAAGAGGATCCACGAGATCATCATCCCTGATTCCCACACTGTTGTACAGGAGAAAGATAGTTTGATGGCAGTGGTAAAAGTATCCAGCCTGGATAAGATCAAACACTTATTAGGCGTAGAAGTGTGAGGTGAGCTATGTATATAGTAATTGTCGGCGCAGGTAAAGTGGGATATTTTTTAGCAAAGCGGCTTATTGCCAGCGAGCATGTTGTTAGTATTGTAGATAGAGATAAGGCGATCTGCGAA
>JBDRLC010000019.1:0-65434 GCA_043813305.1 Candidatus Omnitrophota bacterium | reverse complement strand
CAGATAACTTGAGAAATCTAAATCTGCGACCTCGCCAACTAAACTATAAGCTTTATCAAAAGTTTTAAAAATGGAAACCGGCTTAACTCCCGACACGCCATTTAATATATTCTGCCAGAATTGTTTTTTACCTATGCCTATCGGGCTCACTACGCCTAGGCCCGTAATTACTGTTCTTGTTTTAGCCATTGAATTTTCCTATTAATAACATCCCTACATAGCCACCGAAACCAAATGAATTAGACAAAACAGTATTTACCTTTTGCCTCCTGGCCACGTTTGGAACGTAATCTAAATCACACTCGGGATCAGGTGTATGATAATTGATAGTGGGAGGAATAATATCTTCCTTCACAACCATAGAGCATGCAACAGCTTCAATAGCACTGGCTGCGCCCATAGTGTGTCCAATCATCGATTTAATGGAACTAACGGGAATTTTTTTTGCTCTTTTTCCGAAAATTTTCTTTATCGCCCTAGTCTCTATTTTGTCGTTTAAGGCAGTAGCTGTTCCATGCGCATTAATGTAATCTATATCATCCGGGCTAATTTGAGCGCGAGTGAATGCCATCTCTGCTGCTCTCACAGCTCCTAAACCATCCGGGTGAAAACCTGTGGTATGATACGCATCACAGTTAAAACCATAACCTAATACCTCGGCATATACATCAGCCCCTCGCTTCTTGGCGTGTCCCAACTCTTCCAGAACAACTACCCCGGAACCTTCGCTGACAACTAAACCTTTTCTTGTAAGATCAAACGGCCTGCATTTCTCCGGATCCATAGATAGAAAACTGTTAAAGCCGCCGAAAACCAACTGATTCATTGGATCAGTCCCCCCGGCAAGTACGATATCCAGCCTTCCGCTTTCGACTAGATCAAAACCGTATCCAATGGTATAATTACCTGCTGCGCAGGCAGCAGGAAGGCTCAGACTCAAACCAGAAATAGAAAATTCGCTGCAGATACAGCATGCCGGACCAACGGTTAGAAAATCCACATTCACATCATTAATTGTATTTTTTGGTGTATTCTTATATCCTCTTTTTGCCCATACCAATGCATACTTCTCGCCCAGTCTAGGATCAACGGTGGTTGAACCAATGATAACCCCGGTTCGATCCTTATCCCAAGATAAATCATTCTCTTCAAGCCCTGCGTCATCGATTGCTAATCTTGCAGCAGAAAGAGCAAGTTGAGCGGAACGGCAAAAAGAGGGTAACTTGACTTTTTTTATAAATTTTTCCGGGTTGAAATCCTTTACTTCTCCGCCTTTATGCGTTCGGTATCGCGAAGCATCAAATGATTTAATCTCTTTTACGCCATTTTTGCCTTTTATTAAATTACTCCAAAACTTTTTTCTGCCAATTCCGATCGGAGAAAGCACCCCTAAACCGGTAATTACTACGCGTCTGTCATTTGGTGCTGCCATTATTTATCTTATGATTTTCGAGAACACTAGTTCTCCCTTAGCAACGACTGTATCGTCAACAGTCACGCTTCCGGAAATTAAAAAAAGATTGCCCAGTTTCTTTATCGCCTTAACTTCTATGATCATTTGATCACCGGGTAAAACCGGTTTGAAAAACCGCACTTTATTAACCGCTGCAAGCAGATACTTGACACTATTTTTGCGACCGTGCTTCACCAAAATCAAAGCTGCCTGTCCTATCGCTTCGATAATCAACACCCCGGGCATAACTGCCTGATCTTTAAAATGTCCTAGGAAATACACTTCATTGCCTGTAACATTTTTAAGGCATACGGCCCTTTTATCTTTCTCTATTTCAATTGCCTTGTCTATCAAAAGAAAAGGGAAATCGTAAGGTATTATTTTTTTGATCTCCTGGAAGGTAAGCTGCTGCTTCATTTCCTAAGCTTTTTCTTTTTGGGCGATTTCTTCTTAGGTCTTGCCGGCACTTTCTTCTTTGCTTTCGGAATCTCGGAGACCGAAGGCATGATGCCTGTAAGCTTCTCAACCATAGCTACCATATCATCTATTGAGCCCAATTTAGGTAAATCATCTTCCTTTATCTCAATCTTATACTTCTTCTCCAGCGCCGCAACTATCTCCAGGGCCTTTAAGGAATCTACATTAGCCCCCTCAATAAAATTTGCTTCCAGTTCAGGAGCAGAAGCGCCCTTTACCTCAACGTCCTCCTCCGTGAGTTTGAGAACGAGTTCTGTAATCTCTTCTCTTAAATTTCCGGTGTTCTTACCTGCCATCTTCAATCCTTTCTATTTTTTCTCTGTACTTTTTAAGCAATTGCTTTCTGGCCTTTGAATCAGGCCAGGTTACACATTGCTTGGCTAGATCCAAACAGTAACCACATTCGCTACATAACAATCGCCTACAATCTTCTTTTTTGCTTATAAAAAATTCTATCATTCCTTCTAATCTCTCGTTGCTAATCCTGGGGGCGCCCTTTGCGAAACCGCCGCCTTTAGCTTGGCATATCTTTCTTCCCGATGCAGATAAAAGATCAAGCAGATTGCCTGCGTAATGCCGGTCTTTATATGCATTGATCGCCTGCAATAGACTTTTAGTATCTGCGCCATTAGGTAAAATAAAGAATTTATCATAACCTATTTTTTCATAGGCAGACAAATCCTCCGGGCGTATCCAGGGACTTTTAATCAACTCTTCCGGTTTCTCAAGCATTGTCTTATAACAGTTGAGATGAAAATAATCTGTAAAGGTAAACTCTGCAGTATAATTTGTCGCATGCGATATATAATTATCGTGGTCATAACCAAAATTACAATAAAGTAAACATGCACTATTCGCTACTAACCAAAGATCGCACTTTACTGCATTCCTGATTACCCTTAATAATCTAAAATTTCTAATCGCCGGCGCATGGAGCAGCGTCCAATCGACACCTTCTTTATCGTAATATTTAATCCGCGTCAACTCCCAAAGTCCCCGCACGCTGCCAAAACCAACCTTAAGATGAGGATAATCCTTTTTTATCAGCTGAACTAAGTGCGGCAGGACAACGGTAACTCCATCTGCCCCGGAATCAGAAATCCATTTTACCATTTGGAGTATCTTGTCCGCACCGTACCAACCATACTCTTTATTTCCCGTGCAGTGTCCGTCAAGCAAATAATTAAATTTCATATTCTTTTTATGTATCTTCTTTATATATGTTTCGACTCCCTTTTTATTAATTCTTTTAACCATATTCTCAGGAGTGATGCAATTACCGCCTACTGGGTCTCGCGGTAAACGACCGGAAATCCAACTTACAACTTTAGGATCTAGGCCTTCTAATAACTTATCATCCCAGTTAGTGGTTACAAGTAGCTGCATTATACCAGAACCTCCTCTCTCTTCTTTTTCGGAGGCACAAATAATCTGTTATGTACAAACTCATTCCTTGAACCATGCAACATCGAGATTAATTTCTTTCTCGCATATTCATCAGGAAAATACACAGCCTTCTTAGCCACTCTGTCACAATAACCGCATTTACTGCAATCGATAAAATAACAATTCTGTTTCATATAGTGCTCTACAAAACCGTCGAGAGCCTTGTTATCTATATGCGGCCGGCCGGTCTTACCCCAGCCAAAAGAACCTTTAAGCCATACCTGATCGGATTTGCAGTATTTAAGCAGCTGCCTGCGGAATCTTTTATTAATCTCAGGCTGGATATTCTTCTCATCCCCTGGGATCTCAAGAGACAATATATCACATAAATTTCCTTCATACTTTCTCTCGGCATAGGCCCTGGCTGCACGTATGAGCCAGCTACTTGCCCTTGACCTATCCGTAATTTTAAAATAATCAAAGCCCATATCCTCATAAAAATGCAGATCTTCCGGCCTGATCCAACGGGATTTTATCATCTCCCCGGGCGTTTCGCATTTTATCACATCGCATGTCCAAGTATGGTAATCAACGCAGACCCTTGATGAAGGCGCGCCTACTTTAGATGAATGAGTCAATACATTAGGGTGATAAATCATGTGCGGACAGTTAAAAAGACAGATATTATTAACAAATACCTGCAAGTCGCATTTTACGGTCTTGCGTAACTTCTCCATCATCTTAAAATCTCTGACAATATTAAAACCTATGGTGATGTAGCCGGCCCCCTGGTCCTCATAATATTTAAAGCGTTCCAACTCGCCGAACTTCATAAAGATCCCCACCCCCACTCTTAATCTAGGATATTTCTTTCGTAGCAATCGAAATAAGTAATTGGTGGCTACCGTAATGCAGTCTACTTTTGCCTTCTCGACCGCCCACTCCACTTCCTCCTCTAATCTTTTTCTGCCTTCTTTAGTAAATTCCATATTACCTAAACAGGCAGCATTATAAAGATAGATAAATTTTAGCCCCTTGGAATGCGCATGAGCAATATGCTCCTCTGCCTGCTTCCTGCTCACTAAAGGCAGGACAAAAGCTGACCTACCTCCTCCGGTACTATCAGTGGTCAATCTGGCGAAAATTGACTCTACCTCTGGAATCTCTGCTAATCCGTCGATAAGCGCGTTATCCCAATTCCCCGCTACTGTAAATCTTGTTTTCTTCATCTTCCTATCTCCTTATCTCTTCTTTCTTTCTCGGAGGAGCAAATAATCTATTATTTAAAAACTCATTTATCGAACCCCTCAATACCATGATTAGTTTTTTCCGGGCATCAGGATTAGTAAAATATATAGCTTTCTCAGCAACTCTTCTGCAATATCCGCACTTATCACAATCGATTAAATTACAATCCTGGGTTTTAAAGAACTCCAAGAAATCATCCAGCTCTCTGTTATTAATCGCCGGCCGTCCGGCTTTACCCCAACCGAAAGAACCTTTAAGCCATACCTGATCCGATACACAATATTTAAGCAACTGTTTACGAAATTTCCTATTGATCTCCAGTTGGATGTTCCTTTCGTCTCCGGGTATCTCAAGAGACAATATATCGGTTAAGTTCCCTTCATATTTTCTCTGGGCATATGCTCTCGCCGCCCTAATTAACCAACGGGAAGCGCGCGACCGATCAGTTATCTTAAAATGTGTAAACCCCATCTCTTCATAAAGATGTAAATCTTCCGGCCTGATCCAGCGCGAACGTATAAGCTGCTCCGGCTCCTCTGATTTTATACAGTTACAAGTCCAGGTGTGGTAATCAACGCAGACCCGAGATGAAGACGCACCCTTCTGTGACATATGCGTTAACACATTCCCATGATAGTCAAGATGTGGGCAATTAAATAAACATATATTATTAACGAAAACATGTAACTGGCTTCTCTTAATAGTCTTACGTATCTTCTCCATTAGACTAAAGTCCCTAGCCACATTAAAACCCAGGGTAATATAACCCGCTCCTTGATCTTGGTAGTATTTGACGCGCTCCACAACCGGAGACTGCATCATAAATAATCCCGTACCAACCTTTAATTTAGGATACTTCTTTCTTAATAATCGAAAAAGGTAATTTGTCGATACCGTAACCGCATCCACCCCTGCCGTATCAACCGCCCATTCCACCTCTTCCTCTAATCTTCTCCTGCCTTCTTTGGTAAATTCCATACTACCTAAACAAGCGGCATTATAAAGATAAATAAACTTTAATCCTTTGGAATGGGCATAGGCGATATGTCGCTCTGCTCTTCTCCTGCTTACCGTCGGAAGCACGAAAGCGGCTCTCCCTCCCCCTGTAGCATCTGTGCTCAGCCTGGCAAAGACCGAATCTACCTCAGGGAATTCGCATAGTCCGTCAATTAAATCATTATCCCAGTTCCCGGCTACTATAAATTTACTCATAGTCTTTTCTTTTTTACTCTTATTTAAAAATAATTATAACTTCCTCAGTACAAATGTCAAGCTTAATAAGAACGCCCGATTAAATTCCAGGCTTAATTATCAAATCTACCTATCAATAATGCCGTGGTATTCCCTCCGAAGCCAAAGGAGTGAGACAAAATAGTGTTTACTTTCTGTTTTCGGGCTCTATTCGGGACATAATCTAAATCGCACTCCGGGTCGGGAGTTTTATAATTTATAGTGGGAGGGATAATCCCTTCTTTTATAACTAAAGCACAGGCAATCGCCTCAATTGTACTGGCTGCACCCATCGTGTATCCGATCATTGATTTGATAGAACTGACGGGAATCTGCTTCGCCCGCTTACCAAAGACTTTCTTGATAGCCTTTGTCTCTACTTTATCATGAACAGGTATACCGACTCCATAGGCATTAATATAGCCGATCTCATTGCTACTTATTTGTGCCTCGTGCAATGCCATCCTTACCGCCCTAACCATTCCTAAGCCACTGGGGTGAAGACCGGTATCATGGTATGGCTCGCAACTTAAACCATAACCTAATACTTCGGCATAAATATTGGTATTCCGCTTCTTTGCGTGTTCAAGACTTTCTAACACAACCACCCCTGAACCCTCGCTAACAACCAAACCTTTTCTCTCGCGGTCAAATGGCCTGCATCTCTGCGGATCCATGACAAAAAGACTATTAAAGCCTGCAAAGACAAGCTGGTTCATAGGATCAGTACCACCGGCAAGAACAATATCGAGCCTACCCATACGAATCAGATCTAAAGCATATCCGATAACATGGTTGCCTGAAGGACAAGCAGTAGGGATACTCATGCTTAAACCGGAAATGTTTAACTCGCGCGCAATAGAATTAGCTATCCCAACGGTAAGCCAATTAAAACTACCGCCTAGATTCTTAGGAGTATTCCTGTATCCAGCACCATGCCAAAATAAAGCGCTTTTTTCTCCCATTTTAGCGTCAGCTGTGGCAGAACCTATAATAACTCCTACTCTATCTTTAGAATCCTGGAGCAACTGTTCATCTAAGCCAGCATCATCAACCGCCAACCTAGATGCTGCTAGAGCAAATTGGGTACCTCTACAATAAGTAGGTAGTCGTATCCTGCGGATGTATTTCTTAGGAATAAAATGCCCAACCTCCCCCCCCTTATGCGTCCTATATAAAGTAGTATCAAAGGACTCTATATTCTTGATACCGTCTTTACCTTTAATTAGATTATTCCAAAAAATGCTCTTGCCAATGCCGATCGGAGAAACGATACCTAGACCTGTAATAACAACTCGCGACTTCTTGCTCGCAACCATTACCTTAACCTCAAAAAATAGAGAAATTTATATACCAAAGTCTTCCCCCAGATCTGCCAAAGCTGCCTCCATCTGAATGGATGAGATAAGAAATTTTTTAAGATGTGCAGGCCATAACAGATCATGATCAACCTATCCAATTCTTCCTTGGTCATATCATGATTATTAAATTTTGCCGAAAAAATTTCATTAAAAGACTCGTCATAATCTGAGCTGATATAGCCCTGCTCCTTACATGTCTGATATAATGCAGTTCCTGCAAAAGGGGTTGCACTAAAAAAAATACTCCGGTCAAGATTTAATTTTCTCTCAAAAGCAACCGTTTTTCGAATATCTTCTTTGGTCTCTCCGGGGAAACCTAATATGAAATATCCGGATGCGAATATCTTATTCTTTTTGAGCTCACGAATTATCCTCTCGGCTTCCTTAAGATTCAGTGGTTTTTTAATAATCTTGTTTAAGACTTCCTGGCTGCCGCTTTCGATTCCGAAATTCAACTCATAACAACCACTCTGCTTCATCAGGGCGATTAATTCTTCATCCAATGTCCAGAGGCAAACACCGTTAGGAGCACACCATGATATATCCAGTTTACGGTTAATGATCTCTTTAAATAGATTCTTCGCCCTTTGTCTATCTAGAGTAAGATTATCCTCAACGAAATGAAAATTGGTAACCTCGTATTTATGGATTAGTTCTTCGATTTCTGATATAACATTCTCAACCGATCTTGCACGATATTGCATCCCCCAGTAAGTACTCGAATAACAAAACGAGCATCGAGTAGGACAACCCCGCGATGTTACCAGAGATGTATATTTCTTTCCTTTAACCGGTATAGCCCAAAAGGGCTGATGAGCATTATATTTCTCCAAAGAAAACAAGCCTCGATCGGGAAAAGGCAGTTGATCAAGGTTTTCTATAAAAGTACGCTTGGGGTTTACGATGAACTGATCGTCCTTTCTAAAACATAAACCATCTATCTCTGATAGGCTTTCCCCTTGATTAATCGCCGAAAATAGATCCCTGGTGGCATATTCTCCCTCTCCCCTAATAATAAAATCTACATCCCTATTTCTCGACATAATCTCTGCTGCATAATATGAGGGATACGGGCCTCCGAGAAGAAGATGGATCCCTTTATTTATATCTTTGATATCACGACATATTTTACGAACAGAGGGATACTGTAAAGACAGCATACAGCTGATCCCAACGCAATCTGGAGAAAGCTCTTTGACCTTTTGTTTGATCTGATCAAAATCTAGTCCGAATCTAAAAAATGTTCTGTCTTCTGCAACACTTATCTCTTTATCATATCCTTCTACGCTTGCATCTAAAATCGAGATACGGTAATCATCTTTAAGCATACTGGCAATATAGGCAATGCCCAAAGGCAATGAGACCATCTTGGTATAAAACCTTTTTTCGGTAACGGTTGGGGGATAAATCAATAAGACATTCTTGATAATCTTGGGCATAGATTAAATCACTAATTTCTACTCTGCTCTAGATGGCGAAATAGATTCGTTCCTCTATGCCAAGCTTTAAGAGGAATATAAATTTTAGATATAGCCTTCAGGGTTCTCTTTGAAACTTTTCCCTTCTCGATCAACTCTACTCCAGCCATTTTTAAAGCAGAGAGAACTTTGATTAAATACTTTTGGCCGCTGGAATGCTCGTATAATGCTTCGGCTCCGGGGCGAAAAATTGCTGCGATAAGCGGAGTAGTAACATACGCCCCATGTCCTAATGCGAACACCTGCCCTGCCAGCTGAAACTGTTTTATTTGGGGGAAGCCACCAATAGCTAAAACTGCTGTATAGCACTCTTTTCTGTTACGTTTTGGATGCCTGGTGAATATTCCGCACGGTACGCAGTAAGATGAGACTAAAACAAAGTGCCGGTTCAAGAACGCCTTAAGCTTATCAGGCGGAGCACAGGTATGTAGCGGGAAGGCGTAAAGTGTAAGATACGAATCTTTTACCTTACTTAATAATTCTTTGGCATCATCTTCTATGACACATTCACCGGGCTCTTTTGCGCAGAGAAAACATCCCCGGCATGGCTCGATTTTGATCTTTTTATCATAGATATCAACTAGCTCCACATCGCAACCTGCTGCTTTAACTCCTTCAAGGAGATATTGCAGATAAAAATAAGTAAACCCTTCTTTCCGGCGCGGACTACCGTTAATCACAAGAACTTTTTTGGGTTTTTTCCAAATCCTCTTACGCGGTATTTCAAATTCAGCAATCGGATTACTTAATTCCGCAATATCCGATCCGTCAAATTTCCTCCCGAATATTTTTGTAAATTCTTTCAGGTAGTAAGGGTTACCTCTGATCTGATATCTTGCGGTTAGCAAACCCCAAAGCCCGTTTAAGTTTCCGTTTACAATAGCAAACCAGGTAGAAATTGGGGAGCGGATTTGAATCGAGGGATTAGGATGTTCTCCCGGAAATGATTTTGATTCTCCGTCTGAAATAGAGATATAATAACAGTAAGTATTATTCTTCTCTGTTAGAACAAACTGGTAAATAACCTTAAGATTCGGATATCTCTGATGATCATAAAGATTAGCTAAATGATGAAAATGCTTTTCTATTATTTCTTTTTCTGCGGGAAGATGAATCATTCGAATCTTTTAGTGAAGAAATACTGAGCTTAGAGATAGAAAAGGGGAACAGATAAAACTATATTTTTTCTCTACTAACTCACTACCCGGTGAATAGTAGAGCTTTGATATGCTAGAAGGAAGCTGATTTTAGGCTAATTAAATAATATATTATTGAACCTTCTGGCCGAATCGCGCAGCAAGTAGAATAAGCGCAACGAGAAAAGAACACATAGCTAGATAGGCTAATGCCTGTGCGTCCAAACCTCCTGCACCCATCTTAGTAATAACAGAAGCGGCAATCATTAAAATACCTATAGCTGTAAGTATGTACGCTACTGCCTTCATGTTACCTCCTTTTCTTGACCTTCCCTTTCATACAATATCTATTCTAGCAAAAAAACACAACAAAGCAAATATTTTAATTACTGTTTCTCTTCAGTACTGGCTCATAAATTGTTTCCACTTCTCTTCCGCCTCCCCTAGATCCTTGAAGCGGTAAGCTTTGATTAAGGCAATTAACCAGTCTTCGCCGTCACGGATCCGGCGGCTAAAGTCGAAAAATCTGTCTTTACCGTTTCTTTCAAGAAGAAAAACCAGCATCGAAGCTGCCTGTGCATAAAACTCCTGAGGATCCACTGATAAAGAATCGGCGACTTCAGAGAAAGTATTAAAATCTATATAGGTATTATTTTCTATCATCAACTTAGCCATCTCTATTCGATTATCCAGCATGCTCTCTTCCTGAGAGCAAGCCACGCCCTCATCAATCCAAAGCGGCAGTCTTTTGTCTTCTCCGATAAACTCCCTAAAGACTATATGCGCCATCTCATGCGGAAGCATTGAATCGAAAAAACCCGCTTGGCCGACAAAAGTCTTAATTGTACGGCTCCCTACATGCACCATCCCTCCTGACCAACCATCGCGCTCGGTTTCATTCTGATAGCTGGAAGAGTTCTTAAACAGATAAATCTTTGCACGGTTATCCCAGGTCCAGAAATCAAACCTGCGAAAACCTAAGCTGTCCAGAATTCTGTTATAATATGATTCCGCGCGGCTAATCAGCCTCTGCAGATAATCTCTAGGGACCTCTTGGGAGTAAATCACAAAATGCTGGGATTTAGTTGTCTGCCAAAATGTAGCCTCGACCTGTGCATGAACAGAAGAAAAACTAAGCGATGCACTAGATAAAAAAAAGAAAAAAATAACTTTTTTGATTAGTTTCACTTATCTAGATAAATGTTGGTGCTAGTGGGTTATTCTTGCCCTGCCTCTTCTTTTGCTTCCTCTGATTTTTGTGTGGCTTCAAGCTTTGCTTGTTTCTGCCAGATGATATAAAAAGTAAAACCTAGAATCCCTAGGAAAGCAATAATGAAGACGATGATCTTCCAGGTAAGCGCGGTTAAGCCTTGCGGCTCAATCTCCTGCAATAAGGTCTTCGCCTCTACTGTTTCTTTTTTGGCGTCATTGAATAAGCTGATGCAATAACGGTAATCTGAAATATGCTGAGAGGGGTTAGTACTAGAGGCAAGCTGTTTTTCTTGGATTTCATCGAGCTTATCGTTAATCGCATTTTGCATCGCCTGGGCTTTCTTAGCCATCTTCGTCTTTTCAAATCCGGCAAAAATCTCCTTTGCCTCTAGCCGAAGATCAGCGATGTCGACATCATCAATAATCCAGATGTCTTTAATCTCAATCTCTTTTTCCAGCATCTCCTGAGGCTTGAGTTCATATTCGCCAAAAACATAGTAGCTGCCCATTTGTGCATCATAGGCCATCTGCAGGTCTGCCATATAAACTATATGTTCGGGCTTTACTTCTTTAGGTAGGTGGACTTTTATCGGAGCTGTCTGTGATAATTCTTCAGACGGGTTTACTGCCACTACACGCAAAGTGATAGTTCCTGCCTCTGCCTGTATAATAAATAAACAGACAGATAATACAAATGATAGAATAATCTGTCTTAGTATTCTGGCTCTCATTTTGTATATCTATTATATAAAGATACCCTATCTAATTGCAAGATATTTTTTATTTATTTTTAGATCTCTATTGCTGGAATTCAGAGCCGCGGGATCGAGTAAGATTCCGCGGCCTAAAAGTATTACCTAAACTCAAACCAAGTTTCAACCACAGGTTTCTTAGCTACGTTCTCAATCATTTTTGTATTCAGATTCATCGCTGCTTTTAACTCCTCAGTCTTATTCTTCAGGTACACCATATCATCTTTTCTGTCTGTGGTCATTTCATACATCTTATCCAGGATGTCTGTTTCGTCTCCTGCAGTCATACCCTTTACCATCTTGCTGATTTCGACCAATTGGTTGTAGACTGTCTCTAATTCAGCTATCGAGTCTTTGGTCTCCTCCACCTTACTTGATACATTCGCAGCAAGAAGGGCTAAGGAATCATCAACCGCATCAAAGGATTTAGCCAGGGCATCCGTGCTATCCTGCAACCCTGACATACCTGAGGTTGTACCCAAAACCGCAGAAAGCGTTCCTGAGAGGCCTGAGATATCCTCTTTGATAACGCTAATCGTGATAGCATCTACTGAACCTTTTGTGGCTTCGGAGCAGACAACGGTAAAGTCTCCTAAACCCCAACCAGATATGAACTGCACATCGTAGGCATACACTCCTGTTGCACCAATCTCAACCATCCTTGCTCCGGATAACTTTATTCTATCCAGAGGATCATACACAGTCACAGTCGGATAGAGACCTGAGGGTGCACGATAAGAAATCGTAACTGTCGCGCCCTGCTTTACTGAAGTATCACGAGTCAAAATACCGCTCTGCACAAAAGGTTTTAATTCCGTGGATATCTCAGAGGCTAGATTGACAGCCATATTGTCTATTGCATTCGGTATAGTAGTGGTTGTGGCTGTTAAAATCTGGCTAGTTTCGCTCTTCACACCAGATACAGCTGCCTGAGTTTTAGCAGCTGAAGTATCAACCGCTGCTTGAGTAGCAGCAGCTTGAGTAGCAACTGCTGCCTGTGTGCTAGCAGCAGCAGAAACAAGTTGTGACTGGATGTTAAGCTGGGCAGCTTGTAATGCCAACCTGGTCAATGCTGCTTGATCGCTAACCGTACCGCCAAGGCCGGTAACCTGTTTCTCAATCTCTGCAGTAATCAACTGTATCGTCTTACTTACTTTAATCTCAAAGGAATTTCCGGATTCATAAGCTGTTTTTTCGCTTCCTCCATAGTAAATCACGCATCTGGCGAAATAAGTCTTTCCGCCTGCCAGGCCTAAGCCACCGCTTGCCTTAGGGACTGTGGCCGTTGCATTCACATACCAATAGCCGCCGTTAGAGTCAGGGACAGCATCTTCAAGTATCGCCTTTAATGATTCTCCGTCGTAAATCTTTATCATAGCGCTACCTAACGCATTAATATCATCTCCCAACACTAGCTTACCTTGCTTCTCCAGCCAGGAGTTAACTGTCAATTTATCCGTATCCTCATCATAGGCAAAGTTTGACTGGACCTTGAAATCAGCCTGCGCTTCGGCAGTACTGGTTATATATATCTTCCAGAGAATAACCCCGTTGGTCAGATTATCCGAGCTTAAATCCGTAGTCGGACCGACAAGATAATCTGTAGTTGATGTTTCAACATAGGCTGTCTTAGAGAAATTAAAGCCAAAACTTCCATAAGGCAACCTTATACTTATCGGGCTGTTACCTTCAACAGAAGCAACAAGCGAACCTGAGTGCGTAGCTTTCACAGTAGCATTTAATATATGGCCCCTGTTAACACTGTCTCTGATTTCCCATGTAACTGTGTAGTAAACAACATGAAATTCAGCACTATTGGACTGCACGTTCAGGTCCTGGGTATCTGATAACTTCAACCTCACTGCCTGATTGGCTATCTGTGGGTCCGGTATAGACCAAGAATATGAACCGGTATTAGTTAATTCAGTAGCCGCGGCTGCACCGGCAGTTGTAATCTTATCATCTGAAACCTCTATCGGAGCATGGCTCACGATATCCCTCCAGGTCTCCCCGTCATCAAAGGTGTACAACAGGTGTACCTTTGGAAATGTTCCTTTATTTCTCCATTGGATCATGTTATCACTTGAACCGGCATACCACTGAGTTGAAAGAACAGGCGTAGTGAATTCAAAGCCGCCTCTGATCACGAAGCTTCCGGAATAACCTAAGTAGTAATTGTTAGCGACATCGATGTTATCCGGGTCATATACACGTAATTTAAGATCTCCAGCAGAAGAGGCTAAGGCAGTCGGCACTATAGTCCAGGTGTAGCTGCCGGTATAAACGCCTGAGTAATTTCCGTCGGCAATGTCGGTCGTGCTGCTGCGCGCAACTCCTGTGGCGATTGTATATTTATTCTCGCTGCTATCATAAACACCGTCTCCGTTAGTATCTTTAAAGTAATCAATCGTCAGGCCGCTATTTCCTATGGTTAACCCTTGGTAAGTCCAAGAAATAGTCAGTTTTTCGTTCTCCATATTCTCCTCATTGACGACAAAATCATCAGTTTCGCTATCGTACTTATCTGTCAGCGTAACCGATACAATCTTTGGCTTAGGTATAATTGTGAAATCAGCATCAGAAGTATCAGAGCTTGCGGTTCTCCCACTATCCCTTATCCTCATCCGCATTGTGCTGATATTGGGGTAATTGAGCACTGCCCAGGGCATCGGGCTACTTAATTCGCCGGAGCTGACAGAGATATTATAGCTGGTTCCGCTGTCACTGGAAAGATGCAATTCCACTGCACCGCTAGGTATACCATCAAATGTCCAGGCGAGCGCAGCCAAATCATTATACGCCCAAATTTCTCCGCCGGTTGGTACGGTTAAGGTAAACTTGGGCACCTTGAGAGTAAAGGTCTCTGAAATACCCACTATACTGACATCATCCAGATCTGTGATTCTAATCTTACAATTCGTAATATCCTCAGAGACTAATCCGATCAACGAAGGGATATCCCAGAAGACAGTATAATATTCCCTGCCTTGATATGATTCTGTAGCTATAGAAGTACGATCAGAGCCGGGAATCTCCTGCCAGCCTAAATTAGTGCCTCCGTAATATTCGAATTTGAAGTTGTTCCTAGTCACCTTGCCTTTTGTCTTCCAGCGCAGTTTACGGCTGGTACCCATATACCAATCATCACTAATTGCCAACGGATGAGCGATAATCACCTCCGGTGCATGATAAAGCTTAAATGAAGGAGAGGTCGAAGTTGATGCCTCTCTCATAACCAGCGGAGTAGTTGAAGGCGGATAATTTTCGCTGATCTTAAACCAACAGGTAAGATACTCCTCGTCATCTAAGTCATTAATCGGATTTTCGCTGTCAATTTCAAAACTGAGCAGGGAAAGATTGGGGTCATTCTCGGCGATTACATCCGCGGGCTGAGGCGTCCAGTCTTCAAAAGTCTCGGCTTCATTACTTAAAGATGAAGTAATGATTTTGGTTTTATCAGCAGCAAAAGCACTACTGCGCGTATACTCGAGTTTTATATCCTCTATCGTACCGGTTGTCGACCAGGTAAGGTCGTAAGTTTTCCCGAAACTCAGCTCGGCCTGAGTGGCTGTGCCAATTGTATTTGTGATTGCTCCGACTGTAGCTGCAAAGTTACCGAAAGTAGGCCTGGCTATTCTAAAGAATTGTGTTGAGCTATCAATGTTAGATAATCCGTCTTTTTCATATATGCGTACCTTTGTATTAGTAGAATACGCATCGGGGATCGTCCAGGTGAATGTCCCGTCATTTTCTACAACGCCTGCCCATCCCTCAACCGGCACATCACTAAGCTCTCCTAAGCTGTCGACTGGAGTCCAGCCGATGCTATCATTCGGCTTATATTCTATCGTGACATAATTTGTACTGCCGCCTCCGGAAGTAAAGGTCCACTCAATATCATGCAGTGTGCCAATAGTCCAGAATTGGCCGCCATCCGGAGTAGTTAAATCTAAGACACCTTTGATGTAAAAAGTATTTAAGGAACTGGTAGTAACCTGGGTATCGCTTGGGTCATATATCTTGATTTCCGCAGCTGCGCCGATATCATCGGGTATAGTCCAGAGATAACTATAGGTTCCCGGAGTTGCGTCGGTATTTATTTCGGTAGCTACAGGGGTTGTGCCGCCTGCCATATTCTTCCATCCCGCATTACTGGACGGACGGTATTGTAACATAACCGGGGTGATCGTGCTGCCTACTGTTGACCAGGTAACATTTGTAGCGCTGCCTACGGCATAAGACTCAGCAGCGCTTCCTCCCGGAGACACCAAAAGCAAGACGCCCCTGATCTTAAAGGCATCAGAATCAAAGTATACATTCTGGTAATCCGCATCATCAGCAACCCTGACGATACACTCTGCGGTAGTATTAGGCGTGTTCGGTATGGTCCAGGCATATGAATCGCTATTAGATACTGTGGTTGGCTCATAGCTTCCGGCAGTAGTCAGAACACCGCTCATATTTCTCCAGGTCGCGCGATTGTCTATAGAATAGGTCAGTCTTACGTTTGATATATTACCTGTAGTCGACCATGGAATATCGTATGCTCCTCCTACATTAACTGCTGCAGGAACTGTCAGATTAGTAAGCTTACCGATCAGCTTAAATGCTGCTGACTCTCTTTCAACAGTAGCGTCGCTGGCATCAACTACCTTGACCTTGGCAGTCGCACTGGGTGTAGGAACAAGATCTGTAGGTATAGTCCAGGTAAAGCTAGTGGAGCCGGAACCGCCATCCTCAATATTACTCAAACCTTCTGCGCCATCGATCAGCGTCCAGGTATCTCCCGTAGTATAATAGAGGTTTACATTGGATACTGTGCCTGTAGTTGTCCAGGTTATATCTTCAATGCCACCTAATGTCCAACTTGCGCCTCCTGCCGGCGGATTAGGCGCAGTAAAATAACCCTTGATGTAGAAGTTCTCAGCTGAAGAACCTGTAGTAGAAACACTATTATCTACGGCAGTAATCTTCAAGCTTGAAGTATCAGAGATATTATCCGGTATTGTCCAACTGAAAGTTCCTAAGCCGGCAGTATCAGGAGTTGCTACGAACCAATCCGTACCATTTAGACCCGGTGCTAATGAATCGGCTCCTGTAACTACTGTCCAGGTGTTATTACCGCTATCAGTTGAATATTCAAGTTTAATATTATCAATGTCACCTATATAACTCCAGGTAACAGACTTAGTTGCTCCCACTGTCCAGAACTCAGCGCCGCTGGGTTGGGTTACGCTAACTGCACCGCGTAATATTCTAAAGGCCCCTGAAACACCGGAGGTTGTACTTGGGCGGGTATCATCAATAGCCTTAAATAGGCAATTGCTGCTTACAGAATTCGGAACTGTCCAGGTATAACTACCATCAACAGCAGCAACGGTTGTATAGGTATCAGGGTCAGAAGCATTATAGGCAGCGCCGCTCACCAGATGTTTAAAGGTTGCGCCGTCAGTTGAATAAACTAAACGCAGATTGCCGGTATTATTCTCTCCGACATCTCCGTCAGTAGTCCAGGTCACTGTTTCGGTTCTTCCTTTTGTTAAGACCGCAGTTAAATCTGATATAGTGATCTTTGGCGGCAAAACGTTGAATGTAGGTATTGCCGGGCTGTTAGGCGTCTGCGGCCTCGATGTATCTTTAACCTTTAAATATATCGGCCGCGCAGAAATTCCGGCAGCTAAGACATCCTGAGTAATCGTCCAATCAACATATCCTGAGTTGGACAAATTCTCTGCTCCCTCTACAGTCCAATACTCGCTGGTGTCGTCATCAATATCCCAGAGGATAGCCAGGGCATTATCCTGCACACCAAAATCAGAGGTCCAGGAGATTCTCTTCACCTTACCTACTCGCCAATCTGTACCTGCAACAGCTGTATCATCATCAGCGCCTTCAAGTGTTACATAAATATTCGGCTCCTCGACTATCTCAAATACCGTTGAGTAACCAATCACGTTTCCTGACCAACTCAGATCCTGTATCTTTAATGCTGCATTAGTTGTGAGGCTAGGAGCTACCCAGCCTAATTCTTCAGTCGTATTAACAACCGTATCTATCGGGGTCCAGGTGACACCTGTCCAGGCAGAAGGATCATTCGCATCAGGGCCGTATGCATAGGATAGAGCAAGGTTGCCCCTGAGTGAACCATCAGCCGACCACTGTAAAATCTTAGTGTCATTTTCCACCCAGTATGCATCAGATCCCGGGCTGGTGATTTTATTCGGGGTTGTAAAGGTAATTGTCGGATAGGTGATTGTCCAATTGCCCGAAGTAACTGTATTAGATAAATCATTGGTCTCTTTTATCCTTATCTTAGCTGCAGTAGTTAAGTTGCTGATTGAACTAGGCACGGTCCAGGAGTAACTGCCGCTATTGGATACGCTATCCCAACCATCCTCGGTCTGGCGGTCTAGATCATACCAGCTGTCTCCATCATAAAACTGTATAGCTATATTCTCCATTGACGGGCCGTGGACTGAAGTCCAGTTAATATTGTGGTTTGAACCAATCTTCCAGGCTTCACCGCCAACCGGTGAAATAAGCTGCAACTCGCCGATTATCTTAAAATCTGCATCTGATGAATCTACCATAACAGTATCACCGCTGCCTGCTGAAATCCTGACTTTAACCGTACCGGAAACCGTATCCGGAATTGTCCAGTCATAACTGCCATTACCCAAAGAACCACTGCTAGAAGCAGTGCCGTCATTATAGTTTGCGGCAATTCCGCTGGCATCTATGCCATCTATATAGGTCCAGGTATTATTACCTGAATCATAGGAGTATTCTAGCACCACGTTGCCGATCGTTCCTCTATAGGTCCAGGTAATATCTTTAGTCGTATCATCAACTACCCACCCTTCTGCTCCGTTAGGCGCATTCAGCATTAAAGGACCTAAGATCTTGAAGCTAGAGGTGTCTTCATAAGAATTAGCATTATCCGCTACCCTGCTATCCCTGACCCTGATACTCACTGTACCGGCGATATCATCAACAACAGTCCATCCATATGGGCTGGCAGGTTCAGAGCCTGCTGCAGCAATTGTCCAAAGCGTAGTATCATCCCCGTCTTTGTAGTAATAGATTTCTCTATATGCTGCGGGAATAGTCCCGGTTGTAGTCCAGGTAATTGTCCAGAGATCATTAACGTAAGTTGTATCTCCGGGTATACTGATGCTGCTAACATTTGCGTAAATCGGAAATACCGCAGAATAACCGCGGCTCTGCGCTGTACGTCCATTTGCATTAACTGACCCATCAGCATCCCTGTCCTCTATCCTGATTGCGATATAGTCACCTGCGCAAGAAACTGGTATATCGAGCCAATTCCAGGAAAATATATTATTATTAACCAGCGCTAATTGATTCCACTCAACAGTCCAGGTGGATGGATCAGTATCTTCTGCATTAATCGCATAAGATACATCTATCTTGCCGTTGCTGATTAATGACCCGGTCCCTCTTGTCCAGGAGACCAAACGATTCTCTGCCACCACCCATTTAGAGCTGGCGTTTGGCTGATCTACAGTGATGCTCGGCGCAACCAAAGAAAATATTCCTGAATTCTGAACTATCGATGGATCAGTGGTATTTCTAATCCTTATCTTGCCTATACCACCTGATAGATACGCATCGTCATTAGGTATTGTCCAGGTGTATGTGCCCAGATAATCCTGATATAAGCTGCTTGAGTCATCATAGGTCCAATTTGTGCTTAATGTTTGGGTATCGCTAAAATCTCCTAACGGAGAATACTCGATCCTGACATTATTAAGCTGACCTTCATTGGACCAAGTTATATTATTAATGGCCCCTAATGTCCAAGAGGCAGCGCTTGCAGGCTGGTTAATTGAGATCACTGCCGGTTTTGCTATGGTAAAGGCTACGGAGGTTCCGTTAGCCTCAGGCGGCAATAGATCAGTTACCTTAAGCTTAGCTGCACCGGCTTCTGAAATAGTGGCAGACATGGGAATAGTCCAGGTAAAATTTCTATAGGAACCCTGCTCATTAGCAGTAAAATATCCCTGGGTGGTAATATCAGTTTGTGAGCCTTCAAAATTACCGGTCGCATCATACTCAACCCTCAGATTATTACTCATTGCCCCTATAGTATCCCAAGACATTGTACGCGCGCTCCCCCTGCGCCAGGTAGTATTTGCTAAAGGAGGAATTAAGCCAAATTCAGGCTTAGAAACATTGAATCCCATCGCGTCACCCGGTGCTTCTCCGGGATCTACGAATACCGTGGCTAAACGGTTATTATCCCAGATTCTAATATAAGCCTGGTTATCTCCGTAGTCAGTACTAATACTAATCGGGACTGTCCAGGCAAAACTATTCACTGTACCGTCATCAAGATTGTCTACGCTTGAACCATTACTAACTGCTGTCCAGCCAATACTAGGTGCAGGGTGGTACCATTCTAATTTCACCTTATCCCCTACTCCGTCAGTAGTGGTCCACTGAATAGTCCACATCGTTCCTGCCTGCGCATTATCACCTGTAACCGGACTGGTGAGATAGATTATTGGCCTGGTTATTTTAAACTGTTTGGTAAACACAGTGGCATTCCGGTTATTATCATAAATCTTGATCTTAGCCACATCGCCATCTGCATCAGGGGTAGTATCCGGAATTGTCCAGCCATAACTTCCTGTATTTGTCTCTGTGTCGTGAGTTGCACTGCTTGCAATTTCGCTGTAACTGGAAGAGCTAACCGATGACCAATCAAGCCCTAATGAACTGCTTACACCGACAGTAGAAGTCCAGGTGATTGTATACCTAGTGCCGGCAATCCATTCTTCGTTTTCATCCGGCGAAGTAATAGTAATGCTCGGCTCTTTTATAGTGAATGTCCAGGCTGCCACAGTAGTATCCGGACGGCTATTATCATAAACAGTAAGTACTGCAATGTCTTCTTCTATGCTGTTTTCGGTTGCATCAACTACTTTGTCATCTATTGTCCATAAGAAACTGCCCCCTAATTCAGCTTGATTGTGAACCGCAGAAGTAGTGATTGTCCAAGGGGCATCATCCTCAGTATCGCACTTAATTGTTAATTTATTCTTCACCCCGGCATCAGTATTTACGTGCCCGCCCACACCGTCAGTAGCAGTCCAGGTGATACTATATTCTGCTCCTGCAATCCACTCGCTGGTTGAAACAGGCGCAGTAATCGTCATAGCCGGAGCAACTAAGTTAAATGCATCAGAGGTCCAAAGTGTATCTGCCCTGCCATTATCAAAAAGTCTAACCTTGGCAATACTTGGTACCGGCATATCCGGATCAATCCCCCAACTCCAGGTATTGTGAGCGAATGTTTTAGTACCATCTGCTGTAACAGAGCCTTCTGTCCAGGTAACAGCAGTGCCGATTATAGACCATGGAGTATAACCAGAGTCTCCGTAATTATAAGAAATTTGCGCAGTACCGCCTGTCCCCATTAAAGGCTGAGTAAAATCCCATTTTACCTCTTTGGTAGAATTGATATGCCAACTATTCGCACTGGTTGGCTGAGTACCCATGAAAAGGCTTGTAGTTTCCATCGGGTCTAACATCAGGCGCAGCCAGGCATTGGCATCATTATAGGTATCATCAAGAATAGTAGCGTTAGTGGCATCTGTAATCTTTATTTTTGCGTAATCTGAAATTGGATGGTTAAAATCTATTGGCCAGGTCCAGGAATAACTATAAATATTATCAACCGGAGATGCATCGGTGATTGTCCCGCTATAAATACCTTCGGTATACTCGTTGAACTGATAATCCAGATAAACAAGGTATATACTCCATGTTTCGCTGGTTAACCCTTCTGCAGTCCAGGAGATATTGTAACTATCCCCTCGGATTAAACGATCCCCGCCTGAAGGCAGATTTACCCTGATTATTGGCTGAGTAATAGCAAATGCCTCAGAGTCTTTCTGCCAGCGAGATACACCTATATCATGGATCACTCTGATTCTGCATGAACCGGATAAAAAATCCTTAGGTATTGATGCCCAGGTATAACTACCGCCACCTGCGCCGTTAATCGTAGTTGTATAAGAGGCGGTTCCGCCTGTAGGCCCTCCTTCTGCAGGGGTTAAGAATTCACCGTCCATATTTCTCCAACTTCCCGCAACTCCACTGCTGGTAGAATACGCGAGTTTCATCGGCGCGTTTTCCTGGATACCCACCGTAGACCAGCTGATTGTCTGGCTGGAAGTAATCCTCCAGGAGTCTCCGGCCGCAGGAGAGTTGACGCTGATTATCCGAAAAGGCTTGACTTTTATTACACTGCCTGACTCACTGTAGTATGTGCTGTCGGCGTTATAAGTCAGCCTTACTTTACAGTTCTCCAGCGTATCGCTGCCATTAGTCAGATTCACAGGGATCTTCCATTTTGTCTCTAGAGCGCTTAAGGTGGCTGTAGACATTACATTGTTGTTCTCATCTGAAACATACTGCCATCCGCTAGTGATCCCGGTGGTCCAATCCGTGTGGTACTGCACCTTGATACTGTTTGAACCGGTTAAAAGAGCAGGATCAAATGTCCAGTTGATCGAATGATGTTTACTCCCTTCCTCCCAGACATTGCCTCCCGTGGGGTTTGTTAATAGAAGTGGATGGTATGCTCTATCTACTTTGAGATAGTCTGTATAAAGCGAACGGTGTTTAGCGGGTTTATCCGCATGGCCATCAGGAAAATAAGCAGGCATATAGCGTGTATTATATTCTTTTCGATAAGCTGCATGTTCCGGATCATCAGGATAGCGGACCGCAGTCTTTTTACCAAAATAGATATCAAAATACTGAGCCAAAATTGCTAGCTTATCTTTAAACGAGAGGTGAACCCCAAAGATCTTTTCACCGTAATTACCAAAACGGATTAAATCAATTAAAGGAATTTCATATGGATATAATTTTCCTCCTCCGATATTCAGCATTTTCTGGAACGGCAAAGGCTCAATTGTATAGGCATAGGCCCTGCCAGGGGTGGCTGCTTTAAAATATCCGTTGGCATAGAGCAAGAAGCTCCTCTTCCAACCTTCGGGAAGTTCCGGTAATTCTCTGGCTAAAAACTCTAGATCTATCTCATCTCCGGAAGTCATAATCACGAATTTGTCATCTGCTTGCTCTAACAGAGGTAAGACATCTCCGTAGCGCGTAGCATAACCCTGTTGCTTTACATAATCCTTTCCAGCCCTTTCTGCATAGATGAATTTTCCCGGACTCCTGCCATCTTCTGAAACAAATTGGGAGATACCATAGTAAAAAAGCCCTGCTTTCTGAGGTTTTAATTTTTTTACTTGGTAATTATCGGCTTTATAAGAGGAAACCCAGATCTTATCGTAATAAACCCTCTGATTACTCTTTATTCTGATGCGGTGGTCATCTGTGGAAAAAATTGATCTGCCTTTATCATCCTGCAAAACATAAGTCATTGTCTTAGTCAGGCCTGCCGGCATACCCATAAAAGCAGTAACCTTTTTCCATTTACCGTTCCTTCCTGCTACCTCTAAAGAAGGAAGCTCCATACGGATCCCCCTCTTTTCTGCTACTAATACATCGTTCTGGGAATTCTCCTGGCTGCCGGGATATTCTGTCCAGCCGTTAATATACAAAGTGGCATTCTTAGTATCTATGTCTCCTAAATCCAGAATTAGGTAATGCGGCTGGGCAAAACCCGTAATATCTAGATGCTCAAAAGGCGCATATCTGCGGTCTATCTTTTCAAGATATGATAAAACATCCCTGCCTTTATTATCAACAGCAGATACGGGCAGTTTCTCATCTTTAGAGGTCAATATTGACAGTCCTCTTTGCATATCATTATCCAGTGCTTCGTTGGGATAGATCTCATAAGACTCAGGGTAATCTACAACTAGCAGCTCTACCTGATCAAGATAGGTTGTCTCCTGCAGCATCTCATTTATCTTGATCCTATAGGTACCGTCTACTTCCTTAAGCTGCGAGGAATCGATCTTGAGATACTCATCATTATCAATCGGCAGATATAAATCCTTTCCTGCGACTTTCGCTACATAATAACCTAGCACTCCGTGGCCTAAAATATCTGAAACAAAGTTATAATCCTCTCCGTCAAAAGCAAACACCAAAGGACAGCTTGATTTGAATACTGAAGTTTGACCGACGAAACCATTCCAATATTGCTTAACTAAAAATGTAGTTCCACCGCCATTACCGCCTCCGCACACCCAACTCAAAACACCTGATGTCGTAGTATTGACATTTGTGATAGTCTGCTTTAATGCACCCTGGATATAAACTTCATATTTTTCGAAATACTCTGGATCATACTGACAACTGCTCCACGATACAGTCCCGGTACTGGATGCGTTCTCAGCACAACCTGAAATACAGGAGTAAGTAACGGCTGTGGGGCCTGCCATGAGAAACTTTTTACTAGCTGCCGCAAGATATACAGCGCCATCTGAAGAATTGCGATATTTAGATAACTCCAGGCCGGTAGTAATTGTGGTATCGCTACCAATGAACTGATCTGTCAAGATATCCCATGCTTCTGTAACGACATTCCAAGCCGCAAAATAAGTATTATAGCCCGGGATAATCTCTCCATAACCATTCCAGGTTATATCTAAGATCTGATTGGGCTTCTCTGTTGCTACTGTATACTTATACAACTGGGCATCATACTGACCAGCTGCAGTGGCCGATGCAGTAGTCCAATAAGTTCCATCATCAGTCAATAGCGCATCTTTTTCCGCTTGGCTAGCAGCTATCCATGATCCAGAACTAGGAGCAAGACTCCATACATTAGCGCCTCCGTATTGCCAGGCATCAACTAAGCTTAAGGTTTCAGATACTTCATAAGATGCAGTTACCCGGTTAACGGTTATCGCAGAAGTAGTCGTGGTATTTAATATGTTATCGTTGGCAATAACTCTTAAATTATAACTTGAGCCTCTGTGAAAACTAATCGTCCCCCAATCAGCTGCATAAGGAACAGTGGTATCCGTAGATATATCTATCCAGGTAGAATCTCCGACATACTTATACTGAAATTTAACAGAGGATACATCATTGGCGTCATCTATAGCTGTAGCTTCGAATTCAGGCGGAATATTTCCGACAAAGTTTCCGCCGTCTGCAGGAGAATCAATAGTTACTACAGGACCATCGGCATCCGGCACAAAGTCTACCGTATCAGCACCAAAATCTACCCAAGCAGACTTTCTTCCTTGGGCGTCCTTTAATCTTGCCCGCCATTTCCTATCACCCGAAGACGCAAATGTATAGTTTACTGAACTTATGTCTCCGGATATAATCGAACCATCAATACCGCTGCCTGTAAAGATCCCATCATAATCTGCAACCTCAAATTCTCCTCTAAGGTCCGTAGAGTCACCAAGTCCGGCCATACCAGCGCCTTCTAATTTTAAGACCGCGCTTGCTCCTGCTGCTGCTCCCTGCGCAATAGGGGTTGTTCCATCGCTAAGATACTGTTTCAGGTACCCGGCTGTTAAACCAATAGTATCATAAACTACTTTTAAATCTGACAAGGTGGGTTCAGCAGATGAAGAGTTGGACAGCCTGACCTGCATTTCCAAGCCTGCTGAAGGAGTCAGAGAAGTAATATTCAAGGCAGCAGGGGAATCATCAGCAAGGTTATTTCCTGAACTAAGCGTAAAATTTACATAAGTTCCTGCCCAAGTACTGGTGTTTGTAGCAGGTTTTAATTTAACCATAATCCCGGAACCACTGGGGATATCTGCACTCCATCTTAATTGCGACCATTTAGGAGAAGCTCCCGGATCTAACCTTAACCCAGTGCCGGTTGCACCTATCGTACCCAGGTTTAAACCCCAGGGGCCTCCGCTGGTTGTTTCACTGCCTACAGAAACGCCTGGTTCAGGATAAACCCATTTTCTTGCTCTTAAATCATCAAACTCACAATTATTTGTGTGTTTAGCAACGCAGGCATAGCCAGCACCATCTAAAAATCCAGAGTGGCTGTGGGTAAACGTCCCTATTGTGCTTCCATTTATATCGGACTGCAAAGTTTTACTGGAGGTGCCGTAAACTTTCCAACCAAAAGTATACCAAGTCTGATTGCCTCTCCCCGCATCGCTGGTATTACCAAGATCATTATGGCCACTCCATTCATAGGGATCCCAGTAAGCGTTAGTGCTGTAATTATACATTAAGAAAGCATTATTAGCCGCATAGTCATTGTTCCTCAGCACAAATCCAACATAACCATTATTCGTCCTTCTGTACCTGCCTTCAAGAGCGACGTTTTGATATGTGCCCCCGGAATAACACAACATATGCCAGGCTGCTGTTGTTGCAGTGCTCCGTGCTGTTCCACCGGCGGCACTAAAAGTCCCCTGAGGATTTTGCCAATTAGTTAAATTACCGTCATTAAAATCATCGAAAAATTCAAAAGCATTCGCACCGCTATAATAACTTGAGGTTGTAGCACTGGGGTTACCGTAATAGACATAAAATGTGGCATTCGCTCCGTTAGCCGGAGTATTAGTAGCTTTAAAATAAATTTTGCTGTCAGCCCTGGCAATGCCATTGGCATATGTGCCTTCCTGGTGACCACCTGAACACCCGGTACCCGATGCACAGGTATAAGCACGGAATTCTATAACATGGCCGTATGCATTTACGTTACTCCCTGAAATCCATACTTTGATGTATCTAACATCCCGGGGAGCAAAATCAATAGTCTGCCAGCCTGTATAATTAGCTCCTGAACCTGTCCTGTCCACTACAGTAGTCCATGTTGAGTTATCCGTACTTACTTCAAGTTTGTAATTATAATATTGTCGACTATCGCCATTATAAAGTAGAAATTGAATTCTTGCCAGCTGTGATCTTATTGTGCCTAAATTTATGGTTCCTAAGTTATAGAGTGATTCATTTTGGGGGGCACTCACATACCAATAATTACTGGTAGCTTCATTATCATCGACTCCTTGTTCTGGCCTACTGTTTCCGGTTGCAGTTGCACCCTGACTTGCAGAGGCATAATCCGTAGAATTATAGGCAGAGCAACCAGTACAGACTCCTCCAGCAGATTGTGTTATATTATCAAACCAATGATATAATTCATTTCCGCTGGCATCAGTAATACGGATATCCGAACCATCATTCTTCATCTTCCCGGCATTAAACAATGCTAAGGTGTCTAAAGTAAAGGGGACCTGATAAGCAGTCTGTGCCCCAGCGCTTGAACCTGTAACCGTAATCGGCCTGCGGTATGCCCAGGTTCCAAAATTGCCATTGCTGAGACCTGTACCGGAAGTTATAGTAACATCCCCTGCTGCGCTTACCGTAACATTGCTCTTTGTTGTTGTTTGCCCTGTTGTAGAGGCATTGTTATTAAAATCCCCTGAGCTTGTCCAGAGCTCAATATTCCCAGTGCCTAGCTCAGCACGCTGGATGCAAAAAATCAATCCTGCGATCGCAAAAATTACTCCGAATAACATTGTATTCTTGATTAGTCTTTTCATCTCTGCGTCTCCTTTTTGTCAGGGGCCTGCCCTGAAACTATAATTTCATTTTTAATATACGGCCTTACTCTTACCCAATCAAAATAAACGCTCCCGCCCTTAAGCGGAGCGCTTCCTGCTTTTAATCCTATATAACCCTCACTAAAACTACCCATATTCACAAACTCAATCTCTGCTTGCTTATTATAATCTTGATCATATCTTTCAAATAAGAGTCCGTCTGCGCCTATTCTTACCTTATATATATATTCTTTAAAAGCCTTTATAGCATTACCTATATTGAGTTTAGCCATATCATTAAGCGCGATGGTATGCTCTGCTCCGGGATAATTTGATGAGTAGGCCATATACCTGTATTCTGAATCAATTATTGCCTGGATACTGGCATTCTCTTCAGCCATTGCCTTAAATTCCAAGATACCCTCTTTCATCTTAAAGTTACGCGATAAAGCCTGACAATTATGCAGCCGTAAATACCCTTCTCTGTTTCCGCATTCCTTTTTAATCCCTGCGCTGATCTGCCATTTCTCGCTGTCTAATTCCTCAGTACTGAAATCATCATAAAAAGGGAAAACATTATTCGGATCAGATTTGCTTACTGCATCTTTGTTTCCGTAATAAACATAAACCATCGTGCCTTCTTTGGGGATCTGCGGCACCTTAACGTAGAAAATAGCTGATGAGGTGCTAGGTGCTAGGTTTTTGGTGCTAGCAGAATCCCTAGAACCTAGAACCGAGATCCTAGAACCTTTTTCTAGATAGTAATAAAGCGGAGTCTGACCGTCACTAGCTGTAAAGCGTAGATCACTGTAATCTGATTTTACACCTTTAAGCTGTAAATCTCTAGCGAATTTTACATTGAGCGGATAATTAAATAGATCTTCTGTTCCTCCATAAATATAAAGCGCTTTTTTATTACTGAATCCGGATAACTCCGGATTACGGTATATTCTATCCATGCCCGACGTATCTTTATAACCGAGGATTACCTTTTTTAAAATTCCCCCTTCATCGATCTTTGCCCTGAAACGCAATTTATTACCCGGGATAAATCCCTTGCCGAGAACTGCGCCATTGATTATTTTTGTATAAGTTGTGCCGCCGTTTGTGCTTACTTCCATCTCAACTCTACCGATAGAATCATAATAAAGATTTATTGTCTGTATAGTGCCTGTGGTTTTTATAATATCGGATTCATATATTTTAGGGCCTTTGAGATTATATTCATAAACTAAAGGTGTGCGCTCTTCAACGCCCATGGCCTGCGCATCTAAAGTTAATCCCAAGCTTGCGATTCCGATTATTAATCCTGCTGTTATTTTATTCATCTCTGCCTCTTCTTCTCTTTCTACTAAGAATATACTATTTTTCATCGCAGGATTCAATTTGCAAACTACTCTATTTCCTTGCACAAACTACTCTATTATATATATTATAGTACCGGTTCTGATGCTGAAGCTAAAACTGTCCCCTCTCCCATTTATCGCCTTAAACTCTCATTCTCCGGAATCAATAATCTTGTTTTCTATCGCATATTTGATTAAATCGCTGGTTTTATGAAGGTTTAGCTTCTTTAATATGTTGTTCTTATAATTCTCCACCGTCCTACGGCTTAAAAAGAGAGTTTCGGCTATCTGCTTAGCTGTCTTGCCTTCTGCCACTAAGCGCAGAACATCCTGTTCACGCTCGCTTAATATCTTTCCCTTAGGCATTTTATGCTCTGCGGGTTCCTGCATTACCTCTGATAAATAATCGGAAATCGATGCCCCTAGATAAGTCCTCCCTGCATTGACCCGGGATAATGCCAAGATCAACTCCTCAGCAACGCTGTCTTTGTTCAAATATCCCTGCACACCCCTACGCATCGCCTTCAGCACATAAGTACCTGCTTGATGTACTGATATCACAATAATCTTGGTCTTAGATGATGCGCGCTTGACCCGGTCAATAATATCCAATCCGCTGATCTTAGGCATGGTGATATCTAGAAGTAAAATATCCGGCTTAAATTCGCGTACTAATTCAAAAGCCTCTTCTCCGTTAGATGCCTCAGCACAAACGCTATATTGCGGGTGGGGTTTGAGTACGCTCTTTATCCCCTCCCTGATAATGTCGTGGTCGTCAGCTATTAAGATTTTTATAGGCATTTTTATTAAACTGGCAATTGCACGGCAACACGGGTTCCTTTGCCCGGAGATGTCTCTATTTGCATCTTACCAAACAAGAGAGCAACGCGTTCTCTCAAGCTTGCCACCCCCAGCCTTAATTTATCTTCTCTTCTTCTGTGCGGCTTGTGCGAAACTGACGCACAATCAAACCCTTTACCGTCATCCTCATAGAACAAGCTTACGCTATGGTTAAAGGGTTCTAATTTTATACGCACGTTTTTCGCTTCCGAATGTTTTACCATATTAGTCAGCAGCTCCTGAGTGATACGGTATATAATTAAACTCTGTTCCGGAGGGAGCTTCAAGGACTGCTCCGGTTTTTCATAAACAAAATTAACCTTTGAAATACGCTTATAATCTAGAATCAATGATTCCAGGCTTTCAATCAGACCTACCTCATCTAAATCAGGCGGCCTTAACAAAAAGGCGATATTATGGCTTTTGTCAATTAACTCGGTGATTATCTCTTTCGCCCCTGCCAATTTATCCTTTACTTCGCTTGAAGCGCCGGTTATATTTTGCTCAATGATCCCCAGATAAATCTTCAAAGCACTTAAGTCCTGGCCCATCTGATCGTGCACTGCGTTTGAAAGAGCTTTGCGCTCGCTTTCTTCCATATTAATCATCCGGTAGTAAAGGCCTTCGCGCAAGATACGCTCCTGCCTGAGCCTACGGTAGACAAAAGTCGCAACTAGAACCCCGATTGCTACTACGCTACTGAGAATCGCCAGCAAAAATGAGACTGCCTTTTGTTTATCCAGCTTGGCTTGACTCAACTGCCTTTCTATATCATTGACATTGGCACTGCCCATAATGTTATCGAGAAAATCATCTATATAAAATAACTGTGTTTCAAAATTCATCAGCAGGCTGTTAATCTTCTCCTCGGACTTATTTAATTGATTTGAGTTTGCCAGTTCCACGATTTGATTGCCGACGACACTTAATTCGCCAAAAGAGCCGGCGATCTGTTCAGCCCACTGCTTTTGTTCTCCGGAATAAGCTAGGCTGCGGTAAATCTCTAGCTGTTCTCTAAAATATTCTGCTGCTTTAAGAATCTCCTCCAGATTAATCGCCATTGGTGCAGCATCTAGATAACGCGATACTTTCCAGAATACATAATTACGAATGCCCATTGCATAAATCGTATTATTCCTCCTCATTTCTAAAACTGCTTTTTCCAAAGAAAGGTTACGCCTGCCTAAAACTTCAACCCGTTGGCTTAAGCCCTGGATCTGCATTATCGCGATTGCGCCGATACCGATGGTCAGGAGAATCAAAAGCACAAAAGCTATCTGCAGCCTGGTATTTCTAAACTTTACTTTTAGGTTATCCTGCTTCATTTTTCCTTAAGTTCCTCTATGTGCCTCAAGGCCTCAAACGTCCAGGGATCGTCAGAGCCGCCTAAAAGCGCACGCTTACGCCAATACCTGATTGCGTTATCTATGTTATTTTTTGCTTCATTTAATAAAGCCAGGTTAGAATACGCCGGAGCATAATCCGGGTTGAGTTGCACTGCCTTAAGATACATCCTCTCTGCCTTGCCGGTTAATCCTTTTGATTCATAAAGCACGCCTAATTGATTGTATGCCGGCACAAAAGCAGAATCCAGGAGAATCACTTTTTCATAATAATCTATTGCTTCATCCCACATATTTAAATTCTGGTATTCAATCGCCTTGCGGTAGTAATCTGTGATGCGCTCCTGATCCTTTGTTTTTTTCAGTTCCTTCTTCGGCACCTCTGTAAGCGCCGGCCTTTCTGTACCCTCTATCTTTTCAGGTGCTCCGGGCCTCTTAACCTTCCCGATTGATTTGGTTTCCGGTTTCCCTAATTTACCTGGCACTTCCACTTTCTCTACCTCTTTAATCTCTTCTAACCGTGCGATTTCCTCTTTACCTTTAAGGCCCTCCGGAACTTTGACCTCCTGTATCTGAGGAAGTTTTGCTAACTTAGTAACCTCCTCGGGTTTTTGTATCCCTTCTGCTTCTTTGGCCTCCTGAACCAGACTGGTAATCTTTTCAGTGGGTTGGGATGTCGATATATCCTGCATCTCCTCACCCGGTTTAATAACTTTCCCGGGCATCTTTGCTTCCTCTATCACCCTGGTTTCTTCACCCGGCTTGATAATCTGTTCAGGGGTTTGCGCTGTCTGTAACAGATACGGCTTCTTCTCATCTGCACCTTCTTTAATCTTTGTCTGTTCTACTGTCAGCTCGGACTCGGGCTCTACCTTGGCAGGCTCCGGAGGGAATATTGACAATTCGTTAAGGGCCCGGCTCATCTTCTTATCCTTGATAAACTTATCCTTCATATCATCCGGCATTATATCTTCCGGAATGTGTTTCTCCGGCTCTGTCCCCGCAAGCACAACATCCCCCCTCATCAAACGAGGAGTAATAAAAACGATTATCTCACTCTTCTCAGCTACCTTTGCCCTGCTGCTAAATATACTGCCGATTATCGGAATCTTAGATAGAAACGGTATACCGTCTATATCCTCGCTTTTTGTCTCCTTAGCAAGGCCGGCGATCATCAACATCGTTCCATCTTTGATTTTAACAGTTGTCTCTGCCTCAGAGGTAGTTACAATGGGAATACGGCTGCCGGCTGTTGTCTCCAGAGGATCTCCTGCAGAGCTTATCTCGGGTTTTACTTTCATCGTAATGAATCCGTCTTTGCTGATAGTGGGAGTTACGGTCAGCTTGATCCCTACATCGAGAAACTCAACACTTTCAGAAACAATTGTAGTCGCCTCTGCCTGGCTGGAGGTACCGGTAATATATGCATCCCGCACACCCACCAGAACATATGCTTCCTGATTATTGACTACGGCAAGACGCGGCTGTGAGATTATCTTCGTATCGCCATAGTTCTCGAGAAAATCCATTACCGCGCTAAAATGATCCCTCTCCATTGTGCCCATCTGGATCCTCTGATAAGTAGAGAGACCATAGGTAAAATTGCCTACAAGGTCCAGGCTGTCGGTCACACTCTCTGCAAAGAGCTTCTCCCAATTAATCCCCCGGCTAAAATTATCGGTTAATGAAACCTCGACAATATCCGCTTCGATATAGACCTGACGCGTCTCTTCGTCTAATTCTCTGACTATACCTCTTATTTTTTGCATCTTGGCAGGCAGATCAGTAATAATCGCCTTGCTGCTACGCTCATCAACAATCACTTCTCCCGTACCTTCAGTAACTGCGGCGGACAACTGAGTCTGCGCATCCTCAGCCTTGGCATAGTTAAGGTCAAAGACCACTGTCTGTAAAGGCTGGTCTAATTCCTTGATCGCCTCCTCTAAAACCTTCAGTTTCTCCGGGATATCGATTAAGATAACCGTGCCCGTAGACTCATCTACAATAACGCTTCCGATCTCTGACTTGATCTGAGATAAAGCATTAAATACATTAGACGGCGTAGCATAGGTGAGCCTGATTGTCTGCACCCGGCGCGGATCAAAATAGTTTTTACCAAAAAGCGCTTTGTATTCAGCGGCAGTCATAATGTAATAAATATCTTTTTTCTTTTCTACCGCCAGCCCGTGGGTAAGCGTGATTATATCCAGGATGTCCTTAAAATTAATACTATTCAAAAATACAGTAATCCTGCCGGATATCTGGCCGCTCGGGACAATCGTCTTACCGGTTTTCATCGAAAGAATCCTCAGAAGCTCGATGATCTCGACATTCTTTAATTCTAAGGAAATCCTCTCTTCTTCTGTCTCTAAGCTTTCCTCGGCCATGGTTTTGATAGAAAAACAAAGAGCAAAAGACAAACAAAGCATCCAGGCGATAAAAATTTTAAATCTACTACTCTTTTTCATTGTCTACCTCACGTACTAGTCTGCCGTCCCCGGTTATTAATTGAGGCGTGAGAAAAATAACTATTTCTGATTTAGTCGGGTTCTCTACTACCCTGCTGCCAAAGAGTAATCCGATAATCGGGATCTTAGAAAGAATTGGAACACCTTGGATTGTTTCGCTGCGCGTCTCCTTTAACAATCCTCCCATCATCAGCGTTGTCCCGTCCTTGATCTTCACCACTGTCTCTGTTTCAGAGGTTCCGACTATAGGTATACTCGTACCTGCAACCGTATCCAGCACATCGCTTATCTCAGGCTTGATCTTCATAGTGATAAATCCGTCTTTGCCGATTGAAGGCAAGACATTTAGTTTTACTCCGACGTCAATAAATTCAACTGACTCGGAAGTAACCACCGTATCCGCCTGGCTTATCGACTCGGTAACATACGCCTCGCGCCTGCCAACCATAATCTGCGCTTCTTCATTGTTTACCACCACCAGCCTCGGCCGCGAAAGAACCTTGGTATCTCCGTACTCCTGCAGCATCCTCATAACTACGGTATATTTATCCATTCCTAAAGTGCCCATTGAAATCTTTTGATAGACATCTGTTTCGTTAAAACCTCCCTGGTATACTCCGTATAAATTTAATAGATCAACTGCCCTCTCGCCGAATACCTTCTGCCATTCAACGCCATTGCTGAATTTATCCTTCAGGCTGATCTCAATAATCTCTCCGGTAATCAGTACCTGCCTGCTGGCCTCATCAAGCTCTTTGATAACCTCTCCTATTTTGGTTAATCTTTTTGGCAGGTCTGAAACTATCACCTTATGGCTTCTTTCATCGGTAATCACCCTGCCCAGCTCAGGGGTGATCAGCGTACTTACATGTGTCTTAATATCTTCTGTATTTGCATAGTTGATATCGAAAAACCTTGTCTGAAGCGGCTGGTCTAAATCATCTATAGTTTTCTCGATAATCGCGATGTTTTCCGGCGTGTCGCTTAATAACATAGTCCCTGAAGGATCATCAACGATAATCTGCCCTATAGTGGACTGAAGGGGGGCGATCAGATTTAATACGCTTGATGGCTTGGCATAACTGAGCTTGATTGTCTTGACTTCTTTAAGCTCTCCGAACTTTTGACCGTATGTCTCTTCATATTCGGATTTTGCCATCATCCTCACTACATTCCCCTTTTTTTCATAAGCCAGATTCTGGCTTGTAGAGATAACATCAAGCGCTTCCTCGAGGGTGAGGTTATTGAAAAAAGCCGTTACTCTTCCTGTAACCTGGCTGGTAGTTGTAATTGTGATACCACTCTTCTGCGAAAGCCACTTTAGTAATTCTTGTATATCTACTCCGTGCAGATCCAAAGTAATCTTACCGTCTGTAAAGCCCTCTCCCTGAGCCTCTTGCTCCACTACGCTTACTTCTTCCGTTGAATCAACAGTTAAAGCTTCCCCCTGGGCCTCTGTCTGCCCGGCATCAATAAATTCATCCAGCTGAATATCTGTCACAGCAGCAGGATCATCGGCCGTCTGCATAGCAGGATCATCTGCCGTCTGCATAGCAGGATCATCTGCCGCTTCCTCTGAGAATATTCGTATTGGGGTAAAGATTAGCATCATACCTACCGTAAAAAAAATTATTATCCTAAAATTCCGTATATTCAATTTTATAAATTACCTGATTTCATGTTGCGTAATCTGGCCATTTGACTCAAATTCTACCACAATAGAAGTACGCGTAATCTCTTTTATCTTAAATCGCTGCTCGCCAAAAATGTCCCCTCTCTTTAAGAGATAGGTTCTTCCTTCGCTTGCACTTTCCATCATCACCTCAGGATCCTTAGACCAGAAAATCCCCACCAGGGTATAATTTTTAATTTCATCAACAATCTCCGGCTCAACGCCTCCATCTTTAGTAATGATGTCGAATTTCTGAAACATATTACGCCTGCTGATCTGATTAAGATACTCCTCCAGGCCGAGGAATCTCTCTGAATCCCGCATGATGAACTTAGCAACACCATCAGTGGCATCTGAAGAATGGGTTGTAACTTCCGCGTTGATCATCCTTGAGCCGTTAATAGTCATATAAATAAAAAGTGCGGTCAGTAACCCGCTGATAATAAACAACCCTTTGTTTATATTAAACAGGGTAAGCTGTTGCGGGCTAAATTTTAAATTAAACGATGGCAGCTTTATCCCTTTGGCTTTTGTCTTGATCCCGAACTTTGTAACCGGCTTCCTTCCGGAACTCCCTTCAATTATTTTTAAAAGTTTTTCATCTGAAGTAGCCTGGTCTTTATTATCCATCTCTTAACTATATTACGCTCTTTGTGATTAACTCCCGGATTAAAAAAAGATCTACTACCGCCTTATCCTCTGCCAATAGGGTGCGCAGGGCATTGTGGCAAACCCAGTTGATTCTGCGCGGATAACCCTGGCTATAATGATAGATCTCACTGATCGCCTCATCTGTAAAAAGTTTTAAATCAGAGGTAAATCCTGCATGCTTAAGCCGGAAGTCGATCATATCCCTGGTCTCTTTCTCATCGAAAGGATTCAGCACATATTTCAGGATGATCCGGTCGTAAAAATTCTTTATCTCCTTAATAATCGGTAATAATTCCATCTGAGAGAATAAAACTAACTGCAGCAATTTATATTCGTTGGTTTCGTAATTCAAAAGAACGCGCAATACTTCTAAAGATTCAGGATTAAGCTTTTGGGCTTCGTCCACCACCAAAACAATGGTTTTGTTCTCCTCAACGCCCTTCTGGAAGAGAAATTTCTTGATCGCTTCTTTATAGTCCAGGATACCCGAACCCTCTTTTACCACTTCAGGAATATTAAATGTCCTGATTAAAGATTCCAAAAATAATTCCTCACTGGCCGCAGTGGGATCCATGATCATATAAAATAAGATATCCGGCCGCACCTTTAACATCTGAAAAAGTTTCCTTGAAAGGGTAGTTTTCCCTGTACCAACATCCCCTAAGATCAAGCTTAATCCGCGCCTTAAGCGGATCTCCACAAGCAACCTCATCAAAGCCGCGCGATGCTCATAAGAATCGTAAAAAAACTCCGGGTCCGGGCTCGAAGAAAAAGGTTCCTTATTTAATCCTAATACAGCATAATAGCTCATACCGGCTTCCTGGTTAATTCTCTGATCAGTTTTAACGAATAGCCGCGGTTCTTTAGTTTAGCGATATTACTTAAACAAGCACGCACCTCACCCGCTTTATAGAAGCGCGCGTTGCCGTCTCGTTTTCTTACCGTAAGTAAACCAAGATTAGTATAATAATTCACGGTTTGGTAAGAAAGTTTATAACGCCTGACAATCTCCTGCGTTGAAATTAATCCCCTATTCATCTTTCCTCCTTTAAAATTAATGACCTCGTTCAACTACTTATTGTACTTACTATAACTTAATATTAAATAATAAGTTAAATTATAAGTTTTGTCAAGTACTTTTTCGGCTTTTTTCCTAAAAGTCACTGTTTTTGCCGTCGGGAGTTGATTTACTCAGAAATTTTTGATTTCTATTTTAAACCTTTTGTCCATAATCTCATAACTTCTTACATTCCAATGACTTTTATTCCAATTAAATTAATTCTTCTTTAAAAGTTACGTTTTGTTTATTTTTTTAAACACTATGCCTTGATTCCGTTCCTCCGCCTAAAGAAATGCCGGTTCCCGCAATGAAGCTGAACCGGCCAATATTACGTCAATTTATTAGTTTGGGTTTAAAACTGAAATTCTACGGCTAGCTCTATTTGGTAGGCATTGTCTGCTTGCTGATCACCGCGCAGATACGGACTAAACAAACTCCCGTCAGTATCATCTCGTGCTTCTCTATAGTATCTACCCGGAATAAAATACCCGCCCAGGAAACTTATTAAAATATTCCGACTTAGCTGATAATCAATTAATATATCTATCTCTTTACCTAAGTCTCTTGATAGACGTTTTGCTTGGCCATTTAGAGTGCCAACAGCTTTTTCAAAAGAGCTGAGATAATAACCAAAAAGGCTAAAGGATAATTTTTCTGTTATTTGAAAATCTGCTCCTATTGATGGCATAATCATATTTTCGAAATCACCCGCTGCACAGGTGCCGGGGCGAGGTACTCCGTAATTCAATCCGTAGCCTCCTCCCATAGCTACAATCGGAAGCATATCTGCGTTACTACTACAAACCGAATCTCCGAGATTATTATTTAAGGGAGAAAAATAATTAAACCCTCTGTTTTTTGTGCTGTTCAGGGTTTCGTCCTGGTTAAGAGCTGCATCAAGCGGCACTTTGTTCCCGGAAGCAACCAAACATTTTATCGACGGGGCAATTTTGTCTAAAGTATATTCTAATCCTGAATATATTAAATATCCAGAATGATAAATATCTTCATACTCTGAGCTTGAGCTTTTAGCTCTGCCAAAATTGCGCGCAGCCTCAAAGTCAAAAGTTAAACTATCTCCTGCCCATTGCCAGGCAAAACCAACTGTCCCTAAGATATCCCTTTCAATAGGCGCACTAAATTGATTATCTCTTTTCCCTGATGAGGTGTAATCCGCTAAAACCCCAACGTAAGGCTGAAAGACACTTTTTTCTGATTCAAGCTTAATATCAAAAGATAAAAAATTAGCTGCGCCGGGCTCATAATCAATACCCTGCTCTGCATCCTGTCTGATCCTAGGGCCTAAATGGTTTTTATTATGTATATCGGGTCGGGTATAACGCAGGTGCCAAGACAAATCATCGCTTTCTTTATAAAGAGTGAAGCCTATTTCTTCAAAACCTCCGTTTAAACTAAAACCATTCCCAATTGCGTATGTGTAAAGGCCGAATTTAAAACGTTTTTCGTTAGATAAGGGAAAATCTAACCAGCATTCCTCTAGGTTAGGCAAGATTTCTTCATTGCGATATTCTTTAATAACGCCTCCGGAAGTGACTAATCTATTACCGACAAATAGAGGCGCGTCATAATCATAAGGCCCGTTTCTTTCCATTTTTATATAAAATTCAGGCCCCTGATGATTAAATTTAAGATCAAACGCAAAGCTGTAATCTATGCCGAAATAAGTTGTGGAATCATTACTATTTGCGCTATCTAAATCCACTACATTTTTGAAGCTAACAAGATCATTCCTTAAATAGGTATCCATAGATAAGACAAAGCCTTTTGTCTCTAATAGAGCCTCGGCAAAACAACAAGTAGTGAGGAAAAATACGCTTATCAAGCAGATTAATAGACTCTTCTGCATATACGCATTTGAAAGGAACACTGCTAGCTTCAACATTAGAACCGGTACTATAGTTATGGGGAGATGGATTCGATGGCGCTTTCGATATTTCTTTGAAGTTTCCTCTCAATAAAGTCTGGAATCAGATGCTGCAATTTACTTTTGAGCTCTGATCTTAACCACTGAAAGTTCATTGATTCGAAATTACCGGAGAGCTGAAAATCAAAGGTAAGAGATTTAAAATCCTCTCTTCTTAATATATTCAACAGCGGAGTAAGTTTGGAGGACTCCTCCATCAAATCTTTTGTGAGGACCAGAGAAAGCTTGCTGGCAACTAGTCCATTTTCAGCGATACTAAAATAACCGTTCAAATTTACATCTTTGGCATCTAAGGCTAAATCCTGCATACTAACGCCCTTGGAATCTATAGAAAAGTTAAAGCGGGCATCTCTAAAATCCACAACGCTTAATGACGGCAGGTCAAAAAAGCCTGAGAGCCATTCAAAAAAGTCCATCTTATTCAGATATCCGCCCCGGATATTTACAGAGCCATTTAAACCTAACCCGGGATAATTACTAAAGGTCATCGAACTGGCCATCTTACCATCAACTTTAGCAAAATATTTCAACAACTGATCTAACTTATGGGCGCTGGCATTCTCTATCATAAGGCTAGAATTAATCCTCGGAGGGAATCTCTTGATATCAATCTTGCCGTCGCCGGTTAAACTACCATCGTAGAAGGAAGAGTCCAATTCGAATGATTTAAGACCTGCGTCTCTTAAATCCAGAGCTACCAGCAGGTCTTGTAAAAATAATTTGTAACTGTTGCTCTCGGTCCGGCATAATAAATCTACCTCTCCTGCACTCATCGTTGGCTGAGGATATCTGGAAAAATCCAAAGCTAAATCCTTCAGACCAAGTTCTACTTTTTCTAGAGGCGTCCGGATATTCTTCTTTTTCACAAAGTTAAGGCTAAAAAAACTATCGCCATTGAATACCGACTCCTCTAAACTCCCCTGTATGCTTAAATCTAGTTTCTTAATATCTTCTTCCGAAAGATCGTCAATTTTCCCCGGGTATGATGAGAATATTAAATTCAGCGAGAGCGGCTGAGAAAACACAAAATCACCTTTTAAGCCAAAAGGCATTTTATTTAGAGAAAAAAATAACTTTTCTATTTTCACTTGCGGAAATAAAAAACTGATCTGGCAATCTATATCGAAAATCTTCAGGTCGGCTTGCGAGAAGAAAGCAGCATCCGGGTATGCCTCGGTGCGCCTTAAGAAAGAGGAAATTTTTTCAATCGCCTTGTCATCGCTTTTCTTTTCTGGTTGCTTTTGGGATAATGTATCTATAAAGGCAAGGCCGTCTATTTTCAAAGAGTCCTGCTTAATTTCTCCTGATAATCGTGAATAAAGATTGTCTGCGGTCAGCTCTAAATTCTCTAAAAAGAAACTCTCCCCTAATAAGCTGCCGCCGAATTTGTAATTAAGGGTTGCCCCCTTTTTAATCGACCCGGAACCAAGCATAAAGCGGTCTTTAATATTCAGGTAAAAATCAGCTAAAATACTTGCGGATTCTGCATCTTTATGATCTAAATCTAGACGCGCCTGATTAATATGAAATTTGAAATCCTCTTGCGGTAAGCTACGAATAAAATCGATTATTTCTCTGTAGTTTTCCTTAATAAAGTTACAAAAAGCAGCGTACTGCATTTTGGGATTATATAAACTTACGGCAGAAAATGTTAAGGTTTTTTCAAAGATCAGCTTTGATAAAGACAGCTCTATGAAAATCGTTGGGATAAAAGATAACTGCGTATCTTCATGGCTAACTGCTTCGGATACAGAGATGTTCTTTAAGAAAATAAAATTGGGGGGTACAAATATAGCATTCTCTACTGAGATGCTTTGGCTAAAATACTTATTCAGTGATTTGGTTATTGTGGGTTTGGATATAAAGAGAAAGGTGTTACAGGCTACAGTAGCGAGAAGAATTATTAAAATGAAAATTAAAAATAGGAACTTTAATTTAATAAGGTATCTGAGCAAAGAGCTCACCGTTTACGTAAGCTTCTACTTTATCGATAAAATATACCAGCTTATGCTCTCTATGCAAGGGTGAAAGATATTCGTATTCTTTGTAATCTTTGAAGAGAAAGAGCAGCCGCTTAAAAGTCACTATATCTTTTTCCAGGCCTTGGGCAATAGATGTTTTATCTATCTTCTCTGCAATCTTTAATAGATAAACCAGAGCGAAAACCTTTCCTTGGGAATCGGGAAATTCATTGACGAAATCAGCGAAGCTGATAAAGGCGTCGTAAGAATTAGCGATCAGGAAATAATACTCGCCAATTGCAAATAATGCCTCAGCCCTATACTTCGAATCGGGGTTGCTATTCATTAACGAGTGAAAATACATAAAGGCTGCGCTAAGGTTTCCTGCTTTTGCTGCCTTTACTGCATGAGAATACATCAGGGCATCCCCTCCGGCATAGCCAAGATTATACCCAAAGAATAATAGGCAAAGCAGTAATATAATAAATAATCTTTTCGGACTAATAAACAATCTCATGGTTATGAAAAAACTGCGCCCTCTCGATCTTTCTTTCCTTCCTGCCGGTTTTGTTTTGCGCGTGATAACCCCTGATTATACCCTTCTTTATTATACTTCTCTGCAACATCTTTCATCACCACTGTTTTATACTTCTCCCAGATGCAGAAGGGAATAGATTTTACTGTATCGGTTCCTACATCGACATAGCAAAAACAAGACGCACATAAACGTAAACGTTCACTCTCAAGCGTATAATCATCCTCAAAGGGAAGGATGATAATCTCTAATATCACATTGGGATGTTTAAAAACCGTCTCCTCGCGTATAACCTCCAGAAACGGCCTCTGCATCAGCAACTTTACTAAAATACGCATCCAGCGCATAAAAGCAGTGAAGCCTTTTGCGCCGACCATTGCGGAGAAATTCCAGTGCTTAAGATAAACTTTGGCTAGTTCTATACGCACCCAGGTCTTCAACCAGGTTCCCGCCGGTTTCTTGCTGATAGAGCGCGCTACTCTCTTGTCTAGCTCTCTAAGGTCTCTCACTGAGGAAACAAAACCGTGTTTCAAGAAGCGGGATACGGGAATAAATTTATCCCCTATAGGTATAAGATAAGTAATGCTTTCACAATTTGCATGCACGCCGGCAAAGGTGATGACCTCATTCCCTAATACTTTCTGGATATTATTCAATTCAAAAGAACCCATCGGGACAAATTCCGCACCACCGCCGACTGCCTGATCTACAAAATTTTCGATATCTTCCTTCGTGGTCCGCTCCGGTTGATAGTTTAGCTTCTCTTTTGACCAGACATGGGTCAGAGGCATAAAATAAATCCCCCGGATATGCGGCTTATCGACGCAGAAGTTTAAAAATTCAGGTACTTCATCTCCGTTAATCTGCTTATCAATTACGGACATCAACACTACTTTTCCATTCTGATGCCCAGAAAGATTTTCTAATGCTTTGAGCTTGAATCCCAGTGCCTCCGGATGCGCGCGTAACTCGGCATACATCTCTTTTTTAAAGCCATCAAAGGCGATCAGCACAGTGGCTCCGCTATCGATTACCTTTTGAGCGTACGCCTTATCCGCTATTTTCAAGCCATTCGTGGCAATACGTACAATCAAGCCGTAGGATTTTGCAAGCTCGATAATCTCAAACATATCCTCACGCACTGTGGGCTCACCTCCGAACAACTGGATTGAAGGAGGATGCTCAAGCTGGGAACAATACTTAAATATCCGGTCAAAAAACTCCATCCGCGGCTCAAACTGAAAACCCATTGAGGGAACATTGGTAATGCAGATCGGGCAGTTCATATTGCAGCGGTTGGTGGTCTCGACAAAAACGATGTTTGGCACCTTATGCATACAGTCAAGACAGGACATATGGCATCCCTGATATTTATGCTCAAAGAGAAACTCTCTTTTGCGTCGGTATTGGACTGCGTCGTTAGAGATCAGCGTCTCTACTTCGCCGCAATCAGGACAATGCTTGTGCAGATACTCCTTATTATCTTTTTGGTGATGGGTGACCGGAACAATCTTCCTGCATTTATCACACATCCCCATATTCATTGACATCTTTTCTCCCCTCTTCTCATAAACAAGCGGCTTTCTTAGCTGTTAATCCTTTAGTGTAGCCTTCTTTATTATATTCTTCGGCGATCTCTTTCATAATCGGTTTTTTGTATTTTTCCCAGATACAAAAAGGTATAGATTTTACCGTATCGCTCTTTACGTCGATATAGGCAAAACAGGAAGCGCATTTCTCTAACCGGGCACTCTCCAAGATATCATCATCCTCAAAGGGCAGTAATAAAATCTGCAATGCCCCCCTGATATCTGTTAAAGTAGTCTCTTTACTAAGAACCTCTATAAATTTCCGGCCAGAGATAAGTTTTCCAAAAAAACGCGTCCATCCGATGAGCGCGGGAAACCCTTTTTTACCGATCACCGCAGCAAAATCTATATGTTTAAACAGCAGTTTCACTAAGGCCAGATACACTCTGAATTTCTGCCATTTGCTGATATGGCCTTTTAAGGTATCAGGCTCTATCTTTTTATCCATTACCCTGAGATCAGCGACTAGCGAGAATAAGCCGAACTTCAGATAATCAGATATGGAAACATATTTATTCCCGCGCGGGATGAGATAAGTGAAGCTTTCACAATTCGGATGTACGCCGGTAAAGGGCATTAAGGTTTGCTTGAACACTTTTGCGATATTCTGAAATTCCCATGAACCCAAAGGAACAAACTCTGTCTTTCCTCCAATTGCATTCTTGACGATATTTTCTACATCCTCCTGCGTGGTCCTCTCAGGTTTATACTCCAGCCTCTGGTCCGACCATACCTGAGTCAAGGGCATAAGGAATATTCCACGGATATGCCGATTCTTTAAACAGTAATCTAGAAACTTCGGCATGTCATCGCCATTTATGTTTTTGTCTACAACTGTCATCAGCACTACTTTCCTGCGCCGATGATGAGTAAGATTCTCTAATGCCTTTAATTTTATATCCAATGACTCAGGAAAGTTCCTTAACTTCTGGTACATTTCTCTTTTTAGGCCATCAAAAGCAATCAGTATCGCAGCACCACTGGCCATAATCTTCTCTGTATACTCCTTATCGGAAAGTTTTAAGCCGTTGGTCACCAAACGGATCGAGAGCCCATAGGACTTGGCGAGTTTTATAATATCCAGGAGGTCTTCTCTCATCGTAGGTTCTCCGCCGAACAGCTGCACCGAAGGCGGCCGCTCGAATTTTGCGTAATGGCTGAATATCCGGTCAAAAAACTCCATCCGCGGCTCAAACTGAAAACCCATTGAGGGAACATTGGTAATGCAGATCGGGCAGTTCATATTGCAGCGGTTGGTGGTTTCGATAAAAATAATGTTGGGGTCTCTATGAGTACAATTATTAAGGCAATCCATATGGCACCCGGGATAATGCTGATCAGCCATAAAGTCTCTTTTACGGTTATACTGCCGGGCGTCATTTGAAATCAATGAAGGTGTAGCCCCGCAATCAGGGCAGAGTTTCTCCAGATATTCTTTGCCATCCTTCTGATAATGTTTAACCGGAACTGATTTTTTACACTTGTTACATGCGCCTAAATTAGCCATATCTCTTTATCTGTTTAAACGCAAAAGTACTGATTGAAATCCGGGGCTCTCCCCTCTGGGATATGCTCCCCTGTCTGGGAATTCATTGTATACGAAATTTTTGTACCTTTCTCCAGTATTGAAGTCAACGCTTGGATAAAATAATCTATCTCCTCTTCGGTATTATAAATCCCGAAGCTCGCTCTCACCATTCCGGGGACCGTACTCCAGTCTCCTTTTCGAATCTGCTCTGAATAACTCTTTACTGCCATATCATTTAATCCCAACAGTTTTATCACATAGGGCTGCGCGCAAAAACAGCCATTACGTACACCTATGCCCCATTCGTATCCTAAGATTGCCGCAAGCAGGGCGTGTGAAATACCCTGAGCATTAAATGTAACTACGCCTGCACGGTCGATCGGGCAATCAGGATCACACTTGCCATAAATAGTAATCCCGGATATTTTCCTTAATTCTTTCAGGAGCTTTCTGGTTAAAAAACGGTTATGCTCAGTAATAAAATCCCAACCAATATTACCTAATGCATCTATCGCCTCAGCTAATGCCACTACTCCGATAAGATTCGGCGTACCCGGCTCATCCCGCTCAGGAGCATCCGTCCATTCTATATCATCAAGGGTGACTAAATCTACTGTGCCTCCACCAACCATATAAGGACGGCCAGAGATAAAGGTTTTACGCGGTCCGACAATCACCCCAACGCCGAATGGCGCGTACATCTTATGTGCGCTAAATACCAGGTAATCTATCCTTTCGGGATGATCTACCGACAACATATCTACAGGTCTGCAGGCAATCAACTGCGCTGCATCTACCAGAAGCTCTGCGCCGTAGTTATGCACTATGCGCGAGACCTCTCTTAGCGGCGGCATGCATCCGGTTACATTGGAAGCACCTGTAATCGCCACTAAGCGCACCCTCTTTTTGCTGGTACGTAATTTCTCCTCGAGCTTATCGCTGCTGAAGTTGCCCTGCTGATCAAACATATAAACATATTCAATCGGGCAACTCATCCTCCATGGTAACATGTTAGAATGGTGTTCGACTATAGTAACCAGGATTACCTCATTATCCTTTAGTTCGATATGCTGACAGACATTATTTATTGCACAGGTTGTATTGCTGGTAAAGATAGCTACGTGGTCTTTGCTATCCGCGCCCACAAACTGCATAACTTTCTCCCGGCAATTTTCATATATGTGGGTAGATAACTGAGATTTAAAACCTGTACCCCGGTGCACACTGGCGTACCATTCGTTAAACTGCGTAACTTTTTCAATTACAGACTTAAAGGATGGCGTGGTAGCGGCGTTATCAAAATTTATATAGGGGCGTGGCTCACCGCTAATCAGAGGAACCTGTGTTTCTAGTCCGGTGATTCTACTGCGGATCTGCTCAATTGATATTCTGGGAGCATTCGATAACTGCATAATTCTACTTCATTGCAGGTTCGTCTTCCATCGGCTCTTCACTCGAATATTCAGAACTTGCATATTCTTGGACTCCTGCAACATCATCTTCGCCGATATCAAGCGTGGTCCAGCCTACTATAAAATCAAGCATATCCCAAAGCTTACAGCCGAAATCAAAACCTATCCAACCTAAATGAATCATCTTCGGACAAGTATATCTTGTCTTTGGGCGTTCTTCATATCTACCAGGATCAATGCTCGCCATGTGTGTTCCGTCCATAAGGGCTGGGATACCGACAGGATAGGTCGGAGGATCATTAGGATCATTAGGATCGTAATTATCAACTCCCCTTTGCATTTTTCCGCCGATTATATAACCGTATCCCTTCATCCGAAAATCATGCACTCCAAAGCTACTTCTACCGATCCCAATTGATTTGCCGTCCACATGGCTAAATCCCATAGGAAGCCCCATCCCCAGATCCGTGTAAATGGCAAAATTTGGTTTTGAAGTAAGGGTGATCCCTACGTCAAACATATCCATGGCGTCGTTACCCCTATTCTTTAAATAGGTACAGCCTGAGAACAAACTGCTAAGAATAAATACGCCCAAAAGAAGAAAAATCTGCTTCTTGCTCATAGAGCACCTCCCTTTCTTAAACTGGCGGGGCCGACGGGATTTTCCCTCGACTTCGCTCGGGATACATCTCGGCGAAACCGTATCATAGAAGCTACGCAGCCCAGTAGTGAGCGAGCGCAGCGAGTCGAACTACGGGCCCGACGAGATTTGAACTCGCGATCTTCAGATCGACAATCTGACATGTTAACCAGACTACACCACGGGCCCAGATAGATAAGGCGTAAATTGTACCTTAAAATATAAGCTGTTGCAATAAGAAATTCATGGTGGGCGGTACAGGACTCGAACCTGTGAACCTTCTGAATGTAAGTCAGACGCGCTATCCAACTGCGCCAACCGCCCATTCGCTTAAACCTTTTATCCACCCTTTAATTTTTGAAGCAAGTATAACATCACCGACTATAATATTGAAAGTTCCTAATGGCAATGTATCTCGCTTCTGTCTGCTAGCTCTGCTTACAACAAGTAACGGTCTATTTAAATTATTTTTAGGAATTTCGGTAATCCCCAACCAAAACTTTTTTGCTTGCTTAATATTTAAATGCGGATGGATATTAATCCTCCCTTTAATTTTTGCCTTGGGCACACCACAAACTTCTTCCAAAAATTTCATCATCACTTTTATCATCCTTGAATTAGAATTAGAAAATAAAAAAATATTTCGAGAAGCATTATAACCTTCAGCCCAATATAAAGCTGTACCTAAAATTTTAAGCTCTAAATTTGAAAAATTATGCGGTATTTCCTGATAAGCATTTTCGATATTCTCGTTGCGGATCCGTTCCCATTTTTGCTTTGGGCTATTTGGATGATTCGCCGCTTTTGCTCTTCCTCTATCCTAGGCTAATTTAAGTCTCTCTATCTGTTGAGTGGTAAGAGGTATACCTCTTACCCAAATACTCACTGAGCTCTTAGAGCAATGTATTCGCTGTGCAATAGCCCTAACAGACCAACCACGCCTTCTAAGCTCTTTTGCTTCTCGTATCTTCTCTGCTTTCATTTACGAACCTCCAGGCTATTATATAAATATATAATAATGTAGAAGTTCGATTTTGTCAAAGAGGAAAAACAATATTAGAATTTGCCGAGAAGGCCCATGACAAAAGCCATCACAAACAGCGCAACTGTTTCGATGATCCCCAAAACCACAATATAATTCCCGAATCCTTTCCCGGTCTCACCCATAGCGTCGCAGGCAACAGCTCCGGCCTTCCCTTGCATTAACGCTGAAGCTCCTATGGCAATGCCGCCCAACACCCCAACACCCCAAAGATAGATGCCTTTAATCGCAAGTTCGGCCATCCTATTCATTATGATCATGCCATAAATCGTTTGCGTCAGGGGTGCGCCGACAAAGGCAATAATCAAAAACGAAGCTGTCTTATTCTGAGTGAATGCCTTCTTCCATGCCCCCACTGCTGCCATACCGGCAATGCCTGTGCCAAAGGCTGAGCCCATTGCAGCAAAGGCTAATATCGCACCTAGCCCTAAGTCCCTAAACTGAAATAGTGTTCCCGTCGGCATAATATACCTCCTGAATGAGCCATCGACTGCCAGTCGAGGCGAATTCATCCCGAACAGCCATAATTCAATTAGTCAGCTGCGAGAGATTCTTCCTTTAATGGTTTGTATGCAAATCCGCTCCATTTGATATCCAGATGATTACAGAATTCCAATACATTCAGCCTGACTCCGTGCACTAAAATCGACATCGGGCCCAGCATTATATTCAAAGTATGCCCTAACAAAAGAATGAAGGCCGTTAGTACTCCTGCGGCAATACTGTTAAAACCGACCCCTAAAGCCATCTTATTAAAAGAATCGGCTACTGCCACCGTAGCCAAACCAACCGCAAATAAACGGATATAAGAAACCAGATCCGTAAAGTTATTTACCAGATTTAAAAGCAAATTCCCCAGGCCCTGCCCCAGGCTTTTAAAAATATTCTTTCCCGGATTAGTAAACAATAAAACTAAGCCTGCACCAGCAATCAAAAACCATTTCATAAATCCCGGGAAATTATCTCCTAAAATCAACAGCTTAGCAAGGAAAAATGCCGCCCAGAGAATAAGTATCCAGCCTAACTCGGATAACGCTTTAAGAGACGGATATTTTATAACTCCCCGCCATAAGTGGGCAATGCTTAGGTGCGTCGCACCAAGTAAAAAACAGAGGGTTTGAATGTTCTTATCGACGCGCAGAGCAGGGATAACCGGTTTTACCCATTGAGGCAACCACTCCTGTCCGAAGAATGTTCCGGAGAGCACTCCCCAAATAATCGCACAACTACTTAAAATATATAAAAGCATAAAAACTGATCCTTCCTTAAGCCTCCTCCCCCATTTCATTTGAGCTAAGAAAGTAAGCAAGAAGAATATCGCTCCGTAAGCTGCATCTCCGATCAACATACCAAAGAAGATAGAGAAGAAGATCAAAAACCAAAGACTGATATCTAACTCCCGGTACCCAGGCACAACTTCGATAACTTTAAAGATTGGGTTGATAATTGAGACCCAGCGGGGATTACGGATCAAAGTCGGAACCCTATCTTCCTCTGATGGCTCGCTTACCACCATCCCCCAGCTTTGCTCTTTTGATGCAACTTCTAATCCACCCAAAGCATCAAAAGGGACGTATCCGCTCAAATAAGATATCCTACCGCTCTGCCCCATCCCGCTTAAAGCCAGTTGAAACTCTAATTCTGATTCTTTTATTTTTTTCACCTTTGCAAGATCATTATAAAAACAGCGCTGCTTTAAAATATCCTGTTTTATTACTCCCGTGACTTTAATATCTTCGGCCAACCTATCCTGCATCCTCTTCAATCCTATTTTAGGTAAAGATAATTCTTTATAGGGGATCTCGACTTTTGCTTGCGATATTACCAGACAATTCGCAATCCCTCTGGGCGTTGAAATCTTCTTTACAATCAGATGAGGATCAAGTTGCTTTATTTCTTTATCGGGAATCTGGTAAAGTTTCACATATATGTTATTCTTTTCGAGGTTCTTGATTGCTTCCGGATCAAAATCTCCCCACGCCCTCCAATCGCTGATTCTACTCTTAAGTGTTCGGGAATATTCCTCTAATTGCTCAACTCTCTTGTTAAGATCAATAATATGCCGGGCAGTAAACTTCCAATCGGTTAACTCTTGAGGCGCTGCTGCTTGCGATAAGATTCCCAAAGCATCCTCGATTAAGGCGATATTATCCCGGAGTGCGCTGACATCACAACTCAAAGGAGCTTGCTGGTGCTCTATATGTAATACTCCTAAAGAGCGCAGCTTGGTAATTGAGTGCGATGCATCCTTTGACTGAACAAATATGGTAATTTTTTTCATCGCAACGATCATCTAAACCACCTCAAATGAGCCCACAACTTACGGAATGATACTGAACGTAAGTTGTTTGGGCGATTTTGACCCCCACACCAATTGGTCAATAACGAAGCTTGAATTCCCAATTGGTGTGGGGGTAAGTTCAGCCGAATAGCTTAGTTTCACTATCGTTCGCTAAGCTATGGCTTCACTTAACTCTAAAGCTTCGATCTTCCTCTTTGCTATCTTACATCTGCCTACGGCATTGGTCATCTGATCACCGATATAAATCTTAATCAAACGTATTGCTTCTTTGGCTTCGGGGATCTTAACTTTCTCAAAGAGGTTAACCCGTTGAGTAGTAATGCGTAATTCGCCTCTTAAAACCTCTATTCCTTTTAAGATTACTTTTATCTCTTCGCGAAGGCTAACTAACGCCTTCAACGCTTCCAGGCCCAGGTCCACCCATAAAGGCATAATAAATAAGTCGTATTCCGCAACTTTAAAATCTACGCGCTCAAAAATAGGCAAATCCACTCCGGCGATATTTCTTGCGCTAGAAAATATATCTTCGGGCTTAACCCAAGGCTTAAGATCAACTCCTCTATCAGAGAGCAACCCTGCCCAACGCTCAATCTCATTTCTTTTCGCAGCTTGCTTTTGTCTTATGCTCTCTAAGGCCTGCGATTGCTGCAGAATTTCCATCTGCAACTGCTGTTTCTTAAGCTGTAAAGTAGGCAGGTACCTCTGATATTGCACCAAGGCATCCCGTTGCCTCTTTAACTCACCTTTAGTAAGTTTGATTTTTGTCATTCTATTTCTTCGGCCAGCCCCGTTAGAAGTAAGGCGCCAAAGGCGACTGCCGCACCTTTGGTGCGGACTTCTAACGGGGCCAGTATTTTTCGATCAAAGACTTCTTTATCCCCGTCTCCTCGGAAGTAAAACAATCCGCTAAGATCCGCCAGCCTAAGTCTAGCGCCTTCTCAAGAGGAATATTAACCTCTAAGGACATCATCTCTTTCTCGAAGATCTTTCCGTATTTAAGCAGTTTTTTATCCCAGGAGCTCATCTGAAAACCCATTGATTGTTTTTCCAGGCTTTCGCGATAACTAGCGAACAACTGTATCATCGTATTCATGATTACACGATGATCCGAACGGGTATTACCGTTGACCTGTTGTTTTAAACGGCTCAGGGAACCGAATGGTTCGATTACTTTACCTTTAAGATAGAATTGACCTTCGGTAATATAACCGGTATTATCCGTAACCGGATGAGTGACATCATCCCCGGGCATGGTGGTTGCAGCGAGTATGGTGATTGAGCCGGCGGTATTAAAGTCAACTGCTTTTTCATAGCGCTGGGCCAATTGTGTATAAAGATCACCGGGGTATCCGCGGTTAGAGGGCACCTGCTCCATAGTAATCGATATCTCCTTTAAAGCATCGGCGAAATTAGTCATATCGCTTAGTAGGACTAAAACGCGTTTACCTCTTAAAGCAAATTCTTCTGCCGCGGCTAAACTAATATCAGGCACTAAAAGACATTCCACCGTCGGATCGGAAGCCGTATGAATAAAGAATATCGAGCGGGATAACGCTCCACGCTTCTCTAGCGTTTCTCTAAAAAATAAGTAATCATCATATTTTAAACCCATTCCGCCTAAAATAATAATATCTACTTCTGCCTGAATAGCAATCCGGGCTAATAATTCATTATAAGGTTCTCCGGCTATGGAGAATATCGGTAATTTCTGCGACTCCACCAATGAATTAAAAACATCGATCATCGGTATCCCGGTATGCACCATTTTATTGGGAATGATTCTTTTTACCGGATTAACCGGAGGTCCGCCGATATCGATCATATTCTGCGATAAGATCGGCCCTTTATCTAAAGGATGGCCGCTGCCATTAAAGATCCTGCCCAGCAGATTATCTCCGCTGGCTATGCGCATGGGGTGCCCGAGAAAACGCACCTTATCTTGGGTAGAAATTCCCCTGCTTCCGGCAAAGACCTGCAGTGATACTCTTTTGCCATCTAAGCGTATAGCCTGGGCTAAGGATACCCCCTGCCTAGTTGAAACCTCGGCGATATCCATATATCCTATACCATCAGCTTCAACGGTGATTACATCTCCGGCGATCTGAATAATATTGGTGTAGACTTTACGCATTTGAATCCTTGACTTTTCTCTCTTCTACTGTAGCTGTAATCTCTTTTTCAATCTCTTTAAACTCTAAAGACTGCCAGGCAGCGGAATTCCATCCGCGGAAATTCTGTCTTAAACCCTGGAAGAAGTACCGCGCCTGATCTTTGTTATCAAAATCAAAATCTGATTCTAAAATCTGATAGATAAAATTAAAGACGTATTTTTGTCTCTCTGCGCTACTTGACTCATCAACCGGATCATAGGCATTCTGCTGCAAATATATGAAATCAAAGAATTCCCCCTTAAGATATGTGATGAAATCTCTTAAAGATGTACCTTCTTCTCCGATCACCTTCATCATCTGGACAACCTCATTGCTCTGATGTAAGATCTGATGGCCCCTTTGCATCTGCACCGGATCAATAAAGCTTTGATATTTACTCCAGCTGATCAAGGGGTCGATTGCCGGATAACGACGGGCATCAGAGCGGTCGCGGGAGAGGCCGTGAAAAGCACCGACTACTTTTAAGGTTGCCTGAGTTACCGGCTCTTCAAAATTGCCGCCGGCAGGGCTGATTGTCCCACCGATAGTCACAGAACCAATTGAGCCATCATGCAATCTTACTATACCTGCCCTTTCATAGAATGAAGCAATGCGTGATTCAAGGTATGCAGGGAATGCCTCTTCTCCGGGAATCTCTTCAAGCCTGCCGGACATCTCCCGCATTGCCTGCGCCCAGCGGGAAGTTGAATCCGCCAACAATAAAACATTCAACCCCATCTGACGGTAATACTCTGCGATCGTAACCGCAGTATAAACACCGGATTCTCTGGAAGCTACCGGCATAGCGCTGGTATTGACCATAATCACCGTGCGGTCAATCAATGGTTTACCTGTACGCGGATCAGTTAACTCGGGAAATGTCTTTAATGTCTCAACCGCCTCGCCTGCGCGCTCACCGCAGGCAGCAATAATCACTATATCGACCTCTGCATGACGGCTGGTTAATTGTTGCAGCACGGTTTTACCTGAACCAAATGGTCCGGGGATACAATAAGTACCTCCGCGGGAAACCGGAAAGAGCGAATCAATCAAGCGCATTTTAGTCACTAAGGTTTCTCTTGGTTTTAATTTCTCGGAATATGCTCTAATCGGCACCTTAATCGGCCAGATCTGCTGCAAAAATGCTTCATGCAGTTTTCCATCTTGATCTTTTAATTTAGCGATCGGATGCTTTAGATTATATTTTCCAGGCCCTGCAATGCTGACAACTTCCAGAATGCCCTGCAGTGCAAAAGGCACCATAATGTAATGTTTAAATACCTTCTCCGGGACAAACCCTAACTTTCCTCCTGCGCGTAACCTCTGCCCGATTTTTGCAATAGGGGTGAATTTCCACTCCGATCCATCAGGCAGGGCCTCTAAATAAATACCGCGCTTTAAAAAGAAACCGCATTTTTTGGCTACCTCGGGAAGAGGATTCTGCAATCCGTCGAATATCTGGCCCAAGAGCCCGGGGCCAAGCTCAACCGAAAGCAGCTCATCGGTAAATTCCACTGATTCTCCGATCCTAAGACCTGCGGTATTTTCAAAAACCTGAGTCTCTGCTCTATTGCCTCTGACGCGGATGACTTCGCACTTAAGGCGCTCCTGGCCATGCAGGATATAGGCGACTTCGTTCTGGACGATGAAATCATCAGTCTCCACCATCACCATGTTGCCGCTGATCTTAACTATACGCCCTCTTCTCTTTGCTGGCATCTTAACTTAATACCCCGCTAATTAGCTGAGACTTATCAGCCCTATTAATTCTCTCCCAACGCTCTAAAATCTGCAGTTTGAGCGCATAGATGATTAAAAAATCCAGATCAAAATAGTGGCCCAAACTTAATTCATCTAATCTCTGCCATCTCGCCTGATCGAGTATGCGCTCAGACTCTAAGACCGAGAGGGTTCTATACGCGCTGCTTGCGATATGAGCAATAGATGGCGAAGAGTATTCATCTGTGCGAATATATTTCAGCGGATCTATGTGTTTATGAGCTGCTCTTATCTTGACTAACTCATTTCTTAACGCGGTATCAAAGACATACCATTCTCCTAAAGTAGGCCGGGGGGCTTGATAATCCAATCCAAAACAAGCCTGCTTAATAATATCAATCTCTTCTTGAGGAATTTTATCTTGGCAGATCTCCAGAAATTTATCAAATGCAAATGGCGGTTTTGCCCCAAAATGAAGCATCGGGAGGCTTGAGATTAAGTAGGTATAAAAAGTGGGCATTATTTCAGTATCTCTTTTAATTTCGGCTTAAGGGATGTGCCGATGTATTCGCTTAAAGCTCTATCCGTAAAATCAAAGTGCGACTTGCCAAAGTCATAACTGATGATAAAACCGCCGCTGATATCATCCTCTGCCTTAAGGTTCACTCCTCTTTTAGCAGCTTTACCAAGTGCAGCTAATAAGCCCTTCTCTAACTTCTTCAGGTCTTCCTTCTTAAGCGAAATTATAATATTTTCTTTGTTTTCACCCTTATAATTCTTGATCAGCGCTGTGATGATCTTAAACAGCTCTTCGGGCTTGAGCACTTCATCGGCGCTTAATTCAATCAGCTTATCCAGCATGGAATTAATCTCTTTCTTTAAGCTAAGTATCAAATCTCTCCCTGCCTGCTGAAGTGAGGCCCGGGTGCTCTCCTCCATCCTGGCTACTTCACTCCTGCCTTCGGTAACAATCTTCTCTGCGTTTTTTTTAGCTTTGCTGATAATCTCATCGGCCCTTTGCCTCGCCTGCTGCTCTATCGCCCTTGCATTATTCTCAGCTACTTTAAGGCCATCCTGCTGAATCTTCTCGATCAAATCTTTGATCTGCTCTGCCATGTCTATCACCTATCCTTTAAATTTATAATATATTAATTATATGCTATTTACCTATAAATTCAAATCATTTCATCTACTAAAGCAAACGTATTTAGCGGGTCCTGCCGCTAAATCATATAGATTGTAGTATTTCTCTTACTACTAATAAAGGATCTCTCGCGTTTAAGATCGGCCTGCCGATAACTAAATAATCACTGCCTGCCTGAACCGCTTCTTCGGCAGTAGCAATTCTCTTCTGGTCATCTCTTTTAGTTCTCTTTGGCCTTATTCCAGGAGTAATAATCAGAAAGTTCTTACCCAATTTCCTTCTGACCATCCTAGCTTCTTCTACAGAGCAGACTACACCACTTAAACCGGATCTTTTAGCCACTCCCGCAAGATAGAGTACTTCTCTAAAGAGTTTTCTCTTTATCCCTAAATCCTTTAAAAAATGCTGACAGATACTGGTGAGTATTGTAACTGCGATTGCTTTTGTTTTACTATGTTTACAAAGCTTAGCCACTTCTTTAAGCGCAGTCGGGCCGGATAGCGTATGCACCGTAAACATTGCGACCTTATATTTCACTGCCTCTTTGGCTGCATTAACCATGGTATTAGGGATATCATTAAATTTTAAATCAAGGAAGACCCTAGCTCCCTTTTTATTAATAAATTGAATTATCTTAGGGCCACAGGCAGTGAAAAGCTGGGAGCCGACTTTAAATATCTTGATTGTGGGATAGAGTTTATTTACAAAATACTTTGCCTGCCTTAGATTATCAACATCTAACGCTAGAATAATTTGCGCTTTTCGCTTCATCTCTTCAGGCTCCCGATAAGTTTTTTAATATCCTTGATCCTATGCTTACGTAGATATCGATTTAATCCCTGAATGATCTCTATGCTAACTTTCGGATTAATGAAATTGGCTGTGCCTATACTGATAGCAGTTGCTCCGGCGATAAAAAACTCTAGAGCACTCTCCAAATCCATTATCCCACCCATGCCGATAACCGGTATTTTAACTTTATTATAGACTTCCCAGACCATCTTTATGGCAATTGGCCGGATCGCCGGGCCGCTTAAACCGCCGGTAACTGCTGCGAGCTTTGCCTGGCGTGAATCTACATCTATGCCCATCCCGCTTATTGTATTTATTAAAGCTATTGCGTCTGAGCCGCCCCTTTTGGCAGCTTGAGCAATCTCAACTATGTCAGTAACATTCGGTGAAAGCTTGGTAATCAGTGTTTTTTTAGTAACCCTGCGCACTGATTTAACCAACCTGTAAGTTGCTCTTGCGTCCTGAGAAATTAATCTAGGTGCTAGGTTATAGGTTCTAGGTTCTAGGTTTTTAATATTAGGACAGGAAATATTCAGCTCAATTGCGCTAACTTCTTTTATTCTATCTAACCGATTAGCGAGCGTTATAAATTCTCTGGGGTTTTTCACTGAAGATATACTGACGATGATCGGCGCTCCGATCTTCCTTAATTTAGGTAAGTTTTCTTTAACAAAAGCTTCTATTCCGGGATTCTCCAGGCCGATAGAATTGAGCATCCCTGCTGGAGTCTCGCAGGTGCGCGGCGGCTGATTTCCCGATTTGGGTTTTAAGGTTATGGTCTTGGTGACGATTGCGCCCAGCTTCGCCAGATTTACAAAGTCCTTAAACTCCTCGGCATAACCAAAAGTCCCTGATGCCACCATTACCGGATTCTTCAATTTTAGCTTTCCTATATTGGTCTTCATTTTGTTATAATCATCCTCAATGCGATACAAAGCAGAAACACTCCGAATAATCTTTTTAACAGCGGATCCGGCACCCCCTGGATAAAATGAGCGCCGATGAAGCCGCCGATAAAAAACCCTACGCAGATAAACGCAGCTATGCCTAATTTTACATTGCCGCTCTGGTAATAACGCAGAGCTGCTAAAAGCCCGATTGGAGGAACCAGAATTGCCAGAGTCGTTCCCTGTGCCTGGTGCTGACTCAGGCCGAACAAGAATACCAACGCGGGAATTAAAATCGTCCCTCCTCCGATACCAAAGATACCGCTGAATATTCCTGCTACTAAACCTAAAGCAATATATATCAACTGGGTCATTTTAGCCTCCTTGCCAGACTAAATCCTGCGCGTTAAACACAGGGCCGTCTTTACAGACTCTTTGATAACCCTGTTTTGTCTTAACCACGCAACCTAAACACGCCCCTATACCGCAGGCCAGATGTTCCTCCAATGACAGTTGAGCCGGAATTCTGTATTTTTTTGCAAGCTTACCGATCTCTTTTAACATCGGACGGGGTCCGCAGGCGTAAATTGTCGATGCTTGATGCTTGATACTCGATACTCGTAAAATACTCTTTAATAACTCAGTAACCTTGCCCTTGAGGCCTTTGGAACCGTCGTCAGTAGAAATTTTAACTTCGTAGCCCAACTTCTTAAATTCCTTCTCGCAGAGAATCTCTTTCTTCGTCCTTGCTCCTATTAGTACAAGTGGTCTTAGATCCCTGCCTGCCGGCAGACAGGGTTTGGTCTTCGGTCTGCGCTCCTGTAGTTTGCTAGCAAGCAACATAAGCGGCGCAACACCAATTCCTCCTGCCACAAGAATTGAGGATCTAGAGTCGATGATCGAAAAACCATTACCTAACGGTCCGATAACATCCAAATATTCTCCTTTGTTTCTATGTGCTAAAGCTTCGGTGCCCCTACCAACTACTTCATAGATAATCTCTATATTTTTACCCATAGCGCGATGAACACTAAAAGGCCTTCTCAATAATATTTCTTTGCTCTCGGTAACCTTTAACATCAAAAACTGGGCAGGCTGAATAATATTTGCTATTCTATTCTCTTTAAATATTAACTTATGATATTTGGAAGAGATTTTAATATTAGAAATAATCTTGGATCTTAATTGCCTCATTGGTTTAATTAGCGCTGTGTTTCTCCCGTTTGACCTTGCAATTTGCGCATGATCTGTTTATACGCATTACCTGAAGGACCGCTTTCTAGCTGCTGTTTAAGCATCTGAGGGTCTATCCCCATCTGGGCAATTTTTTCGTCATCTCCATTAAACAAAGCATCGGTTATCTCTTTGGCCATTGCCATTTCCTGCGGACCTAATTGGCCAAATTGTTCAATCCCCATCCCCATAGGTGTAGCGAGATTGTTCATATTAGGTACCTCATCTATCATCTCTTCTGGCCGATATTTGATCTCTTCTCTTACGGGCAGAGCTTCCTTTTTCTGCATCTCCTTCTGGCTAACCTTGATATTTTTCAATGACTCTAGATAAACCTTTGTCTCCTCTGAAATTGTGGGTTCCCTTTCAATACGCTCAATTTGGTCAGCAAAATATGTTAACTTTATATCCAGTTCTATTTTTACAGAATCCTGTGTTTCTTCGATAATTTTACCTTCGACCTGTTTGCCATTTTTAAGATAGATTATATCAGCAAAAGCAGTAGTGTGCATTAAAGCAAGTATTGCAGTAATGATTATATATTGCATTTTTTTTGGCATTTGGAGCAGAAATATGTACCTCTGCCACCTAAAACAATTCTTTTGATGGGTGTTTTACAAATCAAACAAGGCTCTCCTTCTCGATCATACACTTTATGATGCTCTACATAATTTCCCGGCTCTCCGGTTACCCGTAGATACTGGTCCACTGATGAACCTTTGCATCTGATCGCCTCATTGAGAGTATCTTTTATCTCCTGAAAGAGTTTTGCTTTCTGCTTCTTTGGAATACTGACAGCAGGCCTTCCGGGATGAATCCTTGCCCTAAAAAGTGCTTCAGCAGCATAAAGATTACCTATCCCAGAGATAAATTTTTGATCCATCAACAAAGGTTTTATCTTGGTCTTCTTACCAGATAGCATTTTTTTGAATTGAACGAAGCTTAAAGCAAAGGGTTCAGGCCCTAATTCTTGCACAAATTTCAGGGAACGCCAATCATCGAGCAGCCTTAACTCTCCGAACAGGCGCTGATCACAAAAATCCAGAATATTTCCGTCGGATAATTTAAAGCTGACCCGGCTGTTTTTTGCATTGCCGGGGTAGATTAACTGGCCGGTCATCTTCAGATGTATTGCCAGAGATTTCCCTGATGACAACTCCAGGATCAATAATTTTCCTTTACGTAAGATATTCTCTATCCTGGTGTTCTTCAGCCCGTTAAGGAAAGCTGCCCTCTGAGGCTGCCTAATAACCTTGGGGTTATTTACGATAACTTCCGTGATCTTCTTGCCCTTAAGTACTTTCTCCAATTCTCTCTTGATCGTTTCTACTTCCGGCAGTTCCGGCACCTGCGCCTCCAAAAAGTGTAATCTTTTGTATTTATTTTTTATGTTTCAATCTTTTATGATAAGCCTGCAATGACATAACCCCAAGATCTTTTTTAAGCAGCGCCTCGATACCATTTACGGTTGCCTGCGCACCGGATATGGTAGTAGTATAAGGTATATTATATAGAATCACCTGCGAACGTATCTTAATCTCATCCTGCCTGGGAATCCTTCCCGAAGGAGTATTGATTACCAATTGAATTTTTCCGTCTTTCATTGCATCCAGGACATTCGGTCTTCCTTCTGCGATCTTAGGCAAAACCGAAACCTTAATGTTGTTCCTCTCCAAGGCAGCGGCAGTTCCGGAGGTAGCGGATATTTTAAATCCTAAATCCTGTAACTTTTTAGCGACAAATACTATCGCTCGCTTATCTTTATCCCGCACAGAGATAAAGACATTGCCCTTCTTGGGTAATTGTTGTCCCGCAGCGATCTGACTTTTGATATAGGCCTTGCCGAAATCTTCATCGATCCCCATCACTTCGCCGGTTGACTTCATCTCCGGCCCCAGGATAATATCTGTGCCGGGGAAGCGGCCAAAAGGAAAAACTGATTCTTTGACTGCTATATGTTTTGGGATGATCTCTTGGGTAAAACCTAAATCCTTAAGTTTCTTACCGAGCATTATCTTAGTAGCAAGATTAGCCAGCGGAACACCGATCACCTTAGAGACAAAAGGAACTGTCCTCGATGCCCTGGGATTAACCTCTAAAACATAGACCTTCTCGTCTTTGATCGCATACTGCACATTCATCAAGCCCCTTACATCTAGCTCCTTGGCCATCTTGTAAGTAGCGTCTCTGACCTTATCCAATATGCTTTTAGATAATGTATAGGAAGGCAGCGCCATGGCAGAATCTCCGGAATGCACCCCTGCTTCTTCAATGTGCTCGAAGATCCCGCCGATGACAAAAGTTTCACCGTCGCCGATCAGATCGACATCCACCTCGATTGCATCCTCTAAGAATTTATCGATCAGTATCGGGTGGTCTCCGGATACCTCCGCTGCTTCAATAATAAATTTCTCTAAGGTTGACTCATCATAGACGATCTCCATCGCCCTGCCGCCCAATACATAGGACGGCCTGACCAAAACAGGATAACCGATCTTCCTGGCTACCTCCTTGGCCTCTGTAAAGGTAAAAGCAGTGCCGTTATCCGGCTGCAAGAGATTCAGTTGATGCAGCATCTTCTTAAACCTCTTCCTGTCTTCGGCAATATCAATACTCTTAGCGCTTGTCCCTAAGAGAGTTACCCCTGCCTCTCTTAACGGCACAGCTAGATTAAGCGGGGTCTGGCCTCCGAATTGAACAATTACGCCGATCGGCTTCTCCACTTCGATGATATTTAAAATATCCTCCATGGTCAACGGCTCAAAATATAACCTATCCGAGGTATCGTAATCCGTAGAGACTGTCTCGGGATTACAATTAACCATGATGCTCTCTATCCCCTCTTCTTCCAGGGCATAAGAAGCATGGCAACAACAATAATCAAACTCAATACCCTGGCCGATACGATTCGGCCCTCCTCCAAGGATCACAACCTTTTTATTCTTGCTCGGCCTGGCCTCCTCGCCGCTTTCATGGGTAGAATAATAATAAGGCTGCTTGGCGGAAAATTCTCCGGCACAGGTATCGACTAATTTATAGACCGGCTTGATATTCTTCTTCTTACGCAATTCTCTCACTGCCTCCTCCTTGCTATTTAAAATGTAGGCTAACTGCCGATCAGAAAACCCGTCCTTCTTTGCCCTCCCTAACAGATCTAAGGGGATTTTAATCTCTTCTCCGGCTTTATCGTTTCGAAACTTCCTGACCTCATCCTCCAGTTCCACCAGCTGTTTCATATTATCTATAAACCAACGGTCAATACGAGATAGCTTGTAGATTTCATCAATAGTAAGCCCAATCTTCAGTGCATACCTTATATAAAATATTCTTTCATCGTTAGGTATGCGCAATTTATCTTTGATTAACTTCAACAAGTTGCTACTGGGGCAATCTAACATTTCATCTGTAATTTTATCTTTTCCGTCGGCGCCGAAACCATAACGCGATATCTCCATCGAACGGATACCCTTCTGGAAAGATTCCTTAAAATTCCTCCCGATTGACATCGCCTCGCCTACCGCCTTCATCGAGGTATTCAGCACCCTTTCAGTACGGGAGAATTTCTCAAAGGTGAATCTGCAAACCTTAAATACGCAATAATCCACGGTCGGCTCAAAGAATGATGTAGTCCGTCCGGTGATCTGATTCATCACCTCAGGCAGAGTATAGCCGACTGCTAATTTGGTTGCTACTCTGGCGATGGGAAAACCTGTGGCTTTAGAAGCCAGGGCCGAGGAACGTGAAAGCCTAGGGTTTACTTCAATGATCACGATCTCGCCATTGTTTGGATTCTGGGCAAACTGTATATTCGCCCCGCCTCCGGAGACACCAACCCTGCGGATTATCCGCTTGGATAAATTCACAAAATTCGTATATTCCTCGGCAGTGAGGGTCTGAGCAGGAGCAACCACGATACTGTCTCCGGTGTGTACGCCCATCGGATCAATATTCTCCATAGAAGTGATCATAATTACATTATCCGCGCAATCGCGCATCACCTCATATTCGATCTCCTTCCAGCCTAACACTGACTGCTCAACCAAAACCTGATGCACTGGACTTATTTCCAGGCCATTGGTAAGCGATTTTTCCAATTCATCCTTATTATAAGCCGTAGCACCACCTCTGCCTCCTAAACAATATGCCGGCCTTAAGATCAAAGGGAATCCGATACCCAACCCGATTTTCATTCCTTGCTCTAACGAATTAGCGATCCCGCTCTTAGGAACACCGACGCCAATCTCCTGCATCGCTTTTTTAAATAAGTCCCTGTCTTCCGCACAAGAAATCGCCTTTACCGAAGCGCCGATCGACTCCACTCCGTACTTCTTTAATATACCCTGCTTCATCAAGAAGAAGACCAGATTCAAAGCAGTCTGTCCTCCCAGGGTAGGCAACACTGCATCCGGCCGTTCCTTGGCAATAATCTTTGTTACCATCTCAATCGTCAAAGGCTCGATATAGGTTACGTCTGCCATCTCCGGATCAGTCATGATCGTCGCTGGATTGGAATTAACTAATATTGTATAATACCCTTCTTCCTTCAAGGCCTTGCAGGCCTGGGAGCCGGAATAATCAAATTCACAAGCCTGCCCGATCACAATCGGGCCTGAGCCGATCATAAGAATCCTCTTGATGTCTTTACGTCTTGGCATTATCTGCTCCTTTTTAAATAAGTTAAGAATTTATTAAAGGCCGGGTTTACTTCGTCAAAGCCGGGACTTACCGGTATATATTGGACACCCATAAGTTTTAGCTTCTTGCTTTCAAATTCTTCAATTGAGCGATCATTTAAATTGAATCCGGTAATTTTTATATTCTTTAGCTTAACGATTGAATCCGTATCGACTACGCGAGAGTGATTCTGTACGGTGATATCCCCTTTATAAGAAGGTGGTTTATTCACCGGATAATTTACGCCGTGATGGCCAAGCTTAAGCTTGGTTATCTTCGCCCCTAAGGCAGAGGCTAAAACCTGAGCACCAGTTGAGATGCCGAAGATAGGCAATCTGCCAATTAATGGCTTAATGCTTTCCGTCACCTCTTTTATTCCCGCGTCTTCTTCCGGCCCGCCGGAGATTAACAAGCCTCCTGGCTTTAGGCGTAAAATCTCTCCCGCGGTGGTATTGTAAGGTAAGATTATTAATAATGCCCCTAGCTTCTCCAACTGTTTGATAACGCTATTTGTAAGACCTAAATCCAGAATCGCGATTTTTATTTTAGATTTTCGTAAACCTAGATATTTTGGTTTACGTACTGAGATCCTGGGCAATAAGCTCTGCCTTTTTTCTGCGGTGGAATTTTTTATCTTTGCCAGAAGCGTAGTCGGATCAAAACACTCGGTAGAAATAACCCCACGTATCTGGCCTTTATGCCTTAAGTGTACTGCCAGGGTGCGCGTATCTACACCGGAGATCATCGGAAGCTTATGTTTCTTAACAAAATCATCAAAGCTAGACTTAGCCTGCCAGTTCGAATAGATGCGAGAGATCTCTTTAATCACCAAACCCGAAAGCCATGTCTTTCTAGATTCATTAAATTTCGGGGCAACTCCGTAGTTTCCAATTAAAGGATAAGTGAATACGAGGATCTTGCCGCAAGAAGCAGGATCAGTGATCATCTCCTGATAGCCTACTACCGCGGTATTAAAAATAACCTCACCCGTAGCCTCTTGGCAATGATCAAACGCCTGGCCACTAAAGCTCTTTCCGTCTTCCAACATCAAGATTGCCTTCATGCACTACTCCTCTCTAGCACTATTCCGATTATTTTTTGTTTAAACACCTAGCAACCTCTCTTAATACCTCATCGACTGTCTCTACGTTGATCGCTCCAGGAATATCCCAAGACTTCAGGCTAACCACCGGTATGTTGAACTGCAAACAATATGCAATCTCTGAAAGCGTACCTGCTTCTCCCGGAAGAGCAATTACCACATCCGCAGACTTAACTACCAAAACATTCCTGGCTAAACCAAGCCCAGAGGGAATGACTATATCTACGAATTGGTTAGCATCCTCCTTGTTATAGCTTGGGATAATGCCTAATGTCACTCCACCAGCGGCTTTAAACCCTTTACAAACCGCCTCCATTACTCCACCCAAACCGCCAGAAACGAGTATGTCAGCCATTTCTACAAGTTTTGTGCCTAAATTTTGGGCAATTTGCTCCACTTCCTCATTGCAACTGTGTCCACCAATAACGCTTATAATCTTCTTTTTCATAACTTTATGCCCCTGACAGGAGTCCCTGCCTTGCCCTGACTGCCGTCAGGCAGGCGGCAGGCAGGGAACCTGTACTATTATTCTTAGTGCCCCTGACAGGAGTCGAACCTGTAAGGCTAGCGCCGGAGGCTAGTGCCCTATCCATTGGGCGACAGGGGCACATTCGACTTCACTCAGTGTCCCTATCCTGAGTCGTGATCGAAGGACAGGGGCCATATCTCTTTGATCTTCGATAGAACAAACTTACTGTCTGCGACTTTCCTTTGCTGGATAAAAAATCTTTTAAAAGTCTTTGCCCCCTTCTCTGCCAATATTGACTGCATATAATTCAGGCATCTGCCCTTACCTGCGCCGCTTCCATAAGTTACATAGATAATTACATCTTTACCGTCAACGCCCAAACACTGATCTAAATAAGTATTGATTGCAGGTGCCGGGCCGAATAGCCAGAGCGGAGTCCCCAAGCAGATCAGATCGTAACCACTAAGATCAAAGTTTAACGGTTGAACCTTGGCTCTCTCGTGCTTGAAGGCGCGCTTGCCTTGAATGAAAAAGTTATTTGATTCGTCAAGCCCCTGCAATTCTATCACGCTAACCTCACCTTTCTCTTTTAGGTATTCGCCTAAGATTTGAGCTACTTTTTTTGTATTGCCGCTATACGAATAATAAATTACAGCACTTCGCATATTTTCCTCCTTAGAATAAAGTTAACTGCTCTTCATCCTTACCCTGCTTCTCCTCTTCGCCAAATATCGAAATCGTGCCGTATTCTCCGTCGTAGCCGGCCTTGATATTGACCTTGCCTTCGCGCACCCTCAACACGCCCTCGGCAACCTTGGAGGACAGACCCCGCAACAACTCTTCTCTGGGCACCCTCTGTAAGATCTCAAGCTCGGTGCCGAACTTAGTTATCGCCATGCGATAATCCTTAGCGACAGCTACTGAAGCCTTACCTACGCCTCTTGCTTCGGCGATGATCTCTTCCAATGGTATAAGATTTTTATAAGGAATACTGTTAGACGGCACAAAGCCCTCATCCCGGTCTGCCAACTGTGTCACGCGGTTCATCACCCCCACGGTTACAGGCTTCCCGCATTTAGGGCACCTGCCATTATTCTTCTTTGTCTCTTTAGGCGATAAGCGCGAATTACACATCCTGTGGCCGTCAAAATGGTATTTCCCTTCCTCCGGGAAGAATTCAATAGTGTACAAGAACCTCTTTTTATCTTTGGTCCGTAAAACCTCCCTAATAGTTTTATAATTCAGCTCGCAATCAAAAATATTCGCTTCGCGGCCGATTTTTTGCGGACTATGACTGTCAGAGTTGCTGATTAATGTATATTTATCCAACGCGGATAATCGCCAGTTCATTTTAGGGTCGCTGGAGAGGCCCGTCTCCAAGGCGAATATTTTCGGCGTCTGATCTTCAAAGCAATCCTCGATCCGATCAAAGCCGGACATCGAGCCAAACAGACTGAACCACGGCGTCCAACAATTATGAATTATAGCGAATTCTGAAACGTAAGAATTATCTTTATCGACTTTTAAATTATAAACATTGCCCTTATAATTAGCTACTTCAATATCTCTAATTGGTGTATAAATATATTTTTCATCGATCCAGCCGTGCCTGCGTTTTAATTTCGTTTTAAATTTCTTAAAACAAACGTCCTCTAATAGTCTGCAATCATCTTGAAAAAAAGATAAATTCGAGAAATGAAAACTATCATACC
>JBDRLC010000018.1:0-9488 GCA_043813305.1 Candidatus Omnitrophota bacterium | reverse complement strand
CAGAGAGTCCTGATTGAGTTGATGAATAAAGGGCTCACCCGTACAAAGGCTTACGATGTAGTGCAGCGTTGTGCTATGAAAACTTGGAGGCAAGGCTCTGATTTCAAGGCGAATATTTCTCAGGATAAGGTAGCATCGCGGCATCTAGGTGGCAAGGATTTAGACAAAATATTTGATTTGGATTATTACTTGCGAAACACTAATAAGATTTTTTCCCGCGTTTTCCGATAATAGTGAGAAGCGGGATCCCGCCAGCAATTTAATTATCGGGCGGGGCGAAGACTCGGTTTATAACAGTAACCTACCCAAAACCCCAAGCAACTATTTTAATGTTTTATAAGATCCAGATAAAGGATAAGGCAGGAATTTTCGATGCTATCGGTGAAGGCATCAAGAAAAACATCCTGGACTTAGGGATAAGGTCTGTCTCGAGTGTCCGTTTCATACAGGTCTATACTATCATTGGCGAACTTTGTGATGAAGATATCCGAAGGATCTGCGAGGAATTACTGGTTGATAAAATCTCCCAGAATTTTTTCGTGAACAGACAAAACGGACGCAACAGACAAAACGGACGCAACGAATTTATAATTGAGGTAGCTTATAACGCGGGCGTTATGGATCCTGTGGAAGGATCTACCTTAAAGGGCATAAAGGACTTAGGAATACAAGGCGTAAACTCAGTAAAAACCGCAAAAAAATACCTGATCAAAGGCAAACTTTCCAACGCTCAATTAAAAACAATCTCAGAAAAATTACTTTATAATAAATTAATCCAACATATTGTAAGTAACAAGCATTCGGCTGCCTGTAGTACGCCGCAAGGCAAAGTTGGCCATAGTTTTGATTTGATTACTCTGGATCTGTTGAAGGCATCGGATAAGAGATTAATCGAGATCAGTAAGAAGGGCCAATTATTTTTAAATCTTATTGAGATGCGCCAGATCAAAGGTTACTTTAAGAAACTAAAACGAAATCCCACTGATTGTGAATTGGAGACTGTTGCCCAGACCTGGTCTGAACACTGTTGGCATAAGACCTTTCGCGGAAGAATAAAATACTACGAGAAGCTATCAGCTATCAGCTATCAGTTATCAGCAAAAAATAAAAAACTGAAAGCCGAAAGCCGAAAGCCGAAAGCTAAATTGATTGATAACCTTCTTAAATCTACAATTATGAAGGTGACCAAGGAACTCAATAAGCCCTGGTGTGTTTCTGTTTTTAAGGATAATTCCGGAGTAATTAGATTTGACGAGAAGAATAATATCTGCTTTAAAGTAGAGACGCATAATCATCCTTCTGCACTTGAACCGTTTGGCGGTGCTAATACAGGTATTGGGGGAGTAATCAGGGATCCTTTAGGTACGGGTTTAGGGGCAAAGCCGATTTTAAATACGGATGTCTTCTGTTTTGGCCCGCCGAATTACCCGTTTAATAAGTTACCTTCCGGAACTTTACATCCTAAGCGCGTAATGAAGGGTGTGGTTTCAGGGGTGCGGGATTACGGGAATAAGATGGGGATACCTACTGTAAATGGTGCGGTTTTATTTCACGAACGCTTCATCGGAAATCCTCTGGTTTATTGCGGCACGGTAGGAATTATGCCGAAGAACAAATCTTTCAAAGATGCAAAGACGGGTGATCTGATCGTAGTAGTGGGTGGCAGGACCGGGAGAGACGGTATCCATGGAGCTACATTCTCTTCGGGTGAGCTGACCCATGAATCTGAGACGATCTCCAGCGGCGCAGTGCAGATTGGTAATCCTATCCAAGAGAAAAAGATGGTGGACACTATACTGCAGGCACGCGATAGGAATTTATATACTGCAATCACCGATTGCGGAGCCGGAGGATTATCCAGCGCCGTCGGTGAAATGGGTGAGGAGTTAGGAGCGGTAGTTAATTTAGAAAAGGTTCCTTTAAAGTATACCGGGCTCTCCTATATGGAGATATGGATATCTGAATCTCAGGAGAGGATGGTGCTCTCTGTGTCACCTGATAAGTGTAGCCAGTTAATCGAGCTTTTTAGAGAAGAGAATGTCGAAGCAACCGTAATCGGGGAATTTACCGATGACAAGAAATTAAAGCTTTATTATGATAATCAGTTAGTCTGTGATCTGGAGATGAAATTTCTGCATGGAGGCCTGCCTAAGACAGAGAAGAAGGCTGTCTTTATCAGGACCAAACATAAAGAGCCGAAGTTCAAGTGCCCTACAAACCTTACTTCATACATCCAGAGGTTACTCTCTAAATATGATATCTGTTCTAAAGAGTGGATCATCAGGCAATATGACCATGAAGTACAGGGAGGATCAGTTCTCAAGCCGCTGGTGGGTATTAATAATGACGGCCCCTCTGATGCCAGTGTAGTAAAGCCGGTCTTGGATTCTAAAAAGGGGATTATTGTTTCCTGCGGAATAAATTTTAGATTCGGCTTTATCGATCCTTATTGGATGGCTGCTTCTTGTATAGATGAGGCACTGCGGCAGATCATTGCTGTTGGCGGCAATTTAAAAGAAGTAGCGTTATTAGATAATTTCTGCTGGGGTAATCCTGATAAGCCGGATAGATTAGGAGCGTTAGTCAGGAGCGCATATGGTTGTTATGATATTGCTAAGGAGTTCGCTACGCCTTTTATCTCGGGAAAGGATAGCCTTTATAATGAATTCACGGTTAATAAAAAATCTATCTCCATACCCGGCACACTTCTGATCTCTGCGGTCTCGGTGATGGAGGATGTTAATAAAACAATTTCTATGTTCCTAAAGCAACCGGGAAATTTAATCTATGTTGTGGGTGAAACCTTTGATGAATTAGGTGCGTCAGCCTATTATGATTTATTTGGGTCTCTCGGCAATAATGTTCCGAAAGTATTCCCTAAGCAGGCAAAGAAAACTTTTGATTGCTTAAGCCGAGCAACTGCTGCGGGATTAATCAAAGCGATGCACGATTGTTCAGAGGGGGGCATTGGGGTCGCTGCGGCTGAGATGGCATTCGCCGGCGGGTTGGGAATAGATATCTTTTTATCAGAAGTACCGTATAAGGAGCTCTCAGCTTTCAGCTCTCAGCTTTCAGCCAAAAGGAATGATTATATTTTATTCTCAGAGTCGAATTCTAGATTTATTGTAGAGGTAGAAAAGAAGAACCAGAAGAAATTTGAGAAATTATTAAATGGCGTTGCTTTTGGTTTAATTGGGTGTGTTAATCTTAAAAAGGAATTTAAGGTCCGTGGTTTAGACGGGGCAATTTGTGTAAATGCTAAGGTTGATATTTTAAAAGAGGCCTGGCTTAAACCTTTGAGGTGGTAAGTGAGGACATAAGTTATGGAGCGTGAGAGAGCATAACTTATCTGTCCGAACTTACCCCGCCCTTTTGGCGAAGGGAAGAATCATATTTTGTCCCGCCAAAAGAGCGGGGTCAAATTCGCAGACGGCTACGGCCTACAACTTACGTCGTTGAACTCCGTAAGTTGTCTGCTCAATTGAGGTGGTGAAATGAAAAGAAGAAAGCGGAAGGTAGATTTTGCACAGGAAGATACCTGGCGGATATTTCGCATCATGTCAGAGTTTGTTGATGGGTTTGAAGTATTGCCAAAAGTGGGAAGAGCAGTTTCTATATTTGGTTCAAGTTGCACTAAACGGGGCACTGAATATTACAAATTGGCCGAAGAAGTTGCCTACCTTTTAGCAAAAGAAGGATATGCGATTATCACCGGCAGCGGCCCCGGATCAATGGAGGCGGCGAATAAAGGAGCAAAGAGGGCTAAGGGTAAATCTATTGGCCTGAATATCCAGATGCCTCGGGAGCAGAAGCCTAATAAATATGTTGATCAACTTCTGGATTTTCATTATTTCTTTGTGAGAAAAGTAATGTTTGTCAAGTATGCCAAGGCCTTTGTAATCTTACCGGGAGGCTACGGGACTATGGATGAATTTATGGAAGCGATTACTCTTATTCAAACAGGGAGGATTCCTAAGTTCCCGGTAGTCTTATTTAACGGGGAATATTGGAAGGGAATGCTTAATTGGTTACGTAACACCGTATTAAAGAAAGGGAACATCAGCAAGCAGGATTTTAATAATATCTTTACCGTGGTTGATAAGCCTAAAGACGTAGTGCGGGTAATAAATAAATTTTATGACTCTTCGACTCGCTGCGCTCGCTCAGAGTCATCCTGAGCAAGCGACGGGCGAAGAGAGGAGCGCGTCGTCGAACGGATGAAAAAGCCTAGAGTCTGTGTTTTAAGAACTGCCGGTACCAACTGCGATGCAGAGACTGCATTTGCTTTTAGTAAAGTCGGGGCGAGTGCTGAGCTGCAACACATAAATCGGATTATCGACGGCAAAGCTGACCTTTCAGATTATCAAATCCTCGCCCTTCCCGGAGGATTCACTTACGGAGATGATATTGCTGCCGGTAAGATCCTGGCTAATGAACTAAGGTATAAATTAGGAAATCAGTTAAGGAGATTCCTTGAGGAGGAAAAATTAATCATCGGGATCTGTAACGGGTTTCAGGTCCTGGTTAAGAGCGGGCTTCTGCCGGGAAACAGCGATTTAAAGCAGGAGGCGAGTTTGATTATTAATGATTCCGGCAAGTTTGAAGACCGATGGACTTATTTACGAGTATCAAGTATCGAGAATCGAGCATCCGGTTGTATTTGGACTAAGGGGTTATCTGATATAATCTACCTTCCGGTTGCCCACGGAGAGGGAAAGTTTATCCTAAAGGATAAAAAAGTGCTAGCGAGAATAAAGCGAAATAAACAGGTTGTTTTTCAGTATTGCGATGACCGCGGGCGCCTGAGCAAATACCCCTACAATCCTAATGGTTCGCTGGAAAACATCGCAGGCATAAGTGATCATAGCGGAAGGATTTTGGGCCTGATGCCTCATCCTGAAAGACATATCTATTTCCAGCATCACCCTCGCTGGAATTCTTTAGAGCATAAAAAAGCAGGTGATGGTTTACAAATTTTTCAGAACGGAGTCGAGTATGCCAAGAAACATCTATGAGGGGGGGAATAAATGAGCGGTATTTTTGGAGTTGTTTCACAGGATGATTGCAGGGAGGACCTGTTCTACGGAACAGATTATCACTCTCATTTAGGTACGGAGTTTGCAGGCCTGGCTGTGGTAGGTAAAGAATTAACGCGTAAGATTCACGATATCAAGGGAAGCCAATTCAAGGCCAAGTTCTTCTACGATTATAAAACCATGCCGGGTAAAATGGGTATTGGTGTAATCAGCGCAAACGAAGAGCAGCCGATATATATAAATTCTAAATTCGGCCCGTTCACCGTTATCTTTAACGGTTTTATCGATAATGCTGATGAGTTAACTAATCAGCTTTATAAACAGGGACAGTCTTTCAGTGAAGTAAGTGATACAGGGGTGAATCAGGTAGAGCTGATAGCTAAGCTGATCATCCGCGGCAAGAATATCATCGACGGTATTGAATATATGTTCTCCAAGATCCAGGGTTCATGTACCCTGCTGCTTTTAAATAAAGACGGAATCTATGCAGCCAGGGATAGATACGGCTATTCGCCGTTGGTAGTCGGTAAGCGCGGCAAAGATTGGGCGGTTACCACAGAGACTTCAGCCTTTTATAATCTGGGATTTAAGATAAAAAAATATATTCAACCGGAAGAGATAGTGCTTTTAAATAAATCAGGATTGCAATCGAAGCGTAGGGGCAAGAGGAAGAATCAGATCTGTTCGTTCTTGTGGGTTTATACCGGTTTTCCCGCTTCATCATATGAAGGACTTAACGTAGAGATCTCCAGGGAAAGATGCGGTGGGTTTTTGGCACAGAATGATAAGATAAAGGCAGATATGGTAGCGGGGATTCCTGATTCTGGCACAGCGCATGCCATAGGCTATAGCATAAAATCAAAGATTCCCTTCAGAAGGCCGTTGGTAAAGTATACGCCCGGATTTGACCGCAGCTATACCCCTCCTTCTCAGGAAACACGTGACCGGATCGCCAAGATGAAGTTAATACCGATTCCAGATATAATTAAGAATAAGCGGATGGTTTTTTGCGATGATTCCATTGTTAGAGGCACACAGCTGAAGAATTACACTATTCAAAAACTAAAGGAGTGCGGAGCAAAACAGATTCACATGAGGATCGCCTGTCCGCCGTTAATGTTTCCCTGTAAGTTCAATTATTCCACACGCAGCATCAAGGAGCTGGCAGCGCGCAGGGCGATCAGAGCAATAGAAGGTAAGGATGTAGAAGATATCAGTCCTTATTTAGATGAGAATTCCCCAAAATACAAAAAGATGGTACAATGGATTGCCAAGGATCTAGGTGTGAGTACGCTCAAATACCAGAAATTGTCTGATATGGTCAAAGCCATAGGTTTATCAAATGATAAACTTTGTTTGTATTGTTGGACGGGCAGGGAGCCGTGAATTTAGAAAAACCAAGAGAATTTTGTGGTTTATTCGGTATTGTAAATAATAACCATGCCAGTTGGCTGACTTATCTAGGATTGTATTCTCTGCAGCATCGGGGCCAAGAAGCCTGTGGAATCGTAGCCAATAATAAAGGTACTCTTTCGCTGCATAAAGATGTAGGTTTGGTAAGTGATGTCTTTGTGCCGCGGGTCTTAAGTAAACTTAAAGGTAATATGGCTATGGGGCATGTACGTTATTCTACCACCGGTTCAAGCGTATTGAAGAATGCCCAGCCGCTTTTAATCGATTATGCCAAGGGGAGTATTTCTATTGCCCACAACGGAAATCTGGTTAATTCATTGCAGCTTCGTCAATATCTTGAGAAGACCGGTTCGATATTTCAAACTACCACGGATTCGGAGATCGTGATTCATCTGATGGCCAGGGCTAAGTCCAAAGATTTAAAGCAGAGTTTGATCTATGCTTTAAAAAGACTTAAAGGTGCCTACTCTTTATTGATGATGGATAAGCGTAACCTCGTCGGCATAAGAGATCCTTTGGGTTTCAGGCCCTTAGTTTTAGGTAAGGTCGGCAAGGCATGGTGCCTGGCATCTGAGAGTTGTGCTTTTGATCTGATCAAAGCTAAATTCGTGCGCGATGTTGAGCCGGGAGAGATTGTTTTTATCAGTGCAAAAGGATTAAAGTCGATAAAACCGAAAGAATTACGATTTGCAAAAAAGAATGCCTTCTGTACATTTGAGCATGTTTATTTTGCCCGGCCTGATTCTATAATGTTTGGTGAGACCGTACATTCGGTAAGGCGTAGATTAGGAGAGCAGTTGGCAAAGGAATATCCTGTCAAAGCAGACTTCGTAGTGCCTGTACCTGATTCAGGTTTTTCAGCTGCTTTAGGTTTTGCTCAGAAGTCAAAAATACCCTTAGAGATGGGGATCATCCGTAATCACTATGTGGGAAGGACGTTTATTCAGCCTGCCCAGAACATCCGCGAATTAGGAGTACGGGTTAAATTCAACTTACTGAGGAGTGTTTTAAAAGGTAAACGTATCGTAGTGGTCGACGATTCGATTGTCAGAGGCACGACTTCCAGGATCCGTGTACGTAATTTACGTCGTGCGGGAGTAAAGGAAGTTCATTTAATGATCTCTTGCCCTGCTCATCGTTTTCCCTGCTTTTATGGTATTGATTTTCATCAGGCATCTGAACTGATCGCTAATAGATACAAGTCAATAAAAAGAATAAAGGAGTACCTTGGGGTAGATAGCCTGGGATACTTAAGCCTTAAGGGGATGTTAGGTTGTTTGAAATATCCACAGAATCATTATTGTACTGCCTGTTGGAGTGGGAAGTATCCAATCAAGCAGGAGAAGAGACAGGGAAAGTTTTCGCTGGAAACTTATTGTTGTGGACAGGGGGAGCGATAAATATGAAGCTGACCTATAAAAAGAGTGGTGTTGATATCAGGAGCGCGAATTTTTTTAAAAATAAGATTAAACCTTTGCTGAGGAAATCTTATCGGGAGGGAGCTCTAAGTGATATTGGCGGCTTCGGTAGTTTCTTCAGATTCCCCAACAAAGAATATAAGGATCCGATTTTAGTTTCATCCTCCGACGGAGTGGGCACTAAGCTCAAGATCGCTAATCTTGCTAATAAGCATGATACAGTGGGAATTGATGCCGTAGCGATGAATGTGAATGATATTTTATGCAGTGGTGCTGAGCCTTTATTTTTTCTGGATTATATCGCTTATAGTAAGATCGATCAAAAGGTACTTTATAGTGTAATTCGAGGTATAAACAATGGATGCCGGGAAGCAGGTTGTTCTTTAATCGGGGGGGAAACCGCCCAGATGCCGGGCTTCTATAAAAGAGGAGAATATGATATTGCCGGTTTTTGTGTTGGCGTAGTAGAAAAAAGCAAAATCATCGATGGCTCTAAGATAAAGTGTTCAGATTTAGTGATCGGCTTGGAATCTAATGGCTTGCACTCAAACGGTTTTTCGTTAGCAAGGAAAGTATTCACTTTAAAAGAATTAAAGCGCCGGAGTAAAGAATTGCTTAGACCGACACGCATTTACGTCAAGCCGATTTTATCTTTATTGCAAGAACCTAAAACCCAGAACCTAGAACCTGTAATTAAAGGTATAGCCCACATTACAGGCGGAGCCTTCTATGATAAGCTTGCACGTATCGTGCCTAAGGGTGTAGGTGTTAGCATTGATAAAGAATCCTGGATTGTTCCTGAGATATTTAAGCTGATACAGAAGAGAGGCAATATAGAAGATAGGGAGATGTACCATACTTTTAATATGGGCATAGGTATGGTTTTGATAGTTGAGCCTAAGTCAGTAAAGGCGGTATTAGCGCACCTGTCTAGCTTTAAACTGAAGTCTTACGTTATAGGAGAAGTGGTTAAGTATAATAAACGCGTAGATATGATATGAGAGTTTTAGTTATTGGTTCGGGTGGCAGAGAAGATGCTTTGGTGTGGAAGATTGCGCACTCTAAATTATGCGATAAGATTTTTTGTGCACCGGGCAACGGAGGAATCGCCAGATACGCAGAATGCCTGGATATCAAGGCGGATAATATACCGGGATTAATTGAATTCGCCCGGAAGGAAAAGATAGATTTGACCGTGGTCGGGCCTGAAGCACCTCTCTCTATGGGGATCGTCGATGAATTTAAGAAGTATAAATTAAAGATTTTCGGCCCGAATAAAGCCGCCTCTGGCCTTGAAGCAAGCAAGGTTTTTAGCAAGCAACTGATGGCTAAATATAATATCCCTACAGCTGATTTTAAAGTTTTCGATGATTACGAGGAAGCAAAAAAATATATTGAGGAGAGAGGAGCCCCCTGTGTACTAAAAGCAGACGGTTTAGCCGCGGGTAAAGGAGTATTTGTGACTAAGACGGTCGAGGAGGCAAAGCAGGCACTTGATTCTATAATGCAAGAGAGGATTTTTGGCGATGCCGGAAACAGAGTGATTATTGAGGATTGTCTTATAGGGGAAGAGGCTTCGATACTGGTTATCACTGATTCCAAGGAAGTTATAGCTTTAGCT